>DATIPT010000100.1:0-5575 GCA_035471625.1 Anaerolineales bacterium
CAGCGCCGTATACAGGCCAACCTGGACCGGAAGGCCGGCGATCGCCGCGTAGGCCATCGCCTGAGGGATCACGACCGCCGACGCGACAAGCCCGGCGGTGAGATCGGCTCGCAACCAGGTCCTCCGGTAGTTGCGGATCAAGGCCAATCCTGTGGTCCTCGGTCCTGCGTCTTCTCTGGGTTCCGCCCAGTTCTAGCCCGGGGCGAGCCCAAGCCTCAATCGCCCAGCGTCGCCACCATGACGGCTTTGATCGTGTGCATCCGGTTCTCGGCCTGGGCGAAGACGATCGAGGCCTCCGACTCGAACACTTCTTCAGTGACTTCAAGCCCGTCCAGGCCGGTCTTCTTGTAGATGTCTTCGCCGACCTTGGTCTCCCGATTGTGAAACGCCGGCAGGCAATGCATGAACTTCACGTTCGGGTTCCCGGTCTTCTTCATCAGGTCGGTGTTGATCTGGTACGGCTTGAGGAGCTTCGTCCGTTCGTCCCAGACCTCTTTCGGCTCACCCATCGAGACCCAGACGTCGGTGTGCAGAAAGTCGACCCCCCGCACGCCGACCCCCGGATCGTCCGTGAGGGTAAAACGCGCCCCGGACTCGGCCGCCAGCTTCTTGGCGACATCGACGAGATTGTCCCCCGGCCAGAGGGATCTCGGTCCGCAGATACGCACGTCCATCCCGAGCAGGCAGCCAGTGATCATCAACGAGTTGCCCATATTGCTGCGTGCGTCGCCGCAGTAGCAGTAGGCGATCTCCTCGAGGCGCCTATCGCTGTGCTCCATCATGGTCAGGACGTCGGCTAGCATCTGCGTGGGGTGGAACTCGTCGGTCAGGCCATTCCACACCGGGACGCCGGCATACTGGCCGAGGATCTCGACCGTCTCCTGAGCGAATCCCCGGTACTCGATCCCGTCGTACATCCGGCCTAGGACGCGGGCGGTGTCCTTCATCGACTCCTTGTGGCCGATCTGGGATCCCTCCGGGCCCAGGTAGGTCACGTGCGCGCCCTGGTCGTAGGCGGCGACCTCGAAGGCGCAGCGCGTCCGTGTGGAAGTCTTCTCAAAAATCAAGGCGATGTTCTTGCCCTGCAACTTCGGCTGCTCACGACCGCCAGCCTTTGCGGCCTTGAGGTTGGCCGAGAGCTCGAGCAGGAACTCGAACTCTTCTTTGGTGAAGTCGAGCTCCTTGAGGAAGTTGCGATTCCGAAGGTTGTGGTCCATCTCATCCTCCATGGTCCTCGTGCTGGCGCGGCACTCGTCCCATGCCGATGATAACGCCGGCGGACGGCACGATCAGGATCCCTCCGGGTGACTCTTGGCGCTGGGAGTTGGATTGGGCAGCATCTGCTCGGCCGACTCCAGAGCCTAGCGCTCGATCAGCTCCGCCGCGGCCAGGACTTCCGCGGCGTCTTCGACCGCCGAGTGCTCGGCCCCACCCCGTCACGTCCGTGACGCCTTTGCCGCGTGCGATGTTCCGCCGCCAGGTCGGCATTGGCCTGGCGGCGGAAGGCAGATCGGATGAAATCGGCTGGGGGCGCTAGGCGTCCTCCTCAACCTCCTCCGTCACCTCCTCGAACTCGCCTTGCTGCTGAACCTGCGTCTGCTCGGCGGCGTCGAGGGGCTGGGCCTGGATTCCGAGATCGGTCACGGCCTTCTGGACCTCTTCGTCGTTCAAGTCCTCGTAGGGTTTGCCGGTCTTCTGCTCAATCTGCTGGACGTCCTTCTGACTCAACTTCCTCGTGCCCCAGGCGATCATCCCGCCCATCAGGATGATTCGCCTGCGGCGGCGGCGCCGGATCGTGCGGCGGACACGCCGCCGGGCCATACCCCGCCCCGGCCCCATCGCTCTACCTCTGCGCATCATGTTCCATCCCTCCTGTCGGTTGTCAGCGATTGGCCCTGCGTAGGAGCAGCAGGAATAGGTTGATGAAGTCCAGGTAGAGCACCAAAGCGCCAAGCACGACCATCCCGCCCATCCCGCGGCGCCCTTCAAGATCCGCCGAGATCTGCTTCAAACGCTGGGTGTCCCAGACGGTCAACCCGGCGAACAGCAGGATCCCGACGGCCGTCGTCGTCTGACTGAAGAGCGACGAAGCCGGGAAGAACCAGGACAGGATGTACGCGAACGTCCATCCCAAGAACGCCATCAGCAGGAACTGTGCCCCGCCGCTCAAGTCGCGTCGCACGACGAGCCCGACGATGCTGCTCAGCAGGAACATCCCGGCCGTCACGACGAAGGTGTAGCTGATCGTCGTCTGGCTGTAGTAGATGAAGACCGACGACAGCGTGACGCCAGTCAGCGCGGCATACAGCAGGAACAGCAGGAACGCTGCTCCTGGCGACATGCGCAAGACCGCCGCGCTCAGGACCGCCACGACGATCAACTGCAGGAAGAACAGCCCCCAGGCGAACCACGGGTCGAACAGGATTCGGCGGATCATCTGGGGATTCCCGCTGACCTGGATCGAGACCATCGCCGTGATCCCCAGGCCAAGGGCCATCACCAGATAGACCAGCGCCAGGAAACGATTGAACCGCACCTGCGCGCCGGCCTGCATCGTGCCTGCTTGTGCCGTCATGAGCTATGTCTCCACAAGGAGTTGGGTTCGAGACCACCGGAAGGGTCCCGCGAGGCGAAGCGCCTGCCCGATTCCCCGCTCAACCACGTTCCGCTCCCAGTCGCTTCGCCAGCGGCATGAGGACAAGGAGCGAAACGATGGCGGCGACCAGGATGAAGGTGAGAACACCGGGATCCGAGGCGAAGTTCTGGGCGCCGACGACGATCGCCGCCGAGATATTGCGCTGGGCGGTGCCGAGCCCCAGGACGCTGCGGGTCCCCGGCTCGGGTCCGCCAAGGACAAAGCCCAGGCCGAAGGCGACGAAGACAAACAAGAGCAACGCCAGGATCCCGAGGGATCCGATCAAGTCGAGGATGCTCGAAAGATTCAACCCGAGCCCGAGGACTGTCAGGGCGAGGATCGCCAGACTGGAGGTCTTGTTCATCAGGGGCTGATAGTGGTCGGCGGTCTCCGGCGCGCCGGAACGAACGAGAAGCCCGAAGACCAGCGGCACGAGCATGACGACGATCAAAGACTTGGCGATGTCCCACGGGTTCGCCTCCACCCCGGGCAGCAACAGGGGAAGCACGATCGGGACATACACGATCGTCACTGTCATCAACAGGACCATCAAGCCGACGCCGAAGGCGACGTTCCCCTTGGCCACCTGCACCAGCTTGGGCAGGAACGGCGCCCCGGCGGCCGTCGAGAGCAGGATGAGGCCGATCTGCAGCGAAGGGTCGAGCGGCAGGATGCGGAGGATCAGATAGGCCAGGCCCGGCACGAGGACGAAGTTCGCAAGCAGCCCCAGGATCACGAGACGGGCATTCCGCAGGGGTTGGAGGATCTGCGCGATCGTCAGGCTCATCCCCATCGCCAGCATGCTGGTCACGACGAAGATCAATCCCGACAGCGTTGCGAGGGCGGCGAAAAATTCGGCGGCGGTCATCGGGCTCCCTCCTCGGAGTTCACGATCACGAAGCGGCCTGCGCCGTCGGATCCGCAGGGCGCGACCGCTCACGGACATTCAGGATCAAGACGAGGATGCTCACCAGGAGCACCCAGACGGGAAAGACAAGGCCCGCCCACAGGCTCAGGGTCGTGTTGAGCAGGAGCAGCAGGGCGGCGGGATAGCTGATCAGCGCCAGCCATCGCGGCATGACGTTGGTGCGCCACCACAGGGTCGCCGAGACCGTCATGAAGACGGCCGACATGCGGACGCCGTAGAGGTTGATGATCTGATACGCGGTGACACGTGCATAGGTGATCAAGCCGCTTTGCAGGGTGGTCTCGGGAAGCCCTGGGAACGTTCCGATTATGCCTCCCGCCAGTGCCCCGCCCACGAACATCATCGCCAGGAAAAGCAATCCGGATCCCATGAGGACGGTCGCCATGAACTGGTCTTCCAGGGCGCCCAGCCGGTCGCGCAGGACGCCCATGAACCACAGAAACGCGATCCCGGAGTACGGGAGCAGGTTCAGCGCCAAAACGAAGTTGCGCTGGTTCTCCAGGAGCCAATCCAGCCCCGCGGTCGGGTCTTCTGGCGCCGCCGTGCGGACCAGGACCATGCCGGAGGCATACAGCAGGGCGAAGATGATACCGGCGACGGCCGCCGCCGTCGGCGAGCGCAGGGCATCGCGCCTTCGCGCGGCGCGCTCCGGGTCGATTGGAAGGACCGTGGGTCTGCCCATCGAAGCCCTTTCTAGTACGGGAGGCCCGCCCGCTTGGTATGAGCGCAGCGCCGGTGGGAGACACCCACCGGCGCCGCGCTCGCGATCCTACTGCCTGGCCAGCAACCGCTTGAAGTCGGCTTCGTCGTCCTTGATCACGTCACCACTGACATCGATCGTCACGCTTTGGATCGTCCCGGTGAACTCGAACGGCGACGCATAGAACGGGCCCACCGGCGCTCCCGGATCGCCGCCGACCGACCACCCGCCCGTCAGACCCATGCTCAGGGGCGTTGTGTGAGGGTACTCAGCCGCACCGACCAGCTTCCCGTCGATGTAGAGCTCGGCCCGGCCGGGCGTGCCCTTGCCCTTGGCGATGTCGGGCTTGCCGGTCACCTCGAATTCGAAGCGCAGGGAGTGCTTCCCCTCCGGAACGGTCTCCTTTGACTCGACGTGCAGATAGTCTCGGGCAACGTAGTTGTGGACGTGATGCAGCTTGCCGTCCTGTAGGTAGAAGGAGAACCCGCCATCCGTTCCCCCGAAGGAGATCAGAGCGCCTTCCGCCCCGCCCTTCGGGATCTCGACCTCGGCGGTGATCGTGTGCGTGCGGTTAAGGATCTTTGGGCCGGCGTTCGGCGGGACCGCCTGCGTCCCACGATAGAACGTGTAGGACGTGCGATCGGCGGTGAGCTGAGGGCGCTCCTCGGCGAACCGCTGGACACCCCGCCCATCGACCGGCATGACGTTGTACTTGCCGGCCTCGACGTACCACATGCCGATCAATTCGATCAGCTTGTCGCGGTGCTCCCCGGCGAGGTTGTGATTTTCCGCCCAGTCCTCGCTGACGTGGTACAGCTCCCAGGCGGTGGCGTCGAGCTCGGTCAGCTTCGCCGCCGGGATCGGCGTCCCGAAGAAGGCGCCCGCCTCGGTGAACGAGGGTCCGGGCCAGGGGCACACGGCCCGCCAACCGTCGTGGTAGATCGAGCGGTGGCCCATCATCTCAAAGTACTGGGTGTGTCGGCGGCTCCCGGCCTTGGCGTCGCCGAACGTGTGGGCGAACGACAGGCCCTCGAGCGGAGATTGAGTGACGCCCTTGAGGCTCGTCGGAGGCTCGATCTCGAGGGCGTCGAGGACGGTCGGCACCATGTCGATGGCGTGGGCGTACTGCGCCCGCACCTCGCCCTTGGCGCGGATCCCTCTCGGCCAGTGAACGATGAACGGGTCGCTGATCCCGCCGCGGTACGTCTCGCGCTTCCAGCGCCGGAATGGCGTGTTGCCGGCCCACGTCCAACCCCAGGCGTAGTGGTTGAAGGTGTCGGGCCCGCCCAGTTCATCGATCCGCTTGAGGTTC
>DATIPT010000101.1:0-5167 GCA_035471625.1 Anaerolineales bacterium
GGGACAATGTAAACCTGACGGTGGAGCTGATCTCGAAGGTGGCGCTGGAGAAGGGGCAGAACTTCGCCATCCGCGAGGGCGGCCTGACGGTCGGCGCCGGCGTCATCACCGAGATCCTGGAGTAGCGCAGGCATGGCGAAGAAGGATGTGCGGCCGGTGGTCACCCTGGAATGCACTGAGTGCGCCAGCCGCAACTATGTGACGGAGAAGAACCGGCGGAACGACCCGGGCCGGATCGAGTTCAAGAAATACTGCCAGCGGTGCCGCAAGCACACGCTGCACCGCGAGACGAAGTAGCCCCGGGAGGGGCTCGCACAGGCCAGTAGCTCAATTGGCAGAGCACCGCTCTCCAAAAGCGGGGGTTGCGGGTTCAAGTCCTGCCTGGCCTGCCTGAGTCGAGCGAACGCCGGAAGGGTTGGAGGACACGCCGTGGCAAAGAGTGCGGTGGCGGAGCGCAAGAAGGAGTCGAATGCTGTCGTGCGGTATTTCCGCGAGACGGCTGCCGAGCTCCGCAAAGTCACCTGGCCGACGCGCCAGGAAGCCCGAGAGCTGACAACGGTGGTCGTGATCGTCGTGGTGTTGATGGCGATTGCGCTGGGCCTGGTCGACTACCTGTTCTCCCGGATCATTGGCTGGCTGATCGCGCTGGGGTAGGGAAGCGTCGCAATGGAAGAGTGGGAAGAAGCGGCTGCCGGTGAGCCGCAAGTGACCGAACGAGAGGCAGAGAATCCGGGCGCAAGTCCGGACACTGCCGCGTCGTCGGTCGACGAGGTTGCGGTCGAAGTGACGGCAGCCTCCGCGGACGCCGTTGGCGACGGGGCGGAACCGACCGAAGTCGAGCCGTCTGCAGAGGTTGCTGAAGCGGAACCTGAATCCGAGGCGGAGCCGGAAGTGGAGGAGGAGGCGGCGGCGCCTGAACCGACGCTGGAGCCCGTCGCCGCGGTTGCCGCGCAGGAGTCGGAAGCGGAGGCCGACCTCGAAAGCCGGGCGGAGCCGGGCGAGGAGCCGGATGACGGGCGACGCTGGTACGTCGTCCACTGCTATTCCGGCTACGAGGGCAAAGTACGCCACAACCTTGAGCAACGCGTCGAGACGATGGGGATGAAGGCGAAGATTTTCGATGTCGTGATCCCCACGGAAGAAGAGATCGAGGTCAAGGACGGCAAGCGCCGCACCGTGGAGCGCCACGTGTTTCCCGGCTACATCCTCGTCCAGATGCTGATGGACGAAGACTCTTGGTACGTCGTGCGCAACACCCCCGGCGTCACCGGTTTCGTGGGGATGGGGAATGAGCCGACCCCGCTGCGGCCGGAAGAGGTCCAGCAGATCATTCGGCGCATGGAAGCCGAAGCGCCGCGGGTCAAGGTCACCTACAAGGCGGGTCAGCGGGTGCGCATCATCGACGGGCCCTTCAATGACTTCATCGGCACGGTCGACGAGATCGACATGGACCGGGCCAAGGTTCGTGTGATGGTTTCGTTCTTCGGGCGGGAAACGCCCGTGGAGCTGGATTTCCTGCAGGTGGAGAAAGCCTGAGACGGCTGTCAGCCGTCAGCCGGTGGCGGTCGGCCAGCGCGCCTGGCTGCCGCGGGCTGGGGCCGGCTGATCGCTAATCGCTGAAAGCAGAGGACGAGGACGTGGCCAAGAAACTCAAGACCGTCATCCGATTGCAGATCGAGGCTGGCAAGGCCAATCCGGCGCCGCCCATCGGGCCGGCATTGGCGCCGCACGGGATCAATCTGATGGCCTTCTGCAAGGAATACAACGCCCGGACCTCGAGCAAAGCCGGGGAAATCATCCCGGCGGAGGTGACGATCTACACCGACGGGTCGTTCACGTTCGAGCTCAAGACCCCGCCGACGCCGGTGCTGTTGCGGAAGGCGGCCGGGATTGAGAAGGGCTCGGCCGAGCCGAACCGGACCAAGGTGGGCAAGGTCACCCGGCGACAGGTCCAGGAGATCGCCGAAATCAAGATGCGCGACTTGAACGCCGTCGACCTCGAAGGCGCCATGCGACAGATCGAGGGAACGGCGCGCAACATGGGGATCCTGATCGAGGGCTAATCCCTGACGTGGGAGGGCGACCGGACCCACCGGCTGCCCGCCGGGACCACGAGGAGACGAGATGGCAAAGCACGGAAAGAAACACGAGCAAGCCAGCGGAAAAATCGACCGAGAGAGACTCTACGAGCCGCGTGAGGCGCTCGCCCTGGTTCGCGAGACTTCGTACAGCTCCTTCGACGGGACGGTGGAGGTCCACATCCGCCTGGGCGTCGATCCCAAGCAGGCCGAGCAGCAGGTGCGCGACACGGTGATGTTGCCCCACGGGCTGGGGAAGACGGTCCGGGTCCTGGTGTTCGCCGAGGGCGACGCCGCCCGCCAGGCGGAAGCCGCCGGCGCCGATATCGTCGGCAGCGATGACGTCATCCAGCGGGTCAAGGACGGATGGCTGGAGTTCGATGCGACGGCGGCGACCCCCGATATGATGGGGAAGATCGGCAAGTCTGGTCTGGGGCGGATCCTGGGGACGCGCGGCTTGATGCCGAACCCCAAGGCCGGCACCGTCGTTCCTGCGGAAGACCTGCCCCGAGTCATCCAAGAGTTGAAGGCCGGGCGCGTCGAGTTCCGCCAGGACAAGACGGGAAATCTGCATGTGCCGCTCGGGAAAGCGTCATTCGACACGGAGCGGTTGTACGAGAACATGGCGACCCTGATGGAAGCGGTGAAGAAGACTCGCCCGGCGTCCGCCAAGGGCGCCTTCATCCGCCGAGTCACTTTGACTTCGACGATGGGCCCTGGCATCCGCGTGGATCCGAACGCGGCGCAGGCGATGTAGGACGTAGCACGTCCCGGCCGGGGATTCCCCAGGCCGGTGAGAGACTAGAGCTTCGCCCAAGACAGCAGGCGTTCCGCTCCGGCGGAACTTAATCCCCTGCCGAGGTGAAGACTCCGCAGGCACGAGCCTTCCGGTGTCTTTGCTTCGATCGGCGATGCGAGGCAAAGACATCTTGTTTTTCGGGAAGGAGGTGAAACGAAAGTGCCCGTCACACGTGAGCGCAAGGAAGGACTGGTCGAGACCTATCGAGGTTGGCTGGAGGGGAGCTCGGGATTGATCCTGGCTTCGTACTCCGGGATGAGCGTCCGGGGTCTGGAGGACCTGCGCCGCAAAGTGCGCGACGCCGGCGGAGAGTTCCATGTGGTGAAGAACCGTCTGATGGCGCTCGCCCTGCGCGAGGCCGGGGTTGAGCTGCCGGCCCAGGCGCTGGAAGGGACGACGGCGATAGGATTCGCCAGCGACGACATCCCAGCCGTGGCCAAGGCGATCGTCGATGCGGCGCGCCAATCGGAGGCCCTGGTCCTCAAGATCGGGGTCGTGGACGGCCGCGTCGTCGAACGCGTCCAGGTTGAGCGGCTGGCCGAATTGCCGCCGCTGCCGGTGCTGCGGGCCCAGCTGTTGGGCGTGATCCGGGCCCCGGCGGGCCGGGTAGCCGGCGCGCTGGCGGGATCGGTGCGGCAGGTCGTGAATGTTGTAAAGGCATACTCGGAAACTCAGCCGGCAGGGGCCTAGCGTCTGTCGGAACCAACCCATCGGGAGATAGAAATGGCTGATTTGTCGAAACTCGTGGAAGATCTGAGCAGTCTGACGGTCCTGGAAGCCGCCGAGCTGACGAAGATGCTCGAGGAAACGTGGGGTGTCTCGGCGGCGGCACCGGTCGCGATGGCGGCGATGCCCGCCGGCGGGGCAGGGGCGGCGGCCGAAGCGGTCGATGAGAAGACCGAGTTCGACGTCGTTCTCAAGGACGTCGGGCCGAAGAAGATCGATGTCATCAAGGTGATCCGACAGATCACCAACTTGGGCCTAAAGGATGCCAAGGAGATGGCCGAGGCGAGCGGGTCCAAGGTGCTCGAGGCCGCCAGCAAGGAAGCGGCGACGGACGCCAAGGCCAAACTGGAAGCAGCCGGGGCCAAGGTCGATCTGGTCTAGCTGATTGGCGGAAGCGCGAAGGAGGCCGCTGCGAGGCGGCCTCCTTGCGTTTGGCGGCGGCTTGCGTAGTATTGGACCGCAGGAAGGACAAATGCGCGATCGGATCCTGATCATTGAGGACGAAGACAAGATTCTGCAGTTCCTCCGCCGCGGGTTGACCTTCGAGGGATATCAGGTCGACACGGCCGCCGACGGGGCTGCCGGCCTTGCGGCAGCTCGGGCCGAGCCGCCCGACCTGGTGATCTTGGACTGGATGCTGCCCGGCATGGATGGCCTGGAGGTCTGCCGACGCCTGCGCGCCGCAGGCCCGACTCCGATCCTGATGTTGACGGCGAAGGAGTCGGTTTCGGATCGGGTCCAGGGGCTGGACGCCGGGGCCGACGACTACCTGGTGAAGCCCTTCGAGTTCGATGAATTGGTCGCTCGGGTACGCGCCCTGCTCCGGAGGGCGCGGCCGGGAGCTCCAGGGATCCTCACCTTTGGCGACCTGAAGTTGGATTCGGGGACGCACCAGGCCTTCCGGGGGGAGCGCCCGATCGAGTTGACCGCCAAGGAATACGAACTGCTTGAGCTGTTCCTGCGGAATCCGCGCCAGGTGCTGACGCGAGAGGTGATCTTCGACCGAGTCTGGGGCTATGACTTCGGCGGAGAGAGCAATATCATCGAAGTCTACGTCCGGTATTTGCGCCAGAAGACGGAATCGGGCGGCGAGCCGCGCTTGCTGCACACGGTCCGAGGCGTCGGCTACGTCCTCCGGGAACCGGCAGCCTGACGCCCGTCGCTGGCACCAATGAGAGACAGCGAAGGCCGTCGGGTCGCCTCGGGCCCGGCCGATCGATTTCCCGTTTTGGAAGGTTCCCGCTGGGTCTCCTCCGCCGGAGGCGAGCGTATCTCCCCCTACGCCACGCCCATAGTCTGAGATGACTCTTCGAGCCCGACTGACCCTATGGTACGCAGTCATCATGGCGGTGGCGCTGCTCTTCTACGGCGTCGCCGTGTACTCGGTCCTGGTCATCAGTCTGGTGAACCAGGTCGACGAGACACTGGCGCGGACGGCAGAAGACATCCGTCAGACGTTCCGCCGAGATGTTCAGGGAGTCAGTTTCTCGCCGTTGGCGCTGGACCTGACGGCGAGCATCTATGCCCAGGTATGGGACGCGGAAGGGGATCTTGTGGCGCGGAA
>DATIPT010000102.1:0-12061 GCA_035471625.1 Anaerolineales bacterium
CGCGCTTGGCCCGGAAGTCGGGGATCCAGAAGGAGTGGATCACTTCTTCCGAAGTGATTTGGAACAGGACCGGCTCGTCCACCGGGAGGTGGAGTTCGCTCGAGGTCAGGTTCTGTGCCGGGTAGCGGAACTCCCAAGCGAATTGTCGTCCGACGACTTCGACGACCATCGGACGGTTCCCCGGCACCTCGACGGCCTGCAAGACCTGGAACGAATAGACACCGATGATGACGACAACCGCCGCCGGGATCAGGGTCCACAGGATCTCAAGGGAGGCGTTCCCGTGGATCGGCGGGCCATCGGCATCATCCCCGGCCCGCCGCCGGAAGCGCACGATGGCGTAGACCAGTGCGCCTTCGACGAGGAGGAAGATCACCGTCGAGATCCCCAGCAACACGCGGAAAAGCTGGTCGACCAGGACCGCCCGGGTCGAGGCCGGCGGCAACAGAAGATCGGCTTGAGTCGCAACCACGACCCCGGCGGTGACAAGGCCGATCGCGACGAGAGCCCCCAGGAAGAGATTGCGTTCTCTCACGTCCAGCTGTCCTCCACGGGCCCTAGGCCCGGCGCGGTGAGCTCCCCGCCGAGGTGGCGTGGGAGGTCAACCGGTCAAATTGGGTTCCAGACGAGGCTGCACCCCAAAGGTCGTATTCTACCACCTGCTCCGCCGAAGCGAACCCTTGGGCGGTTTGAGGGATCCGCCGGACGGCCTCCAGCTACCGGGTCGTGCATAGGCCGATGCCCGGTTGAGCGGCGTCGCAGACTCGATCCGGCCGCTACAGGTCGACGCAGTATCCTGCGGCAAGAGTCCCGGGGCCGGTATGTGTGCCGATGGCCGGGCTGGCCCAAGAGAGGGTGGTTTCGACGGGCTGGAACCGAGACTTGGCCTCGGCCAGGACCTTGGCTGCGTCATCGGCCGCCGCCGCGTGCATCGTTGCGATCCGGACGTTGGCGTGCCCTTTGACCTTCTCTTCGAGCAGATCCAGCATGCGGGCGTAGGCCTTGGTCTTGGTTCGGATGCGCTCCAGCGGCTCAATCCGGCCATCCTCCACGTACAACAAGGGCTTCATGTTCAAGGCGGTGCCAAGCAGCCGCTGCGCCCCTCCGATCCGGCCGCCGCGATGCAGGAATTCAAGGGTGTCGACGACGAGCATGATGCCGGTATGGTCCTTCGCCTTGTGGGCGTAGGCGGCGACTTCGTCGAAAGATTTCCCTGCCTCCGCCTGGCGCGCGGTCTGCAGGACCTGGAAGCCCAGCGACATCCCGGCATGCAGGGAATCGACGATCTCAATCTGAGCGCCGGGGAAGTCCTGCTTGGCCTGCAGCGCGGATTGCACGGTGCCCGAGAGCTTGTGGGAGACCAACACGGCGACGATCGGTCGACCGGCGGCGACGAGCGGCTGGAAGATCTGCTGAAAGGCTTGGACGGTCGCCTGCGACGTCGTCGGCATCGTCGGCGATGTCTTCAATCTCTCGTAGAACTGGGCCGGCGTGATGTCGATCCCGTCCTCGAGCGTCTTCCCGTCCCATATCACGATTTGTGGTGCAACCTTGATGTCGTATTGGCGGACCAGCTCCTCCGGTATCGTCGACGTCGAATCCGTTACAACAGCAGTCTTGGACACGTGTCCTCCTTGGCGAAGATGAAGGCCGGGAAGCCCGCACGAACCCCAAATGCTTAACCCTTCCACCGGGAAGTGGTCGCGGGGGTCTCAGGCCCGTCCGCCACGGGTATCCAGCCAGGCCTGGAGGCTGGCGGCGGAACGTGTGTTGAGGATCGCTTCAGCCGGGAGGCCGGCGCGCCGGGCCACACCAACACCGTACCGGCGGAGGTCGAAGTCGCCCGGTACATGGGCGTCGGTGTTGATGCACACGAGGCAGCCGACCTGCCATGCTCGCCGGGCGAGGGAATCCCCCAGGTCGAGACGTGCCGGGTGAGCATTGATCTCCAGGGCCACCCCGTGATCGGCGGCGGCGGAGAAAACCGCCTCCATATCGAGGTCCGACGCTTCTCGCGATCCAATCATTCGTCCTGTCGGGTGGCCGACGACGTCCACATGGGGGTTCCGAATCGCGTTGAGGAGTCGCGTCATCATCATTTCTCGTGGCTGCCGAAGCGACAAGTGAATGGCCGCGATGACGACGTCGAGGCCGGCGAGAACGGTATCGTCGAAGTCGAGGGTGCCATCCGCCAGGATTTCGACCTCGGCGCCGTGGAGCAGCCGGAGTTCATTCCCCAGCCGTCGTTGCACTCGGTCGATCTCGGCGCGCTGCTTCCGCAGGCGCTCCGGAGACAGACCATTGACGACTCCCAGACTCTGGGAGTGGTCACTGATGACCAAGTACTCGAGGCCCCGGGCCAACGCCGCCTCGGCCATGGCCGCCACCGTCGCGCCGCCGTCGCTCCAGTCGGAGTGCGCGTGCATCTCCCCGCGCACGTCGGTTTCCTCCACCAACGCCGGAAGCGCGCCGCGCGCCGCGTCCTGGATTTCCCCCAGCCCTTCCCGCAGTTCCGGAGGAATCCACGGCAGCCCCAGGACGCGGTAGACCTCCGACTCCTCGGGACACCGGACCTCCTCCCCTCCAGCCGACTTGAGTCCGTGTTCCGACAGGGAGTAGCCGCGGTCCAGCGCCCATTCGCGAAGCTGGACGTTGTGACTCTGCGAACCAGTGGCGTACTGTAGGGCACTCCCATAGCGCTCGGGCGGATGGACCCAGAGTTGGGCGCGCAAGCCACCGACGAGTTCGACACTCGCCTTGGTCTCACCCTGCCCCAGAACGCGTTCGACATCTTCGAAGGCAACGAATCGACGAAGCACATCTGCCGGGTCGCCGGCCCCGACCAGCAGATCCAGGTCGCCGACGGTCTCTTTCCGGCGTCGGACGCTTCCCGCCGGCTCAGCCGCCACCACTCCAGGCAGGGCCCGCAACCTGGCCGTCAGACTCTCCGCCGTGGGCAGGGCGACGCCGAGGCTGACCCTGGCGGTTTCCCGACTTGCCAGCCGCTCGATATTCTTGAGGATCGTCGCTTCGGACTTTGCCCCCATCCCCGAGAGCTCGCGCAGTCGGCCGTCGCGTGCCGCCGCCTCGAGCTCGGCGAGATTCGTCACACCAAGTTCTCTCCAGAACCGTGCCGCCTTCTTCGGCCCGACGCCGCCGACCTTGAGGACATCAATCAATCCCGGCGGTACTTCATCCGCCAGGTTCTCATAGAACCCGAGCCGCCCCGTCGTCAAGAGCTCTTCAATCTTGGCGGCAATCGCATCGCCGACCCCGGGGATCTCCTTCAGCCGACCCTCGGACTGCAGATCGGTCAGCCGTCGACCTTGGGCACGGATGCTCTCGGCGGCACGGCGATAGGAGAGGACACGGTAAACCGACTCGCCCTTGATCTCGAGCAGGTCGGCGACGGCGTCGAAGACCCGGGCAACTTCCTCGTTGGTCACGTCACCGGGCCGGCCGCGGCGTGCTGTCAGCCGCATCGGTCACCAGCATCCCGAAGAGGCCTTCCTCCGGCTCAGCCGTCGGCGACGCCTCTGGATAGGGATCCACACCTGTCGCTTTCGCCAGGCCAAAGGCACCGATGATCTTGAGGCTGCTCAGCATCGGCACTACCAGGAACGCGAACACGAAGCTCCCGGTTCCGACGGCGACGAGAACCGCGAGCAGGACGATCACGGCCGGAAGCCGCACATACTTTCCGACGATGGGGACCGCCAGGAAGTTGTACGACACCTGGGTGATGAGGATACTGATCCCCCAAACCAGCAGGGCGAACACAATCGGATCCATGTCGGGAAAGCGTGTCGAGCCGAGGACGAGACAAGGTATGGCGACCACGATGCTGGAGACCAGTCCGCCGATGCTGGGGATCAAGGTGAGCAAGCCGGTCAGCACCGCCATCAAGATGAAGTAGGGAACCCCCATCAGGCCGAACTGGATCAGCGAGGCGACGGTCATTACCAGACCGAAGATGACCTGGGCGGTCAGGTATCCGAGCCAGACGCGGTCCAGCCGGGAGAGCAGGATCTTCATCTGGTGGAGGCCGGCTTCGCGGAACAACCCTCGCAGAACCCCTTCTCCGGATTTCAGATCATTCAGAAGCCAAAACGACACGATGATCGCGAGGAACGCGACGCCCACCAGCCGGGCTATCGACCCGACGAGACTCGCCACCGCCTGGGAGAAGCCCTCCAGCGCTCCCGATGGCTGGACCCTTTCTGCGATAATCCGCATGTCGCTTGTTCCCAGATGGGTCTGCAGCGATTGCAGAAGATCATCGACGGATGTCGCCAGATACCCGAGCGCCCCAGAGATGATCAGAATGAGAAGGGCGAACAGCCCCAGGTGCATCAGTGCCACGGCTCCTCGGAAGCGAAGGCGCCCCGACAACCAGCGAATCGGCCGGAACACGAGGAAAGCGAGGAGAAATCCCAAGAGGGCCGTCTCCCCGGCCATACCCAAGAACCCCACGAAGGCAATCACCCCGACGATGAGGATCACGGCCGTCAGGTGGCGGCGGAACGGGGACCATGGGGAAGGGTCCTTCGGACGTGCGAATTGCGCTGAGTCAGAATCCATCAGACAGCTCCTCGGTCGATAGTTCCGGTCGGGGTGGAGGCCGCCCATGGGCGGCCCCTGCCAGCTGGCGACTACTTGTGGATTATACGGGTCGTTTTCCCCTTTGGCCTGTCCCTGGCACCCCTTCGGGGGCGCAACTTCCCCCGCCCCGGGGGGTTCTATTCTAGGAGGGTAGTACCGGCCTGCCCTTCGAAATCAGCATCATCCATACCATCCAATTCACGGAGGCTACTATGGGATTTGAGATCTTCTGCGCCGCGCTAATCGCCCTGATCTTCGGGCTGGTCGTGATGATGAACGGGTACAAGCTATTCCTCGTCCTCCTGCCCATCTGGGGCTTCATCTTCGGGTTCGCGCTCGGGGCGGACACCCTCCAGACGCTGTTCGGCCAGGCGTTTCTCGCGACGGTGACAAGTTGGGTCGTCGGCTTTGTCGTCGGAGCGGTGTTCGCGGTGCTCTCGTACCTGTTCTATGTCGTCGCCGTCGCCCTCTTCTCCTTCGGCATCGGGTACGGACTCGGCGTCGGACTGATGGGGCTGATCGGCCTCGAGAGCGGCCTGATCCCGTGGCTGGTGGGCGTGGTGGCTGGCGTCGCCGTCGCCGCAGTCGTGATCATCTTCAATCTTCAGAAGTGGGTGATCATGCTCGGAACTTCGCTTGGCGGAGCGGCTGCGATCGTCGGTACCTTCCTTATGATCTTTGGCGTGATCTCCCCGGCCGAGTTCGGAGCCGGCGGCGTGCGCGAGGTCATGGGGGACTCGATCTTTTGGCTCATCGGCTATCTCGTCTTGTTCGTGGTTGGCTTCCTCGCACAGTATCGCAACACCCAGGATTACGTTTTGGAGGAGCCAGCCAACCGCTGGTAGACCAGAGTCGGACTGCCGGATCGCTGCGGGCGGCGTCTGCCGCCCGCAGCTCTTTCCTCGCAGACCCCTCGAAGGCGCTCCCGACAGCCTTGGTCACGTCGACCTGCCTATGACGTCTCCGGCGCGTATCAACTCTGTGACAGTGCCCCTGCGGACCCCTTCGGGATGGTTGCCCTCCGTTGTGGACGGAACCGCCCTGTGCTACTGTGGCTGAAACCGGCCGGCCGGGATCGTGGAAACGCTGACGAACCTGCACCCAGTCGTTGTCTACCTTGTCGATCGTCCCTCCTTTGACCGCTCCGAGGATGGACCGGCGTTTCGGTGGTTCGAGCCGGACGATGCAAGTCTCGCCGGATTGGATCAGCTTCTCGGCCCCCACGACGAAGGCGAGGTCCATCTCTTCGTGGACGAACATCCGGCCGGGCCCGCCTGGCAAGACCTGCTCCAGGGCCTCGTCGACGAACGCTACCGAACCGTCGTCACCAACCTCGCGCCCCTCTCCCCAGCGCAGCGCCAGCAGTTGATCGGGGTCTGCGCCGTATCGGGGGCACAATTGGTCACGCCTGGGAACGCCGGCGGCGGCATCCGGGCGTAGAACCCGCCTCCGATCCACCTCCTCGTCCACTCGTCCCACCGTCCTAGGAGCTTGGGCCGGACCGGTCGCACTTCCATGTGCGATAATCCCGGGGGACCGAACACGTAGGCGCCGCGCTGGGCAGCGGTCGCGCCTGGCCCGATCCCACCGGTCTCCGTGTCTATCATGGCCGATCCGATCGCCTCTCCCCCTCCCGTTCCCCTTCCCATCGACGCACGTGCCAGTCGGGTCCTGTCGGCCAACACGGCAAGCGCGATCGGCGCCATCGTTACCGTTGGTCTGACGGTCTACCTGCTCATCGGCCTGCTGTTCCCGCAGATGGGCACGAGTACCTCTTCTTCCTACTTGCTCCTTGCCTTCCTGGCCATTCCGATCGTGCTGGCCCTTGGAGAACGGGCCTCGAACTCGGGAGAGCGTGGAGGCCTGTTCCAACTAATGCTCTCGAGGAACCGCATCCAGGCAAGCTTCTTCCTCGGATGGCTGATGGTCGGAGCCCTGGTTTCTCTGGGCGCGACAATCGCCGCCGGAGCGGCGTCTCACCTGGCCCTGGCCCTGGCCTACTTCACGGAAACCACGATCTCGACGGCCTGGCTGGCCGTGCCCATCGTCTTGCTGATCATGCTGAACCAGTGGCCGAGGTCCCAGCCCTCTTGGTCGCGGCGAGCGACGCTGCTGGGCCTCAGCCTCATCGTGACCACCGTCCTCCTGCTATGGGCACGCCTCCGCCCACCCGAATCGGCGCTCGGCTATGCCTACCTCCAGACCGGCGCGTCGATCCGCGGGGCCGCCACCTTGGCCTGCGGCTTGTGGGCGCTCCACTTCATTCTGGAGAACCGCCAGTACATGCGCGGCCGGGCGTGGCACCTTGTCGCGGCCCTCGGAGGGGCGGTGGCAATTGCTGCCTTTGCCGGCGCCCTGGCAGGGTGGGTCCTTGGCGAGTTTCCCCAGCTCGCTTTGCGAAGCCGGACCCCGCTCATCGAGCTTGCACAGTCGGCGGGGTTGATACCCGCCGTGGTCACTCTGGGGTCGGTAGTGACGGTCTCGCTGCTTGCTCTCGACCAAGTCCTTTCCAGCGGCCTGCGGGCTGCCGCCGAGATGGCCGAGGCCGGTTTCTTGCCGACCCTTGCTCGCCCGACCCAGCCAGGCAGAACGGCGCTGGCACCGCTGCTCGTGTTGGGTCTCGCCGTCACCGCCGGCGCCGCTCTGGTGCCGATCGGCTACCTCGTGACCGGAGCGTCCTTCGGCATCCTGGTTCCTCTTGCTTTCCTCCTGGTCCCGACTTCGCTCCGTCGCGATCCCACAAAGCAGGTCGCCGGCGCGATCCGCCTCCCGGTGAATCCGCTGATCCCCGTGGCCGCCGTGGTGGTCTGCCTGACCTTGCTGCTGGCCCTCCCTACGACCGAGATATTCCCCATGGTCGCCTGGCTCGTGCTCGGCCTCGTCTACTACCTGCTTCGAGCGCGCAAAGAAGCGATTGGCCGAAGGCGGGAGCTCGAAGTGGTCGCCAGGCGGGCACCGCAAGCCGATGTCACCGGATACCGCATCCTGGTCGCGGTCGCGAACCCCCAGACCGCCGGCTCCCTCCTGCGCGCCGGCCAGGCCGTCGCCCGTGCCCGGGGAGGCTCCGTGACGGCCCTTCGCATCCTCGAGACATCGCCCCAGGCGTCCAACGAGGAGAGGCAACGGCTGGCGCGCCACGCCTGGGACGAACTGCAAGAATGGATCCGGGACGCAGGCCTCACGCCGGATGCCGTGGTCCAGTCGATGGTTCGGCAAGCTCCTTCCGTACTGGATGGCCTTCAGGCGACGGCTTGGGAGGAGTCGGTCGACTCCCTCCTGCTGGGGTGGCCTGTCCACCAGGGGCCGCGCCTCATTGAGCAAGACAACCTTGTGGATCGCATCGTTCGCTCGGCGTCTTGCGAGATCCTCATTCTGCGCGGCCAGGTCCCCGACGATCCGAAGCGCGTCTTGATCCCATTGACCAGTGAAAGCCACGCGCCGGCGGCGCTTGAGCTCGGCCGCGATCTCGCCCCTCCTTCGCTGATCGTCCTCAAGCCCACCCGCGAACCCATCTCCGCCTCGCGCCACGCCGAGGTGCAGGCCGACATCAGTGAAGAGATCGACCGCCACGGACTCACGTCGGGCGTCGAGACCCGGATCGTCCATGCCCCCGACCCCCTCGAGGTGATCGTCGCGGCGGCCGGCGAATGCGACTTGACGATCTTGGGCGTTTCGGAAGAGGGGTTCCTGGCCGTCACCGAGGTCACGGGATTGCCACGCGCCGTGGCCGAGTCGGCGCCGGGGCCGGTGCTGCTGATCAAGCGTCGCGAGGTCGCCCCGCAGTTCTGGCTGCGACGGGGGTGGGAACAGCTCTACTCATCCCTCCCAACGCTCACCCGCGATCAGCAGCGTGTTGTCGGGCTTGGCCTGCGCCAAGACGCTCGCGCCGGGATCGACTTCTACGTCCTGATCATCCTTTCCTCGTCTTTGGCGTTTCTCGGCCTTCTTCAGAACAGCTCGGCGGTGATCATCGGGGCCATGTTGGTGGCGCCTCTCATGAGTCCGATCCTGGCCATGGCGCACGGCATCGTTCGCGGCGACGCGCGCGAGATCCGTCAGGCGGCGAACTCGACGCTCAACGGCGTCATCCTGGCGATCACGCTTCCGGCCTTCTTGAGCCTACTCCTGCTCGGCCTGGGCCAGGGACTGAACCTCGAGGCGACGCCCGAGATCCTCGCCCGCACACAACCGGCACTCCTCGACCTTCTGGTGGCGTTCATATCCGGGCTGGCGGCGGCCTACGCGATCAGCCGGGCCGAGGTTGCAGCCGCCCTTCCCGGCGTGGCGATCGCCGCCGCGCTTGTCCCTCCTCTAGCCGTCGTCGGCTACGGGCTCGGGACGGCCCAGTTCCTGGTGATGTCGGGCGCCCTGCTGCTCTTTCTGACAAACCTGGCGGCGATCGTGCTGGCCGGCACCACGATGTTTCTGCTCCTCGGAATGCGGCCGCCCTTGCGGGTGGAACGTGGCGAGCGGACGCGCGAGGCCCTCCGCTGGGCGATGCTTGGCATTGTCGTGGTATCGATCCCGCTTCTGATTTCGACCGTCAGCGGCTACCGACGCGCAAGCCAGCAGGCCAAAGTCGAATCGATCGTCGCCGGATGGTGGCCTCCTGGGTTCGCCGAAGTGGTCCACATCGGCTATGGATCCTCGCGACAGGGCCTGCAGGTCGCGCTGACGCTCTATCAACTGAGGGGCGACATCGGTACCGAGGACATGGACACCCTCCAGGCGGCGTTGTCGGATGCCCTCGGCGGCCCTGTCATCCTCGACTACGTCATCATTCCCGCCGCGGCAGGCGTGTCTTCGCCGCGTACGCCCACGCCAACCGCCACGCCCACCCCAACACCGACACCCCGCCCCTCACCCACGGCGCCGCCCGTCGCAACGCCTTCGCCGGCGCCCTAGGACGGGCCACCCTTGGAAGAGATCGTCGTCAATCTGCATGCCCACACGGTCTACTCCGACGGCTGGGGTGATCACGAAGCGATCGCCCAGGCCGCCCTGCGGGCAGGCCTGGATGTCGTCGGGGTCACCGACCACAACGTATGGGTCGACGGCGTGGATGGATATCGCTACGCCAACGGGCGCAGGGTCCTGCTTGTCACCGGGGAGGAGATCCACGACCCTGCTCGCCAGCCGCAGAAGAACCACCTGCTGGTCTATGAGGCCCGCCGGGAGCTCGCGGCGCTCGCCGGCGATCTGCCGCGCCTGCTGGAGGCGGTCGAGCAGAACGGGGGCTTGGCGGTTCTCGCCCACCCGGTCGATCCGGGCGCGCCCGGCCGCCCGGAGACTGATCTTTCGTGGGTCGAGTGGGATGTTCCGGCGTTCCACGGCCTCGAGATCTGGAACTTCATGACGGAATTCAAGAGCCTGCTTCGCTCCCGGTGGATCGCCGCCCTGTTCGCCTTCAACCCGTCGTGGATTGCCCGAGGTCCGTTCGCGCAAGCGCTGCGACGCTGGGACTCTTTGCTCGCGACAGGGCGCTCGGTGGTCGCCCTCGGCGGGGCGGATGCGCATGCCTTCCCGGCCCGCCTGGGCCTCCTGCGCCGAACGGTGTTCCCCTACGAGTTCTTGTTTCAGACCGTGAACACCCACGTCCTTCTGGATGCGCCTCTCGTGGGAAACGCAGACATCGACCGGCTCCGGGTGTTCCAGGCCATTCGGCAGGGGCGCTGCTTCGTCGGATATGATCTTCCTGCACCCACCCGGGGTTTTCAGTTTCAGGCTCAGGGCGATCAAGGGATCACCAGGATGGGTGGCCGGATGCCCATCGGTCTCGGGGCGACCCTGCAAATCTCGAGCCCTCGACCGGCTCTTCTTCAGCTCGTTCGCAGCGGGAAGGTCGTGCGTCGCTGGAATGCCACGCGGGCGGCGGTCCATGTGGTCTCTGAACCTGGCGCCTACCGGGTGGAGGCTTTCCTCCCCCACCGTGGCGCGATGCGCGGCTGGATCTTCAGCAACCCGATCTACCTGACAGCCTGAACCTTCATCGGGGCCAGGGTGCCCGCCATCCAGCCCGAGCCCCCGTCCTGGGGCGGATGTTAGAATCACGTTTCGCATGGCGGACTTCAACCTGCACGCCCCCTACACCCCGATGGGTGACCAGCCCGAGGCTATCGCCGAGCTGGTCACCGGGCTCAATCGAGGCGATAAGCACCAGGTCCTGCTGGGGGCGACCGGCACCGGGAAGACATTCACGATCGCCAGCGTGATTGCCGAAATCCAGCGCCCCACCCTGGTCATGGCCCACAACAAGACCTTGGCGGCTCAGCTGTATGCCGAGTTCAAGGAGTTCTTCCCCGAGAACGCTGTCGAGTACTTCGTCTCGTACTACGACTACTATCAACCCGAAGCCTACGTGCCGCGCCACGACCTGTACATCGAGAAGGAAACCGATATCAACGAAGAGATCGAGCGGTTGCGGTTGTCGACGACGACCTCCGTGATCTCGAGACGGGATGTCATCGTGGTCGCTTCGGTCTCGTGCATCTACGGGATCGGAAGCCCGGAAGCCTACGGCAAGATCGTCCTGCGCCTTGAGAAGGGTGGACAGTACCGGCGGAACGCGGTGCTGCGCCAACTTGTCGAGAGCCAATACGAGCGAAACGATGTGCAGTTGGGGGCCGGCAAGTTTCGGGTACGCGGCGACACCCTCGAAGTGATTCCGGCCTACGCCGAGACGGGGATCCGGATCGGTTTCTTCGGCGACGAGGTGGAGCGGATCACCGAGTTTGATCCCCTGACCGGCGAGCTCCTGGCCGATCGTGACGAGACGGCGATCTACCCGGCCAAGCATTTCATCACCGAAGACGAGAAGATGGCGGCTTCGCTGGCGGCCATCGAAACCGAGCTCGGGGAGCGGCTCGCCTGGCTGAAGGGGAACGAACGGCTCCTGGAAGCCCAGCGTCTCGAACAGCGGACGCACTACGATCTGGAGATGCTGAAGGAAGTCGGGTACTGCGCCGGTATCGAGAACTACTCCCGGCATCTCGATCAGCGGCCAGAGGGCTCCCCGCCCTGGACCCTGGTCGACTACTTCCCGCCCGACTACTTGCTCGTCCTCGACGAGAGCCACATGACGGTCCCACAGATCCGCGGGATGTACGGGGGAGATCGATCCCGCAAGGAGACCCTGGTCGAGTACGGGTTCCGGCTCCCGTCCGCGCTCGACAATCGCCCGCTTTCGTTCGAGGAGTTCGAGGCCCGCATTGGCCAGGTGATCTACACCTCCGCCACGCCCGGACCCTATGAGATGGAGCGGGCAGTCCAGGTCGTCGAGCAGATCATTCGGCCGACCGGCCTGGTCGATCCCGAGGTCGAAGTCCGTCCGGTCGAGGGCCAAATCGATGACCTGGTGGGCGAGATCCAGCAGCGGGTGGCGGTCGGCGAGCGGGCCCTGGTGACAACGCTCACCAAGCGGATGGCCGAGGATCTCGCCGACTACCTGCTCGAGCTGGCC
>DATIPT010000103.1:0-12831 GCA_035471625.1 Anaerolineales bacterium
CCACCATAGACCGGGTTCATCACAGCCACCGGGGGCGGACCGAAGTGGCCGAGCTCGAGCGAATGACCGTTCTCATGCAGGGCCACCGTCTGGACGTCGACCCCGGGGAGGTCCACGTCGATCCCCCATGGGTTTCCTGCCCGGCTACCGCCCGGGCCTCCGAAGTTGTCGTTGTAGTAGGTCTCACTCAGCGCCGTGTCGAGGAAGTGGTCACCGTTGATGTCGGTGGGAAGACCCGCCTCGTCGACGAAGATGAAGGTCGCTGTCAGAGCCAGGATCCCATCTCCGCCGCCGGGTCCGCCTACGGCCTCGAAGAAGGCGTACGGGAGCCATCCGGCACTGACGATGTCAGCCAGGAAGGGGTCGCCGGACTCGCCAAAGCCGAAGAGGAAATCGAGGATGTCCGGATCTGCGCCGGTATCTGTTCGCTTCAGGAGATCGGCTCTTCGCAAGCAGCGCGCCCCGTCCCAGGTGGCCAGGGCTGCATCCACCGCGGCTTCGGTCTGAGCGGACGTCAGTCCGGACGCCGTCGCCCCTTCGCTCTGTTCGAAGAGGTAGGTAATGTTGTCGCCGTCGGCGAAGCGCCTGACATCGCCGGCAACCCAGCGGGACCCGACCTGGTGGATACGACTTTCTGGCCGCCCGACGCCGATCGTGAAGAGCTCGATCACCTCGAGGGCGATGTCAAGGCCCTGATCCGCCAGCTGGCGATTGACCTGCTCCATCCGATGAAGCACGTACGGATCCCCCGTCGGGCCGTCAGGCCCTTTGGGCTTCGGCGGAGCTTCTTGGCTGGGGGCAAATGAAAGTAGGAGGACTGAAAGAACCGCGAGGATGAGAATCTTTCGAAACATCGAAGATGCCTCCGGACGGGCGCTCGCTGGGACCATCAAGGTCCGTCAGGCGAGGGTGAAGCGGGAGCTCAAGAGGCGGACCAAGCCGCCGGATCTTGTCGATTCGGCCTCCCTCCTGCGAGGCCGGGGCCCGTGGTTCATCCGGGCCCCGGCCGTTGCACGCGCCTAGCGCCGGCGGGTGCCCGAGCCCTTCCCATTCGAAGAACCGACCTTGGCGATCCCCCACAGGATGACCGCCGTGCCGGCGCCGATGCCAAAGGCGCCCATCGTCGCCCCACCGGGCACCCAGTGGCCGACGAGGACGAAGGTCAGGAGCAGCCCCAGCAGGGCGGCGATGGCCAGCTGCCAGCTGTACGGCTCGCGCCGGAAGGCCTCCAGAACCAGCCAACCGGCCCCCACCCCGAACACGAGGGCACCGATCAGACGAACAAAATACCCGAGCACTGCCAAGACTTCGATGAAATCCATTGGCCTCCTCCGGCGAAGGGGTTCCTGGCTAGTATGGACCATCCGGCCGACCTTCACCATCCTCCTATAGGACTAGGGTCCTCCCTGCGGCGATGGTATGATGGGCCCCATGAGTTCTCGTCGCCCCTCCAGCGGCAATCGTCGGCGTCGCCGCATGAGCACGCAGCAGTTGGTCCTTGCCGTCATCGGGATCCTGGTGATCGCGGCCTTCATCCTTGGTCTCTTTGCCAATCCGTAGTTATCGACACGTGGTGGCGGACCCGACGGTGTCGAGCGGGAAGGTCCGATTTTCCCTTCGGCCGGATCCCGCCCGCTCCGATAGGACGTTGGTCCTGCGCAAGCCGAATGTAAGCACGCTCGAGACGGGGTTGGGCTAAACTACGTGTGGGCATTGGCCCGCCAACCTAGCGGAAAGGAGGAAACAACCATGCTGTATCTTCCGACGGAGAAGGGGCAGGGTCTTGTTGAGTATGCGCTGATCCTCGTATTGGTCGCCGTTGTGGTGATCGTCATTCTTGCCCTGCTCGGCCCGGCGATCGGCAACGTCTTCAGCAACATCGTCAGCCAGATCTGAGCCCTATTGTTCCGCCGTACGGCAGACTCAAAGAGCCCTGTCACACCGACAGGGCTCTTTGGTTTTCGTCTGCCAGGCGTCAGGCGGGGAACCGGCTCAAGATCGTCGCCGGGGTCGGAACCGGCAAACGATCTCCGGCGGTCGGTTCCCCTTGCGGGCCGGCCTTGTAGCCTCCCTGGAACACGGCCACAGGGGTTCCCGGCTCGAGCGCCTTGCGGTCGACAAAGGCCTGCCCCAGGAGGTACCCTTCCTGGTCCACGGCGCACGAGGTGACAAATCCGATCACCCGGCCGCGACGATCGACGACCGGATCGCCGCCGTGGGCCATCCGCACGCCTTTCTCCTCGAAGCGGAAGCGGGTCACCTCTCCGGTGCGATCCGTCTCCTGTCGGAGGTAGCCCTGTCTACCAATGAACCAGGGTTTGTACGTCTTCACGTAGCTCCCAAAGCCGGCGTGGCCCACCCCTAGCCCGTGCGGGCCAGCCATCTCATTTCCATACAACGGCAGCCCGGCCTCTGTTCGGAGTGAGTCTCGTGCCCCCAGGCCGACCGGCTTGAGGCCGAGGGGTTGCCCGGCTTCCAGCAAGGCGGTCCACAACCGTGGACTCTCCGATGGATGGACGAACAACTCAAAGGCGATGCGCTCTCCGGTGTAGCCCGTCCGGCTGATGATCAGGTCGAGACCGGCGAGCCTGGCCTCGGTGACACCCGCCCAGGGAAGCGCGCGGAGCCTGCGCCCGGCCGACTCGTCGGGTTCCAGCGCCAAGAGGATATCGAGGGCACGCGGCCCCTGGAGCGCCAGATCGACGCGCTGATCGGTGCCCGTCGCCGGGTCTCGCAGGTTGCGCAGGATCACCCCACGGCCGAACGCGGTGGCCCACGGGCGATCCTCATCGACCCGAACCTTCCCGTCGCGTACAGCCGTGAGCCACGCCCAGTCCTTGTCATCGTTCGACGCGTTGACGACGATCAAATACGCCTGGTCGGCCCTCCGATAGATCATCGCGTCGTCGATCACCGATCCGTCCGGCAGGAGCATCTGGGTGTATTGCGACTCGCCCACGGCGAGGGCGGCGACATCGTTGGTGAAGGCCGAGTCGAGAAACGCCGCGGCCTGGCGTCCCTCGGCCTGGTAGACGCCCATGTGGCTTACATCGAACAAGCCGGCGGCCTGGCGCGTTGCCAGGTGCTCGTCGACGACCGAGGTGTACCACACCGGCATCTCCCAGCCGGCGAAGGGCACCATCTTGGCCCCAAGCTTGCGATGGGTCTCGTACAGAGCCGTGCGGCGCAGGGTCTCATCGGGCGCCGCGTCCCAGTTGAACGGTGGCAGGTCCGCCCTCGAACCACCTCCCGATAGTCCGATGTACCACGGTTTGTCATCTTCGGATGGAACCTTCGACTTGGGCAGCGCATTTCGATCAGCCCCCAGGCGAACGACGATCGGGCCGGGAGAGCGCCGAAGAGGATCCTTGGGATCGATCCTCACGAAACCGTCAGATAGATCACGAAGCCAAGTGGTGGCCAGCGGCGCAAGCGCCGACGGGATCGTGATCGTCCATTCCGTTGGGCTCGTTTGCCCAAGGGTGGCATCGATGGGGCCGTCCGGGGTGATGAGGCGGGTCGATTGGATTTCCCCGGTCTCCATCGCCTCCGGCCTCGCCGACGTCGCCCAGCGAAGGAGACCCTCCGCCGCCTCCCCGGCGATTTCGAGCTCAACAAACGGGCCGGCAGGCGCTGGATCGTCTGGGCCGAAGAAGTGTGGATACCCGTGTCTTGCCGTCGGGCTCTCGACTCCGGCCGAGGACGCCATCTCGGCAACGGTCCGACGCACTTGATTGAGAGCCCGGAAATCAACCCGGGCCCGAAGGGGAGAGCCCTTCCGCACCGGATGGAGGTACGGTGTGCAGGCGAAAAGCAGGTCGGCGATGGCATCCGCCAGCTGGCGCGTGCGCTTCTCGTCGAAGCCGCGCTGGGTGATCCAGGGTGTTCCGAGGCGGATGCCCGACGGCGACGCCGCCGACCGATCGCCCGGAATGGTGTTGCGATTGACGACGATGCCGGCCAGATCGAGGATCCGCGCCGCCTGGTCTCCCGAGAGAGGCGTCCCGTCCTCCGCCGCGACCGATCGGCAGTCGACGTTGGTCATGTGAGTCTCGGTCCCGCCGAACGGGATCCGCAGGCCCCGTTGCTCGAGCTGCCCGGTCAGGGCGACACAGTTCTTGACGATCTGTGCCTGCAATTCGCGAAACGTCGGCGTGGCGGCCAGGCGGAAGGCCACCGCCTGTGCCAGCATCGTGTTCACATGAGGTCCGCCCTGCTCGCCCGGGAAGACCGCTCGATCGATCGCCCGCGACAGCTTGCGCGCGGTCGTCAGAATGACGGCCCCGCGCGGACCGCACAGCGACTTGTGCGTGGTGAAGGTGACCACGTCGGCGTACCCGACCGGGGACTCGACCACCCCTGCAGCCACCATCCCGGCGATGTGGGCGATGTCGGCCAGCAGGTAGGCGCCCACCCCATCGGCGATGGCCCGGAACCTGGGCCAATCCGGTACCCAGGGATACGACGAATAGCCGGCGATGATGACCTTGGGGCGATGTTCGCGGGCGAGGGCTTCGACCGCATCGTAGTCGATCCGCTCCGTCCCAGGGTCGACGCCGTAGTGGTATGCCTGATACAGGCGCCCCGAGCGATTCGCCGGCGAGCCGTGGGAGAGGTGACCACCATGCAGGAGATCCATCCCCAAGATGACATCCCCGGGCTTGATCAGGGCGTGGTAGACGGCATTGTTGGCCGGGGCGCCGGAAAGCGCCTGGACGTTCACATACAGATCGTCGGCACTCCATCCATTCCGGGCGAAGAGTTCGGCGCACCGTCGTCGGGCAAGGGCCTCAACCGAATCGGCGTACTCGACACCCTTGTAGTACCGTGGGTCGGCGTAGCGTCGATAGTCCGCCAGCCGCCACTCGTAGTCCAGGATCTCGGCCTGTGTGAACCGGCGGGACTCCTCGTCCGGGTACCCCTCGGCATAGATGTTCTGGAAGGAGGAAGCCAGCGCCTGTCGCACAGCCAGGGGCGCGGCGCTCTCCGACGGGATCAGGATCAGCTTGCGGACTTGCCGCTCGGCCTCAATCCGACTGAGTTCGTCGGCTTCGGGATCGAGATCCGCGAGTTCTCCGCGGAAGAAGAAGTCGGGCATGGCGCCTCCGGAAGTTCCGGCGGCCGGGTCAGGCCGCCGATGACATTCTAGGAGTTCGCCGAGGGACGGTCAAGGAACCTCGCCAGCCGGCGTTCCTTCCGAACGTCCCGACCGGGTTCCGCAGGGGGCGCCTCTCGCGACTTGCGGCCCCCGCCCCTGCAGCCCGCCCGCGTCGACGCTGGCGGGCGCTACAGCCCCGGAATCTCCCCGCCCTCCCAGACCCACAAATCGAAGAGCGGGTCGAGGTCGCAGGCGCAGGCCTGCTCGGCCGCGGCCTGGAAGTCCTCGCCGGTGGCGAACCCATAGCGGAAGTCGGCGTAGTACTCCTGAAGGAACTGGCGGAAGGCGGCCTCCCCGATCTCCCCACGCAACGCGTCGAGGAAAAGGGCGCCCTTATAGTAGACGATGACGCCGTATTCGCCCGGGTCGGCGTACGCCCCGACGGCCTTCCCGATCGGCAAGGTCGGATCCGGGGCGGACCGGAGGCCCTGTCGGAAGTGCGAAAGCAACCCGGTGGCGGCTCCGGGCGGTCCGGCATCCTCGTAGTAGAGAATCTCGGTGTATGTGGCGACGGCCTCATCCAGCCAAGGCTCGAAGAGCTGGTCGTCGCCAATCAGACCGTAGAACCATTGATGGGCAACCTCGTGGACCGTCGGTTCGATCAGCCACGGCGTTCCCAGTGTCCCGATGTAGACCAAGCCCGGGTACTCGATCCCGCCAAAGGCGCCCGGCGCATCGACGACGTCCAGCTCGGCGTAGGGGTAGCTCCCGACCCACTTGTTCATCAAGAGAAGTTGCTCGGCCGCCGCGTCGAGCATCTCTTGCGCCTCCACCTCGTGCTCGGGGAGCGTCCACGCCCGAACCACCACGCCGTCAACCGTCCGCTCCTTCAGCTCGAAGGGACCGAGGGCGAAGGCGAAGTCGCGCATCGGCCCCGAAACGTATGCCAGGGTCTGGGTATCGCCGTCTTCGGTCCGGGCCACTTCGACTCCGCTCGCCGCCAGGGACAGGTCTGCCGGCACTGTCAGCGTCACCCTGTAGAAGGCCGTGTCGGAATTGGTCGTATCGCCGCCGTAGGGCGCGGGCTCAACCTGCCAGTCACCCCCGACGCGCCGCGGGATCAGCGGGTAGAACGTCGGGGCGATCAGCACGCCCTCGGTAATCCCGAATCGTCTCGGCTGGGGGCCCCCGATAGGGCCGCTGGCGTCTACCTGAAACGGTACGGAGATGTCCAAGACCTCCCCGGAACTGGCGGACTCTTCAAGCCGATAGATCTGGACAACCCCGTCCAGACCCGGCTCGCCCTCGATGACCCTGCCGTTGATCGTCGCCGCTCCCACCCGCATCCGCGAGGCATATTGCCGGTCATTCGGCCACAGCATGAGCGGCACGTCGTCGATCGTCGCTCCTGTGGGAACGGTGTACTGAATGCGCGCCCGACCCTCGATCTCGGCGTCGTAGGACTCCGGCTCGAACGTCACGGAGGCGTCGATCGTGTAGCGAGTGGCGTCTGGATAGAGGTCCGCGTCCCTCGCAAAGGCCGGAAGAAGGGCAGCCTCGGCATCTTCTCCTTGGATGGGGAGCGTCGGTTCCAAGGGCCAGGGCGTCGGCACCGGGGGAGGCGTCTCGGCCAAGTCATCCGCCGGCACCGGCGCCACCGCCGTTGCCGAAGGCGCATCGCGCCCGAGGGACGTCGGAATCGACAGTAGTTGACAGCTACACAGAAGCAGTGTCAGGGCGGCGGTGCCGAGGCGTCGGGTCCGCATCGATGGCGGCGATGACATCATTAGGCCTCTTGGAAGTGGGCGGAACAGGACTCGAACCTGCGACCCCTTCTGTGTAAGAGAAGTGCTCTAACCAGCTGAGCTATCCGCCCCATCGCATTATAGCCCGGACGGTGTCCCGACCTCTGGGCGAGTGTGCTATAGTCGCCCGACTCTTGCCCTGACCCGAACTCATACCCTGATGATCCCGGTCCTCCTCCTGATGGCCCTCGGGCTGGTCGTGCTGTTGATCTGGGAGTTCTACATCTGTGAGGGCGCCCATCTCGGACCCGGGGTCGTTATCCGCTTGTACGATCTGGCCGCCGGGCGGTACGACCGGATCAAGCAATTCGACGCGGAGTGGGAAGCCCGCTTTGTCGGCGAACCCATCGCCAGCGCCGTCGGACAACTATACGGGGCGCTCATCCTTGACGTCGGCGCCGGCACGGGCCGGGTGGCGCGGGCCTTTCTGCCCCAGGCGCCGGCCGACGCTCGCCTCGTGTGCCTCGAGCCGTCCCGACCGATGCTGGAAATCGGGCGCCAGGAGGGCCCCGGCGCCCTCTGGGCGCGCGGCCGTGCCGTTCCGCTCCCCTTCCGCTCCGGCGCCTTCGACATCGTCGTGTGCCTCGAGTTGCTCGAGTTCACGCCGCAGCCCCGGCGCACGATTGAGGAACTCGTCCGGGTCCTCAGGCCCGGAGGCAGTCTGCTGATCACCAATCGCGTCGGACGGGAGGCGCGCCTGATCTTCGGGCGGACGTTCCCGCGCGAGTCGTTCCCGTCGGTGCTGCGGGCAGCGGGCTTGCAGGACGTCATCCTGTATCCGTGGCAAGTAGAGTACGATTTGGCCTGGGCTTGGAAACCTTGACGATGCGCATCGTCCGCTTCCGCCAGACACGCGACGAACCGCCCCGCTGGGGCTGGGTCCGTGACGATCGAGTCGGAAACCTCGAGGGATCACCCTTCTCTCTCTTCAAGCGCGAGAACCCGACCCTGCCGCTGTCGCGTCTGGAGCTCTTGGCACCGGTCGAGCCGGGGAAAATCATCTGCATCGGCCGCAATTATGTCGCCCACGCTGAAGAGCATGACGCCGAGGTTCCCGAACTTCCGCTGATGTTCCTCAAACCGCCTAGTTCCGTCATCGGCACCCGCCAAGCGATCCTGCTCCCCCCCCAATCCAACCAGGTCGAGCATGAGGCCGAGTTGGCCGTCGTCATCGGCCGGGGCGGGCGCTGGATCCCCGTGGAGGACGCCGACCAGCACATCCTCGGATACACTGCGGCGAACGATGTCACGGCGCGCGACCTGCAGCGCGCCGACGGCCAGTGGACTCGCGCCAAGGGCTTCGACACGTTCCTCCCGCTCGGCCCTTGGATCGAGACGGAGTTCGCCGCCGCCGATGCCCTCATCACATGCACGGTGAATGGTCACATGCGGCAGATGGCCTCCACCCGCGATATGGTCTTCCCGGTCCGGCGGTTGGTGGCCTACATCTCGTCGGTGATGACCTTGTCGCCTGGCGATGTCATCCTGACGGGGACCCCGTCAGGGGTCGGGGTCCTGCACGACGGAGACGAAGTCGAGATCGAAATCGAGCACTTGGGGCGGCTGGTCAATCCGGTCCGGACCGATCGGCGCACCGCCTGAATCCCGCTCAACGGAGGCCTGCATGGGGCTCAAGCCCGACCACTGGATCACCCGCATGGCGCGCGAGAAGCGCATGATCGAGCCGTTCGAGGAGTCCCAGGTGCGAAACGGGGTGATTTCCTACGGGGTGTCGTCCTACGGCTACGACATCCGGGTGGCGGACGAGTTCAAGATCTTCACCAATGTGTTCTCGGCCGTCGTCGACCCGAAGAAGTTCGATTCGGCCTCGATGGTCGACTTCAAGGGGCCGGTGTGCATCATTCCGCCGAACTCGTTCGCTCTGGCCCGCACCGTCGAGTACTTCCGCATCCCGCGCTCCGTCCTTACCGTTTGTGTCGGGAAGTCAACCTACGCCCGTTGCGGGATCATCGTCAACGTCACCCCCTTCGAGCCGGAATGGGAGGGCTACGTCACCCTGGAGATCTCCAACACGACGCCTCTCCCGGCGCGGATCTACGCCAACGAAGGGATCGCTCAGGTCTTGTTCTTCGAAGCAGATGAGGAGTGCCAGATCTCGTACGCCGACAAGAAGGGCAAGTACCAAAAGCAGGAGCGGATCGAACTCCCGAAGATGTGAGCCGTCGGTCGGCTGGCCGCCAGCGGGCGGGCGGCTACCCGACGGTGACCGGCACCGGCCGCAGCCGGGCCATCACAGCATGATGATCCGAGTGCGGCTCGCCCAAGCCGCCGAGCAGACGCGACTCGATCACCCGCCATGTCGGCTCGCCAAGACGAAGGAACAGGTAGTCCAGGCGCACCTTGCGGAGAGGCCTTCCCCACGGCCAGCGCAAGATATGCGTGGCCCCGTCGGCCTCCGGGTTGAGCAACCGAAAGACGTCGAGCCACGACTGTCGGGCCCGGATCATCTGCGGTGCCGTCTCATGCGCATTGAAATCGCCGCCGACGACCGCCGTCGCCCGGCCGGCGACGTCGCCCACCCAATCTTGCAGGTCACGAACTTGCCGGGCGTTGCGGCGAGGCCGCATGCTCAGATGCGCGGAAAACACCCACAACGGCCCGGCGCCGGTCTGCAGCTCAGCCCCCAAGGCCAGCCGATGGGCCATCGAGCCCGAACCGGTCAGCGGGCGCGTCTGGACGCTGCGCAGCGGAAGACAACTGAAGACGCCCAAGCCCTCTTCAAACCCGATCGATGCGCGATGCCCGTTGGCCCGGGTGTAGAAGTAGTCCATGCCCAATCGTTCGGCGAGATAACGATCAACCCACAGGCTTTGCGTGCGAGATACTTCCTGAAGCAAGACGACATTCGCCCGCTCGGCTTCGATCCTCTGCGCCAGGACCTCGAGGCGGCGATGCATTTGCCGGTGCAGGGGCCAGTCGTGACCGAGGTTGGCGCTCAAGACGATGACGTCTTCCGCCTCGGCGCAGCGCCGGCCCGCCGGGTGATGTTCGGAGGCGGTCAACGCGCCGGGGGCGCGTGAGACTCCCAGCAGAGCACGCGCGGCACGATGCAAGGGCTTGAGCCACCGGGCAGATAGAACCGTCGTGCTGATGCGCCGCAGGACGCGCACAAAGGGGGCGCCCCCGTGCGGGGGCGCCTCGCTCGAATGGCCTGAGGCGGAACGTGCGTGCAAGCGGCAACCTCCACGCTCGGTTGTCCCGAGCTGAAGCCGCTTATATCACAGGTCTGTGCCTGTTTGTCGAGTACCTCAGTCCTGACGCAGGGCGCGGCGCATCCCGTCCACGAAGCCGGGGACGACCTCGTCCGGGAAGCGCGGCCAGGTCACCACGACCACCGCCACGATCCAGGCGACCAACCAGATGCCCACGGTGGGTGCATCGCGCAAGGCAACCGTCAGGAACCAGAGGTAGATCGGAGCCTGGAAGAGCATCGCCGGTTCGCGCCGCCAACCCCACCGCTGGAAGATCACCGCCCAGAGCAGGAGGTAGACCATCGCGTACACCAGCGCCAGATACCCGGAACCGACCAGGTATGCCAGGACGCCAAGGGAGACGAGCGCGTCCGCCTCCAGATCATGACTCCCGATCCAGGTCTGTTCCGAGATACCGCTGCGGCGCGCCAGGGCACCGTCGAACAGATCAGTGCACCAACAAGCCAGCAGCACCAGGGCGGCGACCGGAAGGAGCTCTTCCCCTCTGGGCCAGCTCAGGCCCGCCAGAACCAGCGCCAGCAGCGCCCGCCCCGCGGTGAGCGCATCGGCCAGTCGTTTCGCCAGTAGCATGAGAACCTCCCGAGATTCCCTTTTCCATCTTGGCTGGAGGTTTCTCTGCTTCTATTCTATAGCCGGATCTTCGCCCGGCAGGCACGGTTCCGGCGTGATGAGGGTCACAATCGCGGTGTGACCGGCGCCTCACAGGACATTCCGCAGGACATCGAGCCCGGTTGCCGGCCCCCATGATATGCTAGCCGACCGCATGACCTCCCCTGAAGCCAGCCGGCAGAGGATCTTGGCCCTGACGAGCGACGTCTTCATCATCCCGCGCCTGGAAGATGTCGCCCGCCGGCTTGGTTTTCAGCTGGAGACCGCCGGAGCCGATCTCCTGGATACACCCAAGGAGCTTGCGGACCGAAGAATCCCGCTCACCGAACCCCTCGAAGGGCGCGGGGCCGAGTTCGTGCAGAGTATCGCCGCAGATCCACCGGTGTTGATCGTCGTTGATCTGACATCCGATCCGGCCTCATGGAAGCCCTGGATCCAGATGCTTAAGACATCCTCCGCCACCCGCCGTGTGCCCGTCGTCGCCTTCGGACCCCACGTCGAGTCGGAGCCCCTCGATGAGGCCCGCCGCCTGGGCGCCGATCGGGTTGTCACGCGGGGCCAGTTTCACCGGGAAATGGTCGAGATCCTTCACTCGGAGGCACGGCCTCCCGACCTCGGCGCGATTCGAGAGGGTTGCGGCCGAGCGATGTCGGCTGAGGCGCGCAGAGGATGGCAGGCGCTTTCTGCCGGGGCCTACTTCGAGGCCCACGAGCATCTGGAGCGCGCGGTGCTGGACGAGCCCGGTCCGGACGGCGGCGTCTATCGCTGCCTGCTTCACTTGGCCGTCGCCCATCTGCACACCGAGCGCGGCAATTGGCGCGGTGCACAGAAGATGCTCCTGCGCATGCAGCCGTGGCTCGCCTCTTTGCCGGATTCCTGTCGGGGGCTCGACGTCGTGGAGATCCGCCAGGCGATGGCGGTCCTGCAGCGCCAACTCGATCGATGGCACGAAAGCGGCAAGCCCCCGTCGCCCCGGCCCCCGCCCCATATCCCCGCGAAGTAGCCAGAGCCAGCGTCATCCTCCGAGGGAGACCCGAGGGATGGGCGGACTCCCGCTTGCTGGTCGCAAGGGAATCACCCGCCAGGCACCGATGCAGCGCGCCGGCCCTCACGTTGGAGCAACGCGCGGTCGGAAGCTCCTGGCGAAGACGGTCGTTGAGGTGGACGCGCCGGTCGGTGGTGGAGCCCAGATTCGAGGGAGCCGCAGGGCCCGGGCTCCAAGTGCGTGCCGGTAGAATCGTCCTATGACGACCGACCGGCCAAAGCTCGACCCCGATCGCCAGGCGATGGCGAAGGCCTACAGCTCCTTGCGCAGGCGACTTGGGCTCACCGAGACGTTCTTGATGCTCATCTACCTCGCGGTCTGGATCGAGACCGGAGCGGCCGCTGGAGTCTCAGCATGGTTCACGGCTGCCTTGCCCAACTTCGGCGCGGCAGCTCTCTTGGGGGTCGCCGCAGCCATCGCCGCGCCCTGGTACGTGCTGACCCTTCCACTGGCTTGGTACACCGGGTACGTACTGCCTCACCGCTTCGGCCTCTCGAACCAGACCCCTATCTTGTGGTTCACCGATCAGGCGAAGGGCTTGCTGCTTGGCGTGGGGATCGGCCTCCCCCTTCTCCTGATCGTCTATGGAGTGATGGAACGGTGGCCAGCCACGTGGTGGATCGTGGTGGCGATCGGCAGCATGACCTTTGTCGTGCTCATGTCCGCGGTCGCCCCGATCGTCCTGATGCCGATCTTCTTCAAGCTACGCCCGCTCGGGGACGACCGCACGGACCTCGTCGAGCGCCTGGCGCAGTTGGCACGCAAGGCCGGGCAAGAGGTACGAGGCGTGTTCACTTTCGATATGAGCCGGCGCACGAAGAGCGCCAACGCGGCCCTCGTGGGTCTCGGACGGACGCGACGGATCCTCCTGGGAGACACCCTGATCTCCGTCTTCACCGACGATGAGATCGAAACGGTCCTCGCCCACGAACTGGGGCACCACGTCCATCGCGATCTGCCGCGATCGATCGCGGTGCAAGGTCTTCTGACCCTCGGCTCCCTTGGCGTGGCCGCCGCCGTCGTGTCCGAGTTCGCTGGCCG
>DATIPT010000104.1:0-1690 GCA_035471625.1 Anaerolineales bacterium
AGGACCTCCGGCAGGGGGCTGAGCACCGTGTGCTGGGCGATGGGCGCGGCCGGGTCGGACGATAGGACTCCGGTGTCGGACAACCAGCGAAAGAAGGCCTTGAGCGACGTGACCCGGCGAGAGTAGGTCTTGGGACTGCAGGGCACCCCTCGCCGAGAGACCATCCAGTCGAGGAAGTTTTTTAGGTCGTGGGTGCCGATCGCGGCCACCGACATCCCCGCGCCGAGCCGCTCGGCCAGAAGGCGCAGGTCGGCCGTGAAGGCTTTGACGGTGTTTTGTGTTCGTCCCGTCGTCGCCAGCGCCTCGCCCCACGCGACGATCGCTGCGCCCAGACCGGTATCGGGTCGGACACGACCGGTGGCGACGACCGGGACCGCCTTGTCGGCAGTCTCTGAGGAGAACAGAGGGAGATCTTCCAGGGAAGGGTCCGGCATGGGCGTCATCCTAGGGGGAAACGCCCGGCGTGTCAAACCGCGAGCCGGAGGCCGGAGGCATCAAGGGAATCCGGTCAGCGCATTCGGATCGAAGCATGGGCTGTAATCGCGGCCCACGGCGAGGCGGAACTCCTGGGGCGAGGCAACCGACTCGACTGCGGCAACGGCCCCGTGCGGCAAACCAAGGGCCCGGAGTACGGAGGCGACAGTTTCGGGTGCGGCCTCGGGCGGGACCTGGAGCTGGGTGGTCGCCACGTCGAGGGGTTCACCACTGAGGAGTTCGGCATCAAAGCCGGCGTACAACAGCCGCTCCCGAGCGAGCTCCGGAAGATCACCGCTCGCCGTGGGGAGGATACCGATCCGGAGGCGGGGTTCGGCGAGTTCCTCGACCGGCGTGGTCAGGGCGTCCGTCAGGAGCTGCTGGATGACATCCGCCTTGGGAAGTAGGACCGCGGCACCGCTCTTCGGGACGCGAAAGGATGTCACCTGGGGCCGGCCGATGAACCGGCTTCTCAGGTGGGCCGGCTCCAGCTGGACGGCGACCGGTGCGAGCTGCAGAACGTCCTCCAGTGTGAGGTTGGTGACCACGGAGGCCTGCAGAGTCCGATACAGCTCCGGGATTCGGGCGAGGACATCGGGCCGGAGGGCTTCGCGATACGCGGCCCGCAGAACCTCCTGCTGCCGGCGTGACCGATCGAAGTCGGATGATCGCTGCCGGGAGCGGGCATACCACAGGGCATAGTCGCCATTCATGTGGACGATCCCCTGTGGGGCCGTGAACAGCGCCCAACTGCTCTCGAGCTGTTGCGGCAACTCGGGCCGACGCAGCCTCCAGTCGGTGTACGGGCAGGCCACCCGGACATCGATCCCGCCGAGGATGTCAATGATTCGACGGAACCCGTCCATCTCGACGAGCGCGTAGCGGTCAACGTGGATCCCGAGGTTGTAGCGGATCGTGTCGAAGAGGAGCTGGGGTCCGCCACCGGGATACCCCAGGCTCGCGCCGTAGATCCATGCCGTGTTGATTCGGTTGACCGAATTGCCCGGGAGATAGACGTAGAGGTCGCGGGGGATCGAGACGAGGGTGACGAGGCCTTGGGCCGGTTGGATCGAGGCGATGACGATCGTGTCGGTGCGGAAGCCGCTTCCGCTTCGCCGATCCGACCCCAGGAGGACCACATTCAGGGTCCCCTCGGGCATGGTGATCTCCGGCGCAGGCGGCGGGATGGGGATCGCCGGCTCTCCCCACTTGCCAT
>DATIPT010000105.1:0-2177 GCA_035471625.1 Anaerolineales bacterium
CGGCCGGACCAGCCACGCCGCGCTCGTCGCCCGGCAATTCGGCAAGCCGGCGGTGGTGGGGGCCGAGGCCATCCAGATCGACCTGAACCAACGCGTGTTGCGCGTCGGCGACCAGGTGGTCTCCGAGGGAGAGTGGATCTCTATCGACGGCACCAGCGGAGATGTGTTCCTCGGCAAGCTGGACACCCAGACCCCCGACCTCGAGAACGCCTGGCTGCGACAGCTCCTGGAATGGGCAGACGAGGTGAGGGACATCGGCGTGTGGACGAACGCCGACCATCCCGACGACGCCCGCCTGGCGCGTTCGTACGGCGCCGAAGGCATCGGCCTCACCCGGACCGAGCACATGTTCTTCGATCAGGCCCGGCTGCCGATCGTGCAGAAGATGATCATGGCCACGATCCCGGCCGACCGCGCCGATGCGCTCGACCAGCTGCTCCCGTTCCAGCGTGAGGACTTCGCCGGTCTGTTCCGAGCCATGGACGGCCTTCCGGTCACGATCCGGCTGATCGACCCGCCGCTGCACGAGTTCCTTCCCAGCTTCGAGGAGCTGACGCTCGACCTCACCGACCTGAAGATCCGCATCCAGTCGGCTTCATCCCTCAAGGAGATCAACGAGTTGCTGGGGCGCATCGAGGCCGAGGAGCACATGCTGGAGCGGGTCGAGAGTCTCAGCGAGGCGAACCCCATGCTCGGCCTGCGCGGCGTCCGGCTGGGAATCATGTTGCCCGGCCTTACCCGGATGCAGGTCCGGGCGATCTTCGAAGCGGCGTGCGAGGTGACCCGGGAAGGAGTGGACGTCCATCCGAAGGTCATGATTCCCCTCACGTCGCATGTGAACGAACTGGCACGTCAGCGCGCCACCCTCGAGGAGGAGGCGAAACAAGTGATGAGCGAGCAAGGCATCACCGTCGATTATCAGTTCGGGACGATGATCGAAATACCGCGGGCGGCACTCACCGCCGATGAGATCGCCCGGTTTGCCCAGTTCATATCATTCGGCACCAACGATCTCACCCAGATGACGTTCGGGATCAGCCGGGACGATGCCGAGAAGGCGTTCCTGGTCCAGTACCTCGAAGAGGGCATCCTCGAGAAGAACCCATTCGCGACGATCGATGCGAACGGAGTGGGTGAGCTCATGAGGATCGCAGTCGAGAAGGGCCGCGGGGCGCGCTCCGATCTGGAAGCCGGAATCTGCGGGGAGCACGGGGGAGATCCGGAGTCGATCGCGCTCTGCCGCCGCCTGGGCCTCGACTACGTCAGCTGCTCACCGCCCCGGGTCCCGGTGGCCCGGCTCGCGGCGGCGCAGGCGGCGCTGCGCGAGCCGCGCCGGGAGGCACCGACGCCCTGAGCGCTGCGACCGCGCGAGCGGCGAAGGGTCCGCATCGCCGGTCCGACCATGAGTGAGGCCCCCCGCTCACGCGGGGGGCCTCGGTCTGTGTGCCGGATCGAATGTGATCCGGCCGCTGTCCATTGAGGTTCAGACGGTGGCCGGCTCCTTGAGCGAGGACTCCGGCACAGTCAGCCTGTCGAACCCGAACTCGTCCCTGCCGGCCCAGAAGAGGCCGATCCCTGCGACGAGCATGGTGATCCCGACTCCGGCGAACAGCCCGGCCAGTGCCAGCGCCAGTTGCAGGGTGGAGTACGTCACCGTCCCCACGCCCAGCTCGCCGAACAGCCCGTGGGCGGTGCCCGACCACGCCTGACCGCGGGCGGGACCCTCGATCGGATGGCGCCGGTCGAAGTCGGTCCAGTAGCGGCCGTCCACCTCGAAGTCGTAGGTACCGGCGGCAAACACCTGGCCGTCGTACTCGACGTCTTCTGCCAGAGTGACCGTCTGGGTGCCGTGCAGCACGTGGTAGCCGATCGTCGCCATCTGGAACATGTATTCGCTTGCCGTGTTCACCAGCGGATCCGCCGGATCGAGGTCAGACTCGACAACCGGATATCCCCACTCTTCGGTCAGAAGGGTCAAGATCGCCTCGGCGCCCTCCGTGGTGCCGCGGTCGACCAGCTGACCGTCTTCGTTGTACGACAGTTCGACGCCCTGGGCTTCCGAAAACGCCTGCAGGGAGTCGAATCCGTCCTGGGTCATGGCGTACGCAACGCCTCCGGCCGTCAAGAAACCCAGCCCGAACAGGGAAAGGACGACGCCGATGATTCTCAGACGTCTT
>DATIPT010000106.1:0-23835 GCA_035471625.1 Anaerolineales bacterium
TTCATTGCCGTAGCGCCCTCGACCGTCGTCACCTACCCACGCTACGCGACCCGCCCTGAGGTGGCGACGGATGTCGACCATCCGGTCTTCGCCCTCGCCGAGAGCCAACCGACCGGCTTCGCCGAGTACGTCAGCTTCGAAGACGTGCCGGTGGTGGGGGCCTACGAATGGTCCGAAGCCCAAGGGCTGGGCATCGTGCTCGAAGTCCCCCAGGCCGAGGTGTACGCCGGCCTGACGAGTCTGGCGCCATTCTATGCCGTGCTCTTGCTGGCCTCGGTGGCCGCCGTCACCCTCCTGGTACCCCTCGTCACGCGGCAGTCTCTGCGACCGCTGACGGCCCTGACCCGTGTTGCCGAGGGGCTGGCCCGCGGCGAATTCGAGGAGCGGGTGTCGGTCGGTCGACGCGATGAGGTCGGGCGCTTGGCCGAGTCGTTCAATCTCATGGCCGACGACCTGGCGGCAATGTACACCTCGCTGGAATCCCGAGTACGTGAGCGGACCTACCAGATCCAGACCGCCTCGGAGGTCGCCCGAGACGCGGCCTCGATCCGCAGCGTCGAATCTCTCCTGGACTCAGTCGTCCGGCTGATCTCCAATCGCTTCTCCTTCTATCACGCGGGTATCTTCTTGATCGACGGGCCCGATGCTGTCCTTGTGGCGGCCTCTTCGGACGGCGGACGCCGCATGCTCGCCCGCAAACACCGCCTCGCGGTCGGCAAGGTCGGCATCGTCGGCTACGTCACCGGGACCGGATCGCCCCGCATCGCCCTGGACGTCGGCACCGACGCTGTGCACTTCGCCAACCCGGACCTACCGAACACGCGCTCCGAGCTTGCCCTGCCCCTGCGGGTGGGCGACCGGATCATCGGCGCGCTGGACGTGCAAAGCACGGAACCGAACGCGTTCGATGAGAACGATGTCGTCGTGCTGCAAACGATGGCCGACCAGCTGGCGACCGCCCTCGAGAACGCTCGCCTGCTCGACAGCCTGACACGCCAGGCGTCCGACCGCCAGCGGGTCATCGAGCTCTACTCGCAACTCGCCGAGCAGCCGACCTATGACCAAATGCTTCAGAACATCGCCGGGGACGTCGCGCAGGCGCTCGGCTACAACCAGGTCGTGCTGGGCTTGATCGAAGGCGGTGAGATCATTCTGCGCAGCGCCGCCGACCGCGACCGGCCGATCCAGGTGCACCTGGGCGACTCCCTCCCGGCCGGACAGGGGGCGCTGGGTCGGGCGATCGATCGGCGAGAAGCCGTGGTCGCGACCGAGCCGGGGCCAAAGGGAGATCAGGTGACGATCGGAATGCCGCTCGAAAGCCGCGGGCAGACGATCGGCGCCCTGGCCGTCACTCGTCGAGAGACGCGCGAGGCGGCCCCGGAGGACATGGAACTGCTGAGTCTGCTGGCGGGCCCGCTCGCCTCGGCGATCGAGAACGCCCGGCTGGTCGAAGAGTCGCAGCGGAGCCTGGCCGAGCTCGACAGCCTCTACCGCCAGCAAGCGGCGGATGCCTGGCAGCAGATTCTCCAGACCCGCCAGCCGGCCTCGACCGAAGGCATCTTCCAACCCGGTCCGGCGCCGCGCGAGGATGAAGGCGGGATCGTCGCACCGATCGAAGTCCGAGGCGAGGTGATTGGCGCCCTCGACATTCAGGGGCGTGCCGGGGTCGAACTCGATCGGGAAGACGAGATCATCCTCGAAGCCGTCGCCGAAGAGCTGGCCAGCGCGCTGGAACAGGCCCGGCTGATGGAAGAGATTCGACGCCGGGCTCTGCAACTGCAGGCCGCCGCGGAGATCTCCCGCGAGACGACCAGCCAACTCGACAGCGCCACGCTTCTCTCCCGCGCCGCCCACTTGCTACGCGATCGCTTCGGGTACGACCAGGTGGCGATCTATCGCCTTGATTGGGGAACCTCGACCGCCGTGGTCGAGGCCGCCGCCGGCAAGGGCGCCGAAGACCTTCTCAGAGACCGGCATGAGGTCAGCGTTGGCTCCCAGACGATCCTGGGCTACGTCACCCAGACGGGAAACACCTACGCCGCGCGGGAAGGTGAGGATGATCCCTACTTCCAGCCGACGGCCTACCTGCCCGAGGCGCTCTCCGAGCTCGCCTTGCCCCTGATGGTAGGTGATCAGGTGTCCGGCGCGATCACGATCCGTCACAGCCAGCCGAACGCATTCAGCCGGGACGACATCACCGTCCTCGAAGTCCTGGCAGACCAGATCGCGGTGGGGGTCCAGAACGCTCGGCTGTTCGAGTCGACGCTCCGACGCGCCCATCGCGAGCAAACCGTCGTCGAGATCACGGGGAAGATCCGCACGAGCGGCGGGATCGATTCGATCCTGCGGACGGCGGTACGTGAGATGCGTCTGGCCATGCAGGCTCGCCAAGCGGAGATCTGGCTCAACCCGGCGAGCGCCGGCGAGGACGACGGCGACGGCCAAGGTAACGGCGGAGGAACGTAGTGAGCCTCGTCCTGGCGATCGCCAACGAGAAGGGCGGCGTCGGCAAGACCACAACGGCGCTGTCCCTTGGCGCCGCCCTGGTCGAGCTTGGCCAGCGCGTGCTCCTGGTCGACCTCGACCCGCAGGCCAACCTCACGCTCGGGATCGGGATCCGCCCCGGCGCAACCGAGGGTTCGATCGCCGATGTTCTTCTCGGAGACGCCGCCCTGGAAGACGTCGCCATCGAGACGGATGTCGCTGGTCTGAAGCTAGCGCCTTCCTCGGACGCGCTGCTGCAGGCCGAGCGATTCCTGCCGGTCCGCCAGGATTATGAGCTGATTTTGCGCGATGCCCTGGGGCGCGCCGGGAACCCGGACGCGGTCATCTTCGATTGTCCGCCAGCCCTTGGCGCCCTCACCCGCAGCGCGCTCGGCGCCGCCGATCTGCTGGTGATCCCGACGCAATGCGAGTTCTTCTCAGCCTTCGCCCTGCGCCAAGTCATCGGCCTGGTCCGTTCCGTGCGGGAGCGCTCCAACCCCGCCCTGCGCTATCGACTCCTCCTGACCATGGTTGACCTGCGCAACGCCATGCATCGCTCCCTGGCCGAAGAAATCCGCCTGGCGTTCGGTCCGGCCGTGTTCCGCAGCGCGATCGAGGTGGATGCCAGGCTCCGTGAAAGCCCGGCCTTCGGGCAACCGATCACCGAGTACGCGCCATCGAGCCGAGGCGCCCAGCAGTATCGCGAACTGGCACAGGAATTGAGAGAGGATGTCCAAGAAACCCTCGCGCAAGTTGCGTAGCCGCCTCGGCGACCTCTTCACCGCCATCCCGGAAGCCGACCCGGTCGGCGACGCGAATGGCGGACGTCCCGGCGCCTCCACAGGCGTCCCTGGAGGCTGGCTGTGGGAGTCTGATCTCGACGGCCGCTACACCTGGTGCAGCCCGGAGATCGAGCGGTTCCTGGGATGGGAGCCTCGCTCCCTGCTCGGCAAGGAAGTCGCCGGCATCGGCCTGACGCCTGAGTCCGGTGACAAGATCCGTCCCTTGATGGCCAGTGGGGCAGCCGCCGACGGGCTGCGCCTGGAAGCGCGGGGCGGTGACGGAAGCCACATCACCCTGCTCTTCAGCGCCCAGATCCGGCCGGGTCTGAACGGCAAACCGGCAGGGTATCGCGGCGCAGTCCAGGTTCTGAGTGTGACCCCGGGAGCGCCGGTCGAAGAAGAACTCCCTGCGCCGGCGGGCGACATCCAACCCCAGGTAGGCGAGAGCGGAGCCGACGTGTCGGCTGCCACGGCCCCGCGCGTCGACCTGACAGCTGAGGAACCGCCGGCTGCAATCACGCCCGAGGTCCCCCTGACCCCCCTCGAAGTGGGCGGTCCTGGCGCGCAGGCTGAACCGACGACCGTCATTGCCAAGGACGAGACCCCTGCCCCGCCGGAAGTTCGCAGCCAGGAGCTCTCTACAGCTGAGTCTGCTTCCGCTGCCCGGGCGTCCACGCCGCCCGCGGAACCTGGGGCTCGGGCCCGCCCCACCGGCCCCCTTTCCCAGCGTCCGACCGGCCCCCTTTCCAAGCGGCAAACCGGATCCCTGCGCAAACGGCAGACCGGACAGCTGGCGGTCAGCGGCGCCGTTGCGCCGCAGGACGTCAATCCGATGGAGCCGCCGCCCCTGCTCCCAACGTGGGGGCCGTCCACCGCCTATGTGGATACCGTCGCCGGACTACAGCCGATCCCGACCGGCGCCGGCGCGATCATCACCGAACCTCGGATCGACGGGAGTCGCCTACTTGTTCCCATCCGGGTCAAGGACGAAGTGCTGGGCGTCCTCACCTTTGATGAGAACGAGGCCGGCCGCGCCTGGAACGACGACGACATAGCCATGGCGGTGGCGATCAGCGAGCAGCTGGCGGTCGCCTTGCAAGACGCCCGCTCGGTGCAACTGACAGAAACCGCCCTCGAAGAGATGCGCGAGGCCGACCGGCTCAAGACGCAGTTCCTGGCGAACATGAGCCATGAATTGCGCACACCGCTCAACTCCATCATCGGGTTCTCAAGGGTGATCCTGAAGGGGATCGACGGCCCCGTCAACGAGACCCAGGAGACCGATCTCCAGGCGATCCACAACGCCGGCCTGCACCTGCTGGGTCTGATCAACGACATCCTCGATCTCTCCAAGATCGAAGCCGGCAAGATGGAACTGACTTTCGGAGACGTCGATTTGCGCGAGATCGTGCGCGGGGTGATGTCCACCGCGGCCGGCCTCGTCAAGGACAAGCCGATCGAGCTCGCCGCCGAGGTCCCCGAGGACCTGGGCGTCCTCCAGGCCGATAGCATCCGCGTGCGGCAAGTCCTGCTCAATCTGGTGTCCAACGCCGCCAAGTTCACCGATCAAGGCCGTATCGATGTTGTCGTGACTAAGCTCGACGATGTCGACCCCGTGGAGATCCTCGTATCGGTCAGCGACACCGGCCCAGGGATCGCGCCGGAAGACCAGGCCAAGCTGTTCGAGCCCTTCTCGCAAGTGGATGCTTCCCCGACCCGCAAGACCGGAGGGACCGGCCTGGGGTTGTCGATCTGCCGTCACCTGGTCGAGCTTCATGGCGGAACGATCTGGGTCGACAGCCAACCGGGCCGCGGCAGCACCTTCTTCTTCACCCTTCCGGTCCGGCAACCCGAGGCGTTCGACGAAGCCGCCCCGGCAGCCGAAGGGCCCGTCATCCTGGTGATCGACGCCAACGCCGATGTGGCGGCCCGCTATCGCGATCTCTTCGAGGGGCTTGGCTATCACTTCGAGAGCCTGGAGCGCTCTGACGGCGCCCCGGCCCTGGCGCGTCAGAGGCCTCCGGACCTGGTCATCGTGGACCCGATGCTCCCGGGTCATTCCGGCTGGGCCACCGTCGCCGAGCTGCGCAAGCTCGATGGGCTTCGCGGAGCCCCGATCCTGATGGGCGGGCTCAATCGCCAGAACGGCAGCGGCTACCGGATCCACGCCACCGACGTCCGCATGCGGCCCACCGAGCCTCAGGAATTGCTGGCGGCCATTCACCGCCTCGCGCCAAACGGAGGCCGGCCGCTGGATGTGCTTCTGGTGGAAGACGACGAGGGCGAGGCTGCCGCCATTCGACAGGCGGTCGACTCTGATGCCGATCTTGGCCTGCGGCTGGCGGCCAACAGCACCGAGGCCTATCATGCCACCCGCAAGCAGACCCCCGATGTGGTCGTCCTCAATCTCACGATGGCAAGGGCCGAGGGATTCCGTGCGCTCGAAATCGTCCGCAAGGACCCGCGCCTCCGGAGCACTCCGGTGCTGGCGCTCATTTCCCCGGAGCCTCATCCGGAAGAGCGGCGTCAGATGACCCTCTACACGGAGTACATTCACCGCCAAGGGACGAGCTCGCAAGACGAGTATCTTGCCGAACTCGCGGGCCTCGCCCAGACTCTTCTGGCGCGGCGCTGATCGCCGCTCCGGCCGGTGACATCTCCCACTGCCATCGAGGTCGAGTGCCTGGATTGCGGGGCGCGTCGAGCGTTTCACCCCCTATCCCCGGCGTGCACCCGCTGCGGCAGCGTGTGGTCTGAGGCCCGCTACGACCTGGCCACGGCCGCCGAGGCGTTTCGATCCCTAGGAGAGGGCCGCAGAGATCTGTGGCGCTACCAGGCCTTGCTGCCCATCGCTCAAATCCCCCCGGGACTGCCGATGGGAGAAGGCGGCACGCCCCTGCTCCGCGGCGACAACCTCGGGCTCCTCCTCGGGCTTCACCACGTCTACATCAAGGACGAACGACGCGGACCGACCGCATCCTTCAAGGATCGCCAGGCCGCGGTCGCCACGGCCGCCCTGCGGGAAGCCGGAGCAGGCGAAGCCGTGATCGCCTCGACCGGGAATGTCGCGCTGGCCTACTCGGCCTACTGCGCGCGAGTCGGGATCCAGCTCTGGGCCTTTCTCACCAGCCGGGTCCCCGGCGCCAAGATGCATGAAGTCGCGCTGTACGGAACCCAGGTGGTCAAGGTGACCGGCACCTACGACCATGCCAAGGCGCTGGCGGCGGCGTTCGCCGAGCGCCACGGGTACTTCTACGATCGCGGCCTGGCGAGCGTTCCATCCGTCGAGTCGATGAAGACGATCGCTTTCGAAATCGCCGAGCAAATGGCCGACGCGTTCGGTCGGCGCGGCTGGATGGCGCCCGATTGGTACCTCCAGGCCGTCAGCGGCGGGTTGGGACCCCACGGGGTGTTGAAGGGATTCGCCGAGCTCTTCGAGATGGGCTTGATCGACCGCATCCCCCGGATGGGAATCATCCAGGCCGAAGGTTGCTCGCCGATGGTGCAGGCCTGGAAGGCCGGCGCCGAGACTGCCGTCCCGGTGGAGAGTCCGAGTTCTCGGATCTTCACCCTGAGCACCGGAAACCCAGGGCGGGGCTACACGCTTCTCCGGGAACGTATCCTGGCGGCCTCTGGCGGCGCCTTCGAGAGCGTCAGCGATGACGAGGCGATCCAAGCGATGCACACCGTGGCTCGCATGGAGGGGCTGTCGATCGAACCGGCGGCGGCGGTGGCCTTCGCTGGCTTGCTCAAGCTCGCTCGTCAGGGTGTGATTCAGCCGGAGGACCGTGTCGTCGTCAACCTGAGCGGCCACTCGATGCCGGTTGAAGAGGAAGCGCTGGGGGAAGGATGGTTCCGCGATCTCACCCCCGCCGAGGGCAAGGACGAAGTGCCACAAGACGGCCTGCTAGCGGCCCTGAGCAGTCTCGACCGGCGGGTCACACGAGAAATCCTGGTCGTAGACGATCTGCCCGAGGCGCGGCAGCTCTTGCGCCGGATCCTTCACGCGCACGGGGAGTACATCATCCGGGAAGCCGTCTCGGGGCCAGAGGCGCTTCGCCTGGCGGCCGATCACCCTCCCGACCTCATCATCCTCGACTTGATGATGCCCGACATGGATGGCTTCACCGTCCTCGACCGGCTGCAACAGGCCCCCTCGACGGCAACCGTCCCGGTCATCGTCGTCACCGCCAAGGAACTCACCAGCCGCGAGGAACGCAGCCTGCAAGGCCGCATTCGCCGACTGATGACGAAGGGCGAGTTCCTCAGCGAGGATCTCCTCGGGGAGATCGACCGGGCGCTGGACTAGCCGATGGCGCCGGCAACCCTCGACTGGCGTCGAACCAGCGGGACCGTTCTGGCAGGTCTCTCGGCCGTCTTCCTCGGAGTCACACCGGTGATCGGAAAGCTTGCCCTGCAAGCCGGGGTGCCGCCGCTGGCGGTCGTGGCCTTCCGAACTGCAGCGGCGTCACTCTTGCTCCTGATCGTCTTGCTCCCTCAGCGCAAGTCCTTGTCGATCTTCCCGCTAGGGCTGGTTGGCTGCCTCCTGGCCGGGCTCATCAACGGTATCGGATCGCTCTTCTTCTACGCCGGACTGTCCCGGGTCGACGCGTCCATCGGACAGATGCTTTTCGGGTTGTATCCGGTTTGGGTCGCCGTGCTCCTCTTTCTCGATGGCCAGCGACCGTCTCGGCTTTCCCTGGCAGCACTCGCGTTGAGCATCCCGGCCGTCTACCTGATCACCAGCGGCCCCTGGCAGGACGTGGACCCACTCGGAGCTGGATCCATGCTCATTGCCGGGATCCTCTTCGGCCTGCACATCCCCATCAATGAGCGCGTTTTGTACGAGGTTCCGGCGCCGACGGTGGCTTTCTACACGCTCCTGTCGATGACTCTCGTTGTCACGCCGGCCTTCTTCCTGTTCTCGCCGCCTGCCGGACCCTTGTCGGTTGAAGCCCTGGTCCCCTTGCTGGGTCTGACTGCCGTTACCTTCATCTCGCGCGTCGCTCTGTTCTCCGGTGTCAAGTTCATCGGCGGTCTGCAGGCCTCGTTCCTTGGATTGTCTGAGATCCTCGTGGCCGTGGCGCTGGGAGCCCTGGTCCTCAAGGAATCCCTCAGTCCCGCGCAGTGGATGGGGGGCGTCCTGCTGGGCGCGGCCCTTCTCCTTTCAGGCATCGATCCGGTGCCGCGGCGCCGCACTTCCGGTCGGGGCTGGTTGTACTGGCTCCGACCTCCGATCCCGCCCGCGACGGCGCGCCTGGAGGATCCGTCGATCCCATCAGACTGACCCGCTTTCTCTTCAGCGGCCCCGGCCGATCGAGCATGCTATACTCCGCTCGGGTCGTCCCCATGCAGCTTCCGGCGCAGCCCTTCCTTGCGGAAGGGCTCTTCCAAGCGGCTTCAGCAACCATGCCACCGACTTCCCATCCCCGGGCCTTGAAGGAGTCCCTCCCATGAACCTAGGCATCCCCAAGGAACGGCGGCCTTTCGAGTTTCGCGTGGGCTTGCCTCCGGCCGGGGCGGCGATGTTCAGCCGGGCCGGCCACACTGTCTACGTCGAGGCCGGTGCTGGTGACGGGGCCGGGTTCTCCGACCATGACTACGTCCAGGCGGGGGCCACCATCGTCTACAGCCAGGAGGAAGCCTACGGGCGGGCCGATCTCATGCTCAAGTTCGCTCGGCCTCTGCGAGAGGAGCTCGATCTGATGCGCGACGGGCTGGCCTTCGCCGGCTTCCTGCATCTGGCCGCAGCCCGACAGGACAAGATCGACACGATCTCCCACAAACACCTGACGACTCTTTCCTACGAGCAGATCGAGGAAGCCGACGGATCCCGGCCGGTGCTGGCGCCCCTCAGCCAGATCGGAGGACGCCTGGTGGTCCAGATCGCCGCCACGCATCTGCAAAACGACCATGGCGGCCGTGGGATCCTGCTCGGCGGGGTCGCCGGGGTGCCCCCGGCCGAAGTGGTGATCCTCGGCGCCGGGGTCGTCGGCTCGACCGCCGCCGCCGGCTTCTGCGCCGCCGGCGCCCATGTGACTGTGCTGGATGTCAACCTGGCGCGGCTGCAGGCCCTGCAGGCCCGACTCCCCTATCCGTTGGTCACGCTTCTCTCCAACCCACCGAACGTCCAGCGGGCGACGGCCTATGCTGACATTCTGGTCGGGGCGGTCATGATCCCCGGCCAGCGGTCCCCTCAGGTTGTCACCCGCGAGATGGTCCGGGGGATGCGGCCGAGATCCTTGATCGTCGATATGAGCATCGACGAGGGCGGGTGCGTTGAGACCTCCCGTCCGACGAACTACGGAGAACCGACGTTCGTCGAGGAAGGCGTCGTGCATTTCTGCGTGCCGAGCATGTCGGGAGTCCTCGGACGGACGGCGAGCCACGCCCTGTACTCCGGCGCCTACTTCTACCTGGAGGCGATCGCCAGGCAGGGGCTCGAGGCGGCCGTCGAGTCGATCCCTGCGTTGGAACGTGGCATTTCGACGCTGCGGGGTGAGCCTCGCCACCTGAGGCGCCTGGGGATGGCCCCCGGAGCCGACGCGTGAACTGGGCGGCCCAGTACGTCTCCCAGGTGACGACGGCGGAGGCGGCGGTCGCCGAGATCCGCTCGGGCGACCGCGTCTTTCTGACGGGGAACTGCTCGGTTCCCCAGCGTCTTCTGGAGGCTCTGGTCCTCCACGCCCCCAAGCTGAAGGACGTGGAGATGGTCAATGTGCTGACCATCGGACCCGCCCCGCATGCCGATCCGGCGATGGAAGGCCACCTGCGCGTCAACACGCTGTTCATCAGCGACAACGTCCGTGCCGCCGTGCATGAGGGTCGGGCCGACTTCACCCCGGTCTTGCTCTCGGAGGTTCCACATCTCTTTCGGAACGGCCACCTCCCTCTCGACGTGGCGCTGATCCATGTCAGCCCGCCTGACGAGCACGGGTTCTGCAGTCTGGGGATCGAGGCGGGACTGATCAAGACTCCCGCGCAGGTCGCCAAGCTGGTCATCGCTGAAGTCAACCAGCAGATGCCGCGCACACTGGGCGATTCGTTCATCCACATCAGCAAGATCCACAAGGCGATCCCGGTCGACTACCCGCTGGCCGAATTGCCGATGGGGAACGTCACCGAGTTGAGCAAACGCATCGGACGGTATGTCGCCGATCTGGTGGACGACGGATCGACGATGCAGATGGGGATCGGCGCCATCCCGGATGCCGTGCTGCAGTACCTGGGCGACAAGCGCGACCTGGGCGTGCACACGGAGCTGTTCTCCGACGGGGTCATGCACCTGGTGCGCTCGGGGGTGATCACCAACGAGAAGAAGACGCTCCACCCGGGGAAGATCGTGGCCGGCTTCATCCTGGGATCGAAGGCTCTCTACGACTTCGTCGACGACAATCCGATCGTCGAGCTGCATCCTACCGAGTACGTGAACGATCCGTTCGTGATCGCCCAGAACGACCGGATGGTCTCGATCAACTCGGCCCTGGAGATCGATCTGACCGGCCAAGTGTGCGCCGACAGCATCGGCCCCCGCCCCTACTCCGGAGTCGGGGGCCAGATGGATTTCGTCTACGGCGCCGCCCGCAGCCGGGGCGGCAAGCCAATCATCGCCCTGCCGTCGACGGCCACGCTGCGTGACGGCACACGCCTGAGCCGCCTCGTTCCGATGCTCAAGCCGGGCGCCGGAGTGACGACCTCACGCAACCACGTTCACTACGTCGCCACCGAGTACGGCGTCGCCCACCTCTACGGGAAGACCCTTCGGCAGCGCTCGCGGGCCTTGATCGATATCGCCCATCCAGACTACCGCGAGGAGCTCGAGCGGCAGGCCGTCGAACTGCGGTACGCCTAGGGCCGGATTCAGCCGAACATCCCGCTCGGCGGCTCGCCCGCGTCCTCCTCGTCCGTCGGATCGAGAGGCAGCGTCGCAGCGTCGGACGCCGCCTTCGCGCTCGGCCTTCTCTCCTGGCGTCGCGCCAGTATCATGCCAGCCGCCAGCACGACAATCCCCGCGGCAAGAACCAGGAAGGCATTCACGGCCACCCGCCGGAAGGTGACCGTCAGCATGGCCGTCGTCAGGCCCTTCAGCACGCTCCCGATCCAGGCGGGCATCCCGGCGTCGGTCAGCATCCCGCGGATGGCTTCCTCGAACACTGCCCGAACGCCCACCATCGTCAACACCGTCAGCAGCCCCCCCAGGATGAGAGGGATCCCCCACCACAGAGCCCAGCCCCGCCACGTGCGCACAGCCAGGGCCATGACCAGGCCGAGCAAAGCCGGTGAAAGAAGCCAGCTCCATCCGGCCAGGAAACGGACGAGACGGATCCGCTCCTTGGTCTGCATGAGCTCAGGGGACGCCGGCTCCTGGGCCCCGGGTTCGCCGAGGGTCAGCTGATCCGGCAAGGCTCGTAGGCTCGCGGTGATGCTGGCGTTGAGGATCCCCACGAGACCACTCCGTAGCGGCTCCGGAGGCTCGCACAAAACGAAGTCCTCGCCGCCGAACAGGGCCCCGATCGACATCTCCGCCAACTCCCGCACGCTGCAGGGAGGCCACGAGTCGACGACAACTTCGACCAGATCCGCCGCACCGCCGCTGAGCAACGCGACCTTGATCGAGGCGATGTCGACGGTGAAGACGGGCCGGGCCTGGTCGTTGTCGATCCATTCGTAGACCGCCCCTACCAAGACGCCTAGTTGGTCGTCGACCCAGCCTGGCGGCGTCAGTTGCTCCCCGAGGTAGTCTTTCTCTTGAGGCGACAGGAAGCTCATCGCCGCACCGAGATCGAGGCCGCCGTCGGGGCTTTGCGGATCCGACGGCTCCACGAGGCTGTCCATGACAAGCCGCCGCAGACCTCCGGTCTCGGCCACCGTCTCGGTCAGAAGGATCGTCATCCGCTCTGCTGAGAAGGCAACCCGGCCCAGGTTGAATGCGACCAGGCTCAGGGGCAGGGTGAGGACGAAGGCCGCCGTCAGGAAGATGGCGAGGATCTTTGCCGTGATCTGCAGGAAGCGTCTCACGAGGTCTGACCTCCTTGATCCGAGGGACGTCGCTGCAGCTCGGAACTGCGCGGACGGCCTCTTGCCCCAGAGGAGACGGCGCTCAGGACCAGCCCCGTGGCGATCAAGCCTGCGCCCAGCCAGAACGTCGCTCCCAGGCTTTCGCCGAGGATCAGGGCGCCCAAAGCGACCCCCACCACGGGTTGCGCGAAGAAGAGGATCGAGACCAATCCGGCGTCCAGGATCGCCAGCGAGCGGTTCCAGAGGTACATCGCCAGGGCCGTTGAAACCAAGCCCAGGTAGAGGATTCCGGCCAAGACCGGGGCGGTCGCTGTTTGCGCGGGAAGGCCGGACCCTTCTACAGCCGCCATCGGTAGGCTCACGACCAGTCCGCCGAGGAACGCCAGCAGGCTGACCTCCGTCGTTGTCCGATCACGGCTGACCTGCTTGACCAGCACGGAATACAGGCCCCAGGTCACGGAGGCGCCCAGCAGCGCCAGGTTGCCGCGCAGCGACCCTCCGCCGAGCTCGGCGCCGCCCGGATTGAGGACGGCGATCACTCCCAGCGTCGCGACGACAAGGGCGGCCACCCGAGGCACTGTCGCCGGCTCCCCCAGGAGGAGAATCCCGAAGAGGAGGATGAATGCCGGCGAAGCTGACGTGATCAGCGCCGCGTGCGCCGCCGAGGAAAGGGACGTCCCGACGAACTGCAGGCCGACGGAAACGCCGAAGCCGATGACCCCCACGCCGACGACCGTCCATCTCCCCTTCCCCGGACCCAGCGTCCCCCGGCGGAAAAGAAGGACAATCCCCAGCGCCAGTGCACCCAGTACCAGCCGAAGGGTCAGGAGGGTGAAAGGCGAGACGTACTCGAGGACGACCTTGCTGACGACGTACATGCCGCCCCAGATGGCGGCCGCCGTCAACCCGGCCAGGATGCCGAACGCTCGCAAGCCGTTCACCGGCCGAGCCTGGCGCTGATAGGGGCGGACAAGGCGGGCGCCGTAGCGGCGGACGTCCTACCGCATCTCCTGCATGATCTGGTCGAGGCTGGCGCGGTCGGGGCGCAGCTCGCTCTCGCTGAGCATGGTCAGCGGCCGCTCCACCTGCCCCATGGTCTCCTGGAGCGACGGCTGATCGGGGTTCACGTACAGAAGTCCGGTAACGAGCTCCTGACGCGAGCGGGCCTCCGAGAGCAGCCGGCGCGCCGCCTCGCGATCGGTCGGGTCGTAGTCTTCGCGAAGCTTGCGCAGCGACAGGAAGGTTCCGTCATGAAGCTCCACCAGGGTCGCCTGCCCCGGCTCGTACTCGATGTGGATCTCTTCACGCCGCGGCACCAGGGTGACATCGTGAAGCGGAGCCTGATGGGTCTTCCCCCACGTGTAGCTCTTGGTCGATTCATCCCGGTTGTTGAAGGTGACGCACGGACTGATGATATCCAGCAGAGCCGTGCCGCGGAAACTCAGCGCGGCCTTGAGGAGCTCCTTCACCTGGCGCGGATCGCCGGCGAAGGAGCGGGCGACGAAACCGCAGTTCATGTTCACCGCCAACTGGCAGATGTCAATCGGAAGGAACGGGTTCTCCCCCTGCCGCTTGATCTTCTGGCCTCGGTCGGCGGTCGCCGAGAACTGACCCTTGGTCAGGCCGTAGACGCCGTTGTTTTCGACGATGTACACCATCGGGACATTGCGTCGCAGGAAGTGCATGAAATGACCCAGGCCGATACTGGCGGTATCGCCGTCTCCGCTGACAGCGATCCCCAGAAGCGCCCGATTGGCGACGAGAGCCCCGGTCGCGACCGTTGGCATGCGCCCATGCAAGCTGTTGAAGCCATGCGACCGGTTGAGGAAATAGGCCGGGCTCTTGCTCGAGCAGCCGATCCCGGAGAGTTTCACGATCTGCTCCGGCATCAGGTCCATCTCAAATGCGGCGGCGACGATCTGGCTGCTGATCGAATTGTGGCCGCAACCCTGACAGAGGGTCGTCGGCCGGCCGCGGTAGTCGTTCTTGCTCAGGCCGATTCGATTGAGTCCGGTGCGGGCAGTTGCCTGGGATTCGGTCGTCACGGACATGGCTCATTCACTCCTGTGGCGCAGGCCGGCGACGATCCAAGACGCCGTCAGCGGGAGCCCATCGTTCTTGCGGAGGGATTGCAGTCGCGCCGCCTGCCGGGGGAATTCGACCTGCAACAACTGGCGCATCTGCCCGTCGGTGTTCATCTCAATCACGAAGACCTGGCGGTGCGCCTCGATGAAGGCTTCAACCTCCTCCTGGAACGGGACCGCTCGCAGGCGCAGACCGGAGGTCGGGATCCCCTCGCCAGCCAACGTCTGGCGGGCTTCTCGCACCGCCAAGTCGGTCGACCCGAAGTAGATCAGACCGATCTCGGCGCCGGGAGTCGAATCGATGATGGGACCCGGGACATGGCCCCGGGCCGTCTCCATCTTGCGCCACAGGCGTTCCATGTTGCGCTCCCACGCGTCTGGACGCTCCGTGTAGAAGGCATTCTCGTCGTGGCCGGTCCCCCGGACGAGGTGCGCCGACAGCGGATGTTCGTTGCCCGGAAGCGTCCGGTACGGGATACCGTCGCCATCGACGTCGCGGTAGCGGGCGAAGGTCCCAAGCCGTTCGAGGTCGGCGGCTGTCAGGACCTTGCCCCGATCCATCGGCTCCTCCGGATAGTCGAACGGCTCAGACATCCACAGGTTCATTCCGATGTCGAGATCGGTCAGCACGAAGACCGGAGTCTGCAGCCGCTCGGCGAGGTCGAAGGCCTTCCATCCAAACTCGAAGCACTCGCGGGGCGATCCCGGGAGAAGAATCACGTGCTTGGTGTCGCCGTGGCCGAGATAGCGAACGAACATCAAATCGCCCTGGGAGGTGCGGGTTGGCAGGCCGGTGCTAGGTCCCATCCGCTGGACATCCCAGACGACGATCGGGATCTCGGCAAAGAATGCCAGCCCGGCAAACTCGGCCATCAACGACACACCCGGACCTGAGGTCGAGGTCATCGCGCGGGCGCCCATCCAACCCGCTCCCACCGCCATCCCGATGGCGGCCAGCTCGTCTTCGGCTTGGACGACGGCGTAGGTTGCCTTGCCGCTTTCCGGCATCCGGCGCAGACGCGGCAGGTAGTCCTGAAGCGCCTCCGCCAGGCTGGAAGCCGGGGTGATCGGGTACCAGGCGGCAAAGCCAACGCCGCCGTAGATCGCTCCCAGCGCCGCGGCGGTGTTGCCGTCGACCAGGATCATCCCGGCGGTCTTATCGATGCGTTCCACCCGGTAGCGATCGCGCTTGACCAGCGATGAGCGGGCCCACGCGGCGGCCGCCTCGACCATCGCCATGTTGGAGTCAACCGCCTTGGCCTTGCCCTGGAAGTGGGTCAGCAGGGCCTCACGGATCTCAGGGAGTTCGATCCCCAGGATCTCGGCCACCACGCCGACATAGACCATGTTGGCGATGTACTCTCGGAGTTCCTTGGGGGGATCGAGCTCGCGGAGCAGCTGCTGGACGGGCATTGGATAGTAGACGACGTCGGTGCGGTCCAGTCCCTCAGTGAAGTGATCGGGGTAGAAGCATACGCCTCCGGGCGGCACCTCGGCGACGTCCTGCAGAAAGGTCTCGGGGTTGATACCGATGAGGAGCTCGGCCGAGTCCTCCCGGGCGACGCACCCGTCCTCATTCACCCGGATGGTGAACCACGTCGGCAAGCCCTGGATATTCGACGGAAACAGATTCTTCCCGCTGACCGGGATCCCCATCCGGAACAAGGCGCGAATGATCGCCGTGTTCGACGTCTGACTTCCCGATCCATTGACCGTGGCCGCCACGATCGAGAATCGATTGACGATCGGCGAGGCCGACGTCGCCTCGGCCAGGGCTGGATCGATCACAGGCTGCTGACTCATCCCAGATCACCTCTCCAATTGCCGGGGAATGCCGGAGGCGGCGCGCCGCTCATGGACATCTCGGCCGGTTGCGGCCGGGTCCGCAGCAATCCCGTGTGTTCGACGAAGGCGCGCTTGCCGGCCTCCAGATTGCCGGCGCGGATCGCCTCGACCATGCTTCGATGATACGTCCAGACCTGCCGCAGGTATTCATAGTCCGCGTACAGCCCCAGTCCGACGGCCTCGTAGGCCTCCCAGTACGACTCGAGCAGGGCCCGCGCCATCGGGTTGGGCAGGCGTGCGAAGACCCCCACGTGCAGGGCGCGGTGCTCCGCATGCGGGATCTGGACTGGATTGCCCTGCAGCTTGGCCCATCCCTGCTCAATGAGCGCCTCGAGCCTCTGGAGATCGGCCTCCTCGAGCAGGGTCACCGCCTCTTCCCAGTAGGTGGTCTCAAGCCGCGTCCGCAGGTCCCTCAAAGCCTCGAACCAGGCCCCATCGGTCGCCACGCCGTAGAGAATGGCGAGCCGGAGCGCCGGCAAGGGCGAGAACTCCCGGGTTCGGATGCCAGTCTTGGGTCGGACCTCGACCAGGCCCAGGGCACGGGCGACTTCGAGCTGCTCTCGGAGCTTGGACGGGCTGATCCCAAGGACAGTGGCGAGGTCGTTGATCGATGGCAATCGGGTCCCGGCCGGACGTGGCTCCGACAGGAGATAGTCCAGGAACTCGGATCCCTTCTCTGAGCGTCTATTCACCAGACCTATCCTATTGATCCGACCAATACTCCTGGTCACATTCTACGCCCCCACTCCAGCTTCGTCAATCCCTCGTCCCCCAATCCTTCAACCCCTCTGGTACAATGCCGCCCGTCCTCGCCAAAGGATGGAACCCGTGCTGCGCTGGCTACTGCTCGTCCCGATCACACTCGCACTGCTTGCCCTGCCGCGCTTGCTCTTCGGCTGGCAGTACGGTGCGCGGATTCATTCACCCGCAGACGTCGGTCCGCGTCCGGTGGCGATCGTCTTCGGCGCCGGCCTGCGCCGCGATGGAACTCCGACCACGGTCCTCGCCGACCGGATCCGTACCGCCGCGGATCTCTACCAGCAGGGCAAGGTCGAGCGTCTTCTGATGACCGGATCCGTCCGCGAGGGCTACGACGAGCCCGCCGCCATGGCGCTTGCGGCCGAGGCCCTCGGCGTGCCCTCGTCCGACATCCTCATCGATCCCGCGGGGCTGCGTACCCTTGACTCGTGCGCGCGAGCGCAACGCGTATTCGGGGTTCGCTCCGCCTTGCTCGTCTCCCAACGCTTCCACCTGCCCCGAGCCTTGGCGCTGTGTTCGGCCGTGGGCGTCGACGCCGACGGAGTCGCCGCCGACCTGTCGCGCTACAGCACCCGAGCCCGCCGCTTCTGGGAGCTGCGTGAGTATCCCGCCTCCTTCGTCGCCGCCATCGAAGCCCTCTTGGCCCGGCCCGCCGGCGACGAGGCCGCCTGACCCGAACCCATGAACCGGGAAGATGCCCTGGCAATCGTCCGAGAGTACGTGAAGAACGAGGCTCTCGTGCGGCATATGCTCGCCGTCGAGGCGGCGATGCGCCACTATGCCGCCTTCTACGGAGAGGATCCCGAACCGTGGGGGATCGCCGGAGTACTCCATGATTTCGATTGGGAGATCCATCCGACCCTCGACCATCACCCGCAGGATGGCGCCCCAATCCTGCGCGCCCGAGGCGTTCCGGAAGAAATCGTCACCTGCATCCTGAGCCATGCGGACCACACCGGAGTGCCGCGCCAGACGACGATGGACCGGGCACTGTTTGCCTGCGACGAGATCACCGGGCTGATTACGGCGGCGGCGTTGGTACGGCCGTCACGCTCGCTGCTGGACATGAAGGTCAGTTCGGTGCGCAAGAAGTGGAAGGATGCCCGATTCGCGGCCAACGTTCGTCGGGACGAGATCGAGCGAGCCGCCGCCGAGCTCGGCGTGGATCTGTGGGAGCATGTCGGCCGAGTGCTGGAGGCGATGACGACGATCGCCCCGGCCCTCGGCCTTGACGGCACGCTGGGCGACCGCACCCCGGCGCCGACGGTATAATCCACCCGCCTCCGAGAACCAATGGCCGAACCGCCTCGAACTGCCCCGTCCGACCAGCCGGTATGCCCCAAGTGTGGCTCGCGCGTGACGCCCACGGCCAACCGCTGCGTCGTCTGCGGGACGCCGCTGCGCCGCGGCGACGCCAAGCGCAAGGGATCGGGCCAGATCAGCCTGTCGCTTCCCGCGGCCGTCGGCCTGCTCGCCGTCTTCGCCTTGATCGCCGCCGGCCTGACGTTCGCCGCGATCCGGCTGACCGGCGTCGGGACGCCGTCCGAACCGACCGGAACTCCAACCCTGACTCCGACGCTCACCCAGACCCTGGCCCCGACGCCGACGGAGACTCTGGTCCCCACCGCCACACCGCTCCCGCCAGTCGAGTACACCGTCTCGGCCGGCGACAGTTGCCTGGGAATCGCGGCGTTCTTCGGGGTCTCGGTCCAGTCGATCGTCGAGTTGAACCAACTGGGATCGACCTGCCCCCTCTTCCAGGGACAGCGCTTGCTGATCCCACAACCGACCCCCACCCCGCTTCCTCCGCCGACCGAGACGCTCTCCGCGGTGGAGGCGACCGACATCGCCTGCGAGAAGATCACCTACACTGTCCAGGACAACGACACCCTGAGCGGAATCGCCACCAACTACAACGTCGCCATTCAGGGGATCATGGACTACAACGGGATGACGAGCCAGACGGTCTTCTCGGGTCAGGTCTTAATCATTCCCCTGTGCGAGCGTCTGCCCACGCCGGGCCCGTCGCCCACTCCGACCTCGCCTCCCCCCTACCCGGCGCCCAATCTTCTCCTGCCGCGCGACGGGGCGGCATTCACCCTGGCGGATGATTCTGTCGCCCTGCAGTGGGCTGCGGTCGCTACCCTGCGCGAAGACGAAGCCTATCAGGTCGTCGTCGAAGATCTCACCGAGGGCACGGGAACCGTCCGACTGGTCGCCCAGGTGACCGACACCAAATTCCTGGTGCCATCGACCTTCCGGCCAAGCGACGTCCTGCCCCACATCCTCCGCTGGCAAATCGTCCCGGTCCGCAGAGCCGGCACGGCGCCCGACGGGTCCACCCGGTGGGCGCCGGCGGGCAACGCCAGCCCGTATCGCCACTTCACCTGGTCGGGCAATCCCGTCCAAACGACACCGACCCCCTAGGGGGTCGGTGATCGAACCGAAACGGCTTGCGGGAAACCCGCAGGCGGAGGCGCCGCGTTGCGCCACCGCGGCAGACTAGAGCTTGAGGGCCTCGATCGCCTCGCGCACCTTTCCGGCCGAGACTTCCAACGCCTTCTTCTCCTCGTCGGTCAAGTCGTACTCGACGATCTTTTCCAGACCGTTCCGGCCCAGTTGGGCCGGCACACCGAAAAAGATGCCCTTCTGCCCGTACTCGCCATCCAGGTAGGCAGCGGCCGGGACAATCAGATGCCGGTCGAGCAGGATCGCCTCGGTCATCTGGGCCAGGGCGGCCGACGGCGCGTAGTAGGCGCTCCCCGTCTTCAGCAGGCTAACGATCTCGCCTCCCCCCTTGCGGGTGCGCTCGACGATCGCCGCCAGGCGATCGGACGGCATCGCTCTCTCCAGCGGCACCCCGGCGACATTCGAGTGGCGGGTCAGAGGCACCATCTCATCCCCATGACCGCCAAGGACGTAGCAGTGGATGTTTTGGACACTGACCCCCAACTCCATTGCGACGAAGGCCCGCATCCGGGCCGAGTCGAGGATCCCCGCCTGACCGATCACCCGCTCCCGCGGAAGCTTTCCAACCTTCATCGCCAGGTAGGCCATCGGGTCGAGCGGATTGGTCAGGATGATCAAGATCGCCCCTGGAGAGACCGGGAGCGACCGACGAACTGCGTCCCCAACGATCTTGCTGTTGGCTTCCAGCAAGTCGTCTCGGCTCATCCCCGGCTTGCGCGGCAGTCCGGCGGTGATGATGACGATATCCGACCCGGCCGTTTCGCCGTAGTCGTTCGTTCCGAGGATCCGGCTGTCGGATCCGACGATCGGCATTGCCTGGGTCAGGTCGAGGGCCTTCCCCTGTGGCATACCCTCAACGACATCCACCAAGACGACATCGGCCAGGCCGCGCTCGGCGATCCAATGGGCCGTCGTGGCGCCCGTCTGACCAGCGCCAATAATCGTGACTTTCGCCATACTTCCTCCAGCAAGGTATCAGTCTCGCCGCGCCGCGACGGCGCGGCGGGTTCCGCGTTCCCGCGCCCAGGAAGCCTTCGGCCATCTACCTCTCCAGGCGCCCCGAGGCCACCCGGATTCCCTCTCGCTCCGAGGCTGCTCCGATCGCCCAGTGCGGAATGTTCGCCAGCACCGCCTGCGTCAGGAACCCCGCCAGGTCTGCCTCCGGGACCAGCAGCAGCAACCCCCCTGAGGTCTGCGCGTCGAAGAGCAGGAACCGGTCGGCGTCCTCGATGCCCGCGTCGAAGTGCACCCGGGGACCGAAGTAGGACTCGTTGTCGAGGGTTCCTCCGGGGAATTCGCCCGCCAGCGCGTAGTCCCGAGCGCCGGCCATGAACGGTATGCTGCCCAGGAACAGGTCCATCCCGACCTTCGAGGCTTCGGCCACTTCGACGAGATGGCCAAGTAGACCGAACCCGGTAATGTCCGTCGCCGCCACCACGCCGGTCTCCAGCGCAAGCCGACCGGCCGCTGCGTTCAGCCGCTTCATCCACTCGACGGCCTCGGCGACGTGACTTGACTGGGCATGCCCTCGCTTGAGTGCGGTCGTTGTGACCCCCGTGCCGAGGGGCTTGGTCAGGATCAGGACGTCGCCCGGCTTTGCCCCGCCCTTGGTGAGGACCCGCTCCGTGTCGGCGATTCCCAGCGCTACCAAGCCGAATTTCGGCTCCCGGTCCTGAACGGTGTGCCCTCCAGCAAGCACCGCGCCGGCTTCCCGAACCTTCTCGGCCGCCCCGCGCAGGATCGCCGCCGTGACCTCCGGCGGCAGATCGGCCGGGATCGCCAGGATATTGAGCGCCAGGAACGGATCGGCGCCCATGGCGTACAGATCCGAGAGGGCGTTCACCGCGGCGATCTGGCCATAGTCGAACGGATCATCCACGACCGGTGTGAAGAAGTCCGTCGTGACGACGAGCGCCCGGCGCGCGTCGAGCCGCCATACGGCGGCGTCATCGGGCGCGCCCAATCCCACCATCAAGTCGGGATGAGACTCGCCTCGAAAGAAGTCACCCAGCGGCTGCAGGACCTGCGCCAGCGCTTCCGCGCTCAGTTTGGAAGCTCAACCGGCACAGGTGGCCATGCTCGTCAGCCGGATCTCGCGCCCGCTCGTGCCCCGGGGTTCCCGGGGATCCTTGGCGGCTTCGCCCATCGTATCGCGCAGGCCTCCTGAGGGAGCATTGTAGGCGGTAGGTTGGCGACCGTCAACGGCATGGACACGACGAAGGATCAGGCTCCTCCCGGAAAGCGGACCGGTTGTCACCACCATGGCCGTGTGTTACATTGACGCGCCGCAGGGATGAGCCCACGCATCGCAGTGACTTCCGCATGGCGGATCGGGGTCGCCGCCGCGCTTCTCCTAGCCGCGACGGCCTGCACCCGGACGCCGGAAGAGGGTCTGACGGTCGCTGCGGCGTCGAGCCTGGCGCCGGCGATAACGGCCGTCACCGCTGCAGCACAGGCCGACGGTGGCCTGGAGACCACGATTGTCCTCGGCGCCAGCGTCGATCTCGCCGAACAGATTCGGAGTGGAGCGCCGGTCGGGTTGTTCCTCTCCGCTGATCCGGATCTCCTCGATACCCTCGAAGCCGAAGGCCTGCTGGCCGGCCCGCCCATCGATATCGGACGCGGCACTCTCTCTATCGTCCTCTCGGCGGAGGCGGGGCCGCTGGGTCCACCGTCGATCTCCCTCCTCGCCCTTCCGGCCGTCGAGCGGGTGGTGATCGCCGATCCGCGCCATGCTCCTTTCGGCGCCGCCGCCCGCCAGGCGCTGGAAGCCGCGGGCCTGTGGGAGACAATCGAGGAGAAGATCGTCTTCGCCGGATCCGCCTTGCAGGCGGTCGACGTTGTCAGGACGGGCAACGCGCAAGCCGGGATCGTGCCGACCTCGCTCCTCGCCGATGTGAACCTGGCATCCACCGCGGTCCCGATCGAACTGTACGACCCGCCCCGCTACGCCGCCGCGATGATCCGAGGCTCCTCCGAGGACCAGGCTTCCGTCTTCCTCGAGATCCTTCTCTCGGCGAAGGGCCGGGACATCCTAGAGACGAACGGCCTCGTTCCGGTCGGCAGCGGATGACGCAATCCTTGCTTCTTTCCCTTCAGGTCGCTTCGCTGGCGACGGGGCTGGCCCTCGTCGTCGGGGTGGCGGCATCGGCGCTTCTGGCTCGCTGGCGGAGCCCGCTTGCGATCGTCTTGGAAGTGATCGTGCTACTGCCCCTGGTGCTGCCGCCGACGGTCCTCGGCTACTACTTGCTTGTCATTCTCGGCGCGCGCTCCCCGGTTGGCGATTGGCTGGCATCGGTCGGTCTTCCGTTGATCTTCACGTGGCGCGGCGCGGTGGTGGCCTCGGCACTGGTCGCCCTACCGCTGGTCGTCCTGCCCGCCCGATCGGCGATGGAAGCCGTCCCAGAAGAGCTGGGGGACGTCGCCCGCACGCTCGGGCGCCGGGAGACGGCGATCTTCTTCACCCTGACCCTGCCGGTTGCGTGGCGCGGGATCCTCGCCGGCGCGATGTTGGCTTACGCCCGTGCCTTAGGTGAATTCGGCGCCACCTTGATGGTCGCCGGCAGCATCCCGGGCCGCACCCAGACCCTGCCCCTGGCGATCTACGATGCCGCCCAACGAGGAGACCGCGCCGAAGCCAACATGCTCGCTTTCTTCCTCACCCTGACGGCGATCGGCGCGCTGTTGATCCTCCGCCGGCTGGGGACCCGGCTGGCCGACGGGCGGCGCCGTGGCTGATCCTCTCCTCTCGGTCGATCTCGAGATCCGTCTCGGAGACCTTGTCGTTCAACCGCGCTTCACTGCCGAGGCCGAGCGGGTGATCCTTTTCGGACCCTCAGGCGCCGGCAAGAGCGTGACCCTGCGGACGATTGCCGGCCTGGTCCGGCCTTCGGCGGGCCATGTCCGCCTCGGAGGCCGGATCCTGGACGACCATGCCCAGGGGATCCACCAGCCGCCGCAAGAGCGAAGGGTCGGGTACGTACCCCAGCAGTATGCTTTGTTCCCCCATCTCACCGTTCGCGAGAACATCGCCTATGGACTGCACCGGCTGCCGCGAGAGGCGCGCAGGGTGCGCGTGGAGGAACTCCTGGATCGGATGCGCCTTGGCGATCGAGCGGACCGGCGCCCCCACGAACTCTCCGGCGGCCAACAGCAGCGGGCAGCACTCGCAAGGGCCCTCGCCCCCTCCCCCGAGATGCTGCTGATGGACGAGCCGTTCGCCGCCCTGGAGGAGTCACTGCGGGTGGAGCTTCGCGAGGAAGTCCGGAGGCTCCAGTCCCAGGATCGGATCCCGGTCTTGCTCGTCACCCACAACCTCGAGGAGGCCTACAGCCTGGCAGACCGCCTCGTCGTCTTCCTTGGCGGCCGCGTCGTCCAGGTCGGCCCTCGGGAAG
>DATIPT010000107.1:0-28516 GCA_035471625.1 Anaerolineales bacterium
CAAGGTGACGGAACCAGGGACGGCCGCGCACATGAAAATTGTAGCATGCACGCTCCTCGGCCGGCCGCGTGACGCCGCATTGCATTCCGCTTACAGAACACCCACCTGGCCTGCGATCCCACCTATGCTGAGTGCACGGACAAAGGAATTGCATCATGCGAAGATCGACCGAGACTGCCTTCGAGATCGTCATCGATGCCCGACCGTACGGGCCGCCGCTGACCTCGGCTGAGCAAGTCCTTCGGTTCGCCCTTGCGGCCGCGTTCCTAAGCTTCCTGGCCGCCGAGGCATGGTTGCTCTGGCACGTCTGGAGCCTGTGGGCCTGATCGGCGCGGCCGACGCTCCTCCAACCCTTGTGGGCAAAGAGGCCCCTGACCACACACCCAGGGCCACCTCTTAAGCCTCCCTCCGGCAGACCCTCCCGCAAACCCCGCCAGCGGGAGGGTCGTCTTTAACGGGAGCCTCCTGCCGTGCGAGGAGACAGCGGGGCGGGGCTTGCGCCCCGCCCCGTCGATGCCGTCTTGGACGGTCCGAGCGCGATCAGGCAGGCGCCGGAACCGACTCCGCCATCGGAACGATACCCGTCAGGCGGCGGAAGACAAGCGTCCACGTGCCGCTGGTGAACGTGGTCAGGATCCCGCTCACAACGAGAAGGACCGGGAAGTAGACAACGATGCAGGCCAGCATGGGGAGGATCCCCATCCAGGTGTCCGAGCCGGCCACCGCCAGCGCCACGATCGGGAACAACACCAGGAAGAAAGGCACGGCCATCACGATCCCTGCGACGAGGCCGATCAAGAGCAGGATCAGCGCCATCGCAACGATTGGCCAGAAGTTGGCTCGGAGGATCTGCCAGGCTCGCTCGAAGGCCTGGAACACTCCCAGGTTCTCGAGCACGATCCCATTCTGGACCAGACTGAGGTAGGCCGCGATCAGTACGCCGACGGGGATCAGCAGGCAGATCAGGGGGAGCAGGCACAGGAACGCCAGCCCGAAGGACAGGACGGTGAAGAGCCCCACCGCAAGCGCCACGACCAGGACCAAGAGGAACAGCAGCAGGGCCAGACCGAGCAGTTTCCAGAAGTGCGGCACGCCTCCCCGCCAGGCCTCGCCAAGGGACACGCTGCCGGTCTCATCGGCCCGGGCCACACCGGCGATCAGCCCTGCCTGGCCCAGGATCCCAAGCACAATCACCGCTGCCATGACCAGCAAGAAGACCATGACCAGGCCGATGGCTACCAGGATCCAGGTCTCCTCCGGGACACTGCGCAGGTACGGGTCGACGTTCACGAAGTCGGACCGCGAGAACTGGTAGCTTGAGGTCTGGGAGGGATTCCCATTCCCGGCCGTGCATCCTGCCAGGATCCCCAGAATCCATAGCCCTTTGTTCTTCCACGTGATGTCCCACGATCTCTTCAGAATGCCACCATAGTCCATCGGCGTTCTCCTTTCGGTAGGTGCAGCCAGGTCACTCCCACTCGATCGTCGCCGGCGGCTTGCTGGTGATGTCGTAGACAACCCGATTCACGCCGCCGACCTCGTTCACAATCCGCTGACTGATCCGAGCCAGGACCGCCTCCGGCAAGCGGGCCCAGTCGGCCGTCATGAAGTCCTCGGTGGTGACGGCCCGCAGGGCCACGGTCTCGGCATACGTCCGCTGGTCGCCCATCACACCCACGGATCGCACCGGAAGCAGGACCGCGAAGGCCTGAGCCGTCTCGCCTCGCAGGAGGCCGGCCAGGCTGAGTTCTTCCCCGACGATCGCTTCGGCTTCCCGGAGCGTGGCGAGTCTCGCCGGTGTCACTTCGCCGATGCACCGGACCGCCAACCCCGGGCCGGGAAAGGGTTGACGCCACACCACCGTCTCGGGAAGTCCCAGGGCAAGCCCGACCTGTCGGACTTCGTCCTTGAATAGCGATCGCAGCGGCTCAACCAGTTCAAAGTCTAGGTCCTCGGGGAGGCCGGCGACATTGTGATGCGTCTTAATCCGGGAGGCTTTTCTTCGTTCCGGGCCGCTCGACTCGACGACGTCCGGGTAGATCGTGCCCTGAACGAGGTATCGCGGGTGGCCGGCGCGCCGTGCCTGCTCCTCGAAGACCCGGATGAACTTCTCCCCCACGATCCGGCGTTTCTCTTCGGGATCCATGATCCCGGCCAGCGCCTCGAGGAAGGTCTCGCTGGCGTTGACGGCCAGCAGGCGGGTGCCTAGCCTCTCTGAAAAAGCCTCGACCACGTCTTCCGGCTCGCCCCGCCGCATCAATCCCGTGTCGACGAAGACACACGTCAGTTGATCGCCAACGGCACGGTGAACGAGGGCGGCCGCCACAGACGAATCGACCCCGCCGCTGACGGCGGCAAGGACGTCGCCGTCGCCGACCTGGGTCCGAATCTGCTCGATCCCGGTCTTGATGATCGAGGCGGCTGTCCAGGAAGGTTCCGCGCCGCACACCTCCACCGCGAACGCCCGCAGGATCTCGGTGCCGATCGGGGTGTGATGGACCTCGGGATGGAACTGTAGGCCGATCCATTGCCTCTGACGATCGATCATGGCGGCATGGGGCGAGTTCCCGGAGACGGCGATCCCCTCGAAACCGGGCGGGGGCGACTCGATCCGGTCGCCGTGCGACATCCACACTGGATGCTGGCCCTTGGGAAGTACGGGGTTTGCCTGGGCTACCTCGACCACCGCCGGGCCGAACTCTCGGTCCGATGAAGCCGCGACCTGGCCACCGAGCGCGTGGGCCATCGCCTGCATGCCGTAGCAGATCCCCAAGATCGGGAGGCCCGAGGTGAGGACGTAGGTGGGGATCCGGGGGGCGCCCGGTTCATAGACCGATGCCGGACCGCCGGAGAGGATGAAGCCCTTGGGGCGGAGCCGGAGGACGGTCTCCTCCGGGGCATCGAACGGGAAGAGCTCGCTGTAGACATGCGCTTCCCGGATGCGTCGGGCGATGAGCTGTGTGGTCTGGGAGCCGAAATCCAGGATCGCGATGGAGTCGGGGGGGCTCATTCGGCGAAGACGATCTTGCCGCCGTCCATGCTGGTGATCACCGCTAGGGCCTCGATGGGGACGTCCAATTCGGCCAGCCGCTGCCGGCCGCCTTCAAAGGTCTTCTCGATCAAGGCGCCCACACCGACGATCGTCGCTCCGGCGGCCTTCGCCAAGCGCGCCAGTCCGAGGATTGTCTGCCCGCTCGCCAGGAAGTCATCGATGATCAGGACACGTTCTTCCCGGCCGAGGTACTCCGGAGAGACAATCAATTCGACGGTGCGCCCTTTGGTGTGCGACGGCGCAAGGGTGAGGAAGATCTGATCCGGCATCGTGACCGGCTTCGACTTGCGGGCGTAGACCACCGGGATCCCCAAGTGCATGGCCGTCGTCAGGGCGGGTGCAATTCCAGAGATTTCCGCCGTGAGGATCTTGGTGGCGTCGACCCGAGCGAAGCGGGAGGCCAGGGAACGACCGCAGGCATCCATCAGGCGCGGATCGACCTGGTGGTTGATGAACCCGTCGACCTTGAGAATCCCGTTGCCCAGGTTCTTTCCATCGGTGAGGATTCGAAGGCGCAGCTCGTCCATCGGTTGCCTGCGGGGTGAGTGTGGCGATTCTACAATCCCCTCGCGGGCAGGGCAATCTTGGCCGGACGATTCGCGGGCCGGGGATCTCCTGCCTCCCCCATCCCTGTTCTTTCTCTCCGACCGGGAAGGTCGGGGCAGACGGCACCGCGCTCGGCCGTGGTTCTCACCTCGCCGTCATTGACGACCCAATCAGCTCCAGGGTGGATGGGGTGGAGGCCTGGAACCGGCCCCCGGCCTCAGTCCGGGGGCTTTGGTCTCCCGAGCGCGCCGGATCAGAACAGACTTGCTAGACTGCTTGACATAGAACGGATGTTCCGCTAGAATGTCGACGAACCGCCGGGCCAAGGCCGGGCAGGGAGGCAGGCATGACCAAGGGAAAGCTCTCCGATCGCCAGAAGCGGATGCTGGAGTTCATCCAGCGCTTCAGCGCCGAGAACGGGTACCCGCCGTCGATCCGGGAGATCGGCGAGGCGGCGGAGATCTCGTCCACCTCGGTGGTGAACTACAACCTCAACCGCCTGGTCGAGGAGGGCTTCCTGACTCGGGACCAGAACGTGTCTCGGGGTCTCCGGCTGACCGACAAGCTGGGCCGGGCAGCCGAACGGCTGACGTCGATCGTCCGGGTTCCGCTGGTCGGACGTATCTTTGCCAGTGAGCCCGTCCCGTTGCCGAGCACCGATGCCCCGATGTTCGGGGCCGATGAGGCGATCGAGATCACCCGCGATCTGCTTCCATCGGACGACGGGTTGTTCGCCCTCCAGGTCAAGGGAGACTCGATGATCGACGCCATGGTCAACGACGGCGACATCGTCGTCATGACACAGGCGACCGAATGGCGGAACGGGGATATGGTGGCGGTCTGGCTGAACGATAGGGAAGAGACGACTCTCAAGCACATCTACCGAGAAGGGAAGCGGGTCCGCCTGCAACCGGCCAATCCCCAGATGCAGGCCATCTACATCGACAACCCTGAGAACTTGCAGGTCCAGGGAAAGGTCATGCTGGTCGTCCGACAGATGAACTGAGGCCCCAGGCGCCCTTCCGTATTCATTCGAGAGGTCCCGTAGCCGGGCTGCGGGACCTTCTTCATTAATGTCGGCCTTGCCGAAAGGGATTGTCGCGCTCTACCTCGGATCGGCAGGAGAACGAAGAGATCTGGGATAGCCGAATGTGGGCTTGGCGGCCTGATCCTCCGGGGGTCAGCCTTCCAATGCCTCCCTGAAGAAGCCAGACAACCTTTCGATGATCTCCGGATGGGTGGTAAACAGGCCCGTACCGTGGGCGACGCCCTCGTACACCAAGAGATCGGGAGTTCCCGATGACTGGGCTGCGATCGTCCTGACGGTCTCCGCCGAATAACGGTCATCCTCGGCGGCGGCGAGGAACAAGGGGACGTCGCCGACCTGCCCAGCGAGGCCGTCGATCCGGACGCGGAAGTAGTCCAGGCCCGGTGACAGCAAGGCGACGGCGGCAACACTTTCCGGGTCCGCGGCGGCCTGGACCAGGGAGAGGTTGGCTCCGATGCTTGCCCCGGCAATTCCAACCTCCTCCGGATCGACGCCCGGAAGGCTGCGGAGGAAGGCGATCGTGGCGGCGACGTCCTTCCGGGCGGACACCCAATCTTCGTCGCCTTCTGTCTGTCCGTGGCCCCGAAGATCGATCGCAAGGGAGGCGATTCCCGCAGAGGCCAGAGCCTCGACCAGGGGGGTCCAGGTCGTGCGATCGGCGGCGTACATGTGGAGCATCAGAACCGCGGCGCCGTGGCCATCGATCCCAGGCGTGAAGGTCCCGCGCAGGGTCAGCCCGTCATCTCCCGGGATTTCCACTTCGGTCGGCGTGGCGAACGAAGGCGGCCAGGTCTGTGTGGGTGCGGGTGTTTCGGCGGGGGGCACACCGCTGGTGGCAGTCTCGTCACCCACCGGCGAGCTCGTCGGTGACGGTGGCGAGGGTAGTTCGGTGGGAGAGACTCGGACGCAGGCCGACGCGATGAAAGGTGCCACAAGCGTCAGCAGCAGGGTCGTTCTGGTCATGGGTCGCCTCCATCGTTATCCTGCACCACCGGGCCGCGCAGATTGGCGGAGTCGGGCTGACCGGTGATGCGGGCGAGTCGATCCTTAGCGGCCTGCCAGTGTGCTGGCGCAGCCCAGAGGTCGGGGAACTCCGATCGTTCCCGGCGCATCGCCGAAGCAGGGGGAAGGCTTGCGCCGGCCAGGACGATCCGCTTGACGGCACGCACGGCGGAAGCGTCGAACCCGAGGAACGACTGCGCCAGTGCGAGGGCGCCTTCGAGGGCCGAGCCGGATGGGGTAACGCGATTGGCAAGGCCTGCTTGCACTGCCTCCTCCGCCGAAATGGCCCGGCCGGAGATCAACCATTCAAACGCCCGTGCGTAGCCGACGAGACGCAAGAGCCGCTGGCCGCCACCCCAGGCCGGGACGACGGCCAGATGAATATGGGTCATGCCGAGAACGGCATCGTCCGCCATCACGCGCAGATCGCATGCCAGGGCGATCTCGGCGCCTCCGCCGAGCGCCGGACCCTCGATCGCGGCGATCGTCGGGACCGGCAGGGTCTCCAGGCGGAAGAGCGCCCGGCTCATCACCCTGGCAAGGCGCGCCGCATCTCGGCGGGAGGTGAACGCCGAGAGGGCAACCAGATCGCCCCCGGCGCAGAACACCGGTCCTTCGCCCGACACGATCAGGCTGCGCAAGCCCTCCACATGGGCAACCCGATTGATGCACGATGCGAATGCCTGGATGGCGTGCCAGTCCAGGGCATTGCGGACGTGCGGACGTCGAAGAAGGATTCGGCCGATCGGGCCTTCCAGCTTGAGTTCAACAGGATCGTCCATGTGGCGCGTCTCTTCCCCTTCTGGGCGTTCGAGTTCTTGACCGTCCCCTGAGCGGGCCGTATACTGACCGCGTCGGGGTGTAGCGCAGTCGGAAGCGCACCGCGTTTGGGACGCGGGGGTCGGCGGTTCAAGTCCGCCCACCCCGACTCTCCTTTATAACCTCAGTCCTCGGAGACGACATGGTCCGCAAGGAACGCCTTCGACCCGGGATGACAAAGATCGATCTGGTGGTGACCTCGGCGCGCTACGACGGCGAGACCGGTCGGGTGAGCCAGGCGCGCGCCTACGAGCGCTGGGGGCAGGTCTGGAGCGATATCCTCCTGCTTGACCGTTCCGACCTTGTGGAACGGATCAACGCCGGGAAGAAGGTCGTCACGGGAGGCCCCGTCGGCCTTCCCGGAGAATTCGACGTAGACCGGTCGGTGCGGCTGGCGGATGGAAAGTGGTTGGTCGCCGACGGAGGTTCTCCGGGACGGGACGACCTGGGAGTCCCCACGTACTGATCTCGCGCCAGCGCCGCGGCGCGGTAGAATGGAACCGCGCGGGCGTGGCCAAGCGGTAAGGCAACAGCCTTCCAAGCTGTCATCCGCGGGTTCGAATCCCGTCGCCCGCTCCTGATTGCCCTTCGCGGTCAGCCTTCAGCCATCAGCCAGGTCGACGACCCGAGTCGCGCTGACCGCTGATGGCTGTCCGCTCCATGGGCCCGTAGCTCAGGGGTTAGAGCGGCCGGCTCATAACCGGTTGGTCGCAGGTTCGAATCCTGCCGGGCCCACCATGGCTTCCCGGATGGATCCCCGAGGGGCGAGTTCTCCACATGACCTGCAATCAGTGTCTGGGGATTGAACGCGAGTTCGACCGAGCGACGGCACAGCGAGAGCTGCGCCGCTACCGCCGCGACGGGGCGGGCCGATCGACCCGCGTCCTGATCGAGGCTCTCCTGGCCGCCGGGGTGGAGGGTTGCACCCTTCTCGATATCGGGGGCGGCGTGGGCGCGATCCAGTACGCCCTGTTGGAGCGCGGCGCGACGTCGGCGACCGGCGTCGATGCCTCGTCGGCCTACCTCGAAGCGGCCCACGAAGAGGCTGCCCGGCGGGGCCTGGCCGCAAGAGTGCGGGGGCTTCATGGTGATTTCGTGCGGCTCGCGCCTACCATCGCTGAGGCCGACATCGTAACGCTCGACCGAGTCATCTGCTGTTACCATGACATGCGCTCCCTGGTGGAGGAGTCGGCGCGGCGGGCGCGCACGCTGTATGGGATCGTCTACCCGAGGGAGGCGTGGTGGCTTCGGCCTGCCTTTGCGATCGGGAATCTGTACCTGCGCCTCCGGCAGAGTCCGTTCCGAGTCTTCCTTCACAGCCAGCGTGAGATTGACGCCGGCGTGGCCCGGCACGGCCTACGGAAGATCGAGGAGCGCGACGTCGGGGTCTGGCGAGTGGCCGTCTTCGCCGGGCGATGATTCACCGCCGCGGGCGCGGCGGGCCGCTCACCCCTGGCCGCCGGGCCTCGACGGCCTCCTTCGAAACAGATCCTCCCACGCTTCGACATCCTCGGCCGAGACCGGGGCGTCCGGCTTCTCGGGTTGGGTGGGCCGAGCGTCAGAGCCAAAGAGCAGTCTGGCGAATTCGCCGCTGGACAGCGCCCGAGCCCCGGCGCGGCGGGCCGCCTGAGCCACACTCCTGTCGGACGAAACGACGATCCAATTCGGAGCCTCACGTCCTACCTGCTCGAGGTGACGGACGATGGCGCTGTCGGCCGTCGCCGGGGGCCGGACGAAGCGGACCGTGACTCCGCCGCCCGCAGGCGGATTGCTGCGACCCGGAGCCCCCCGGTCGAAATAGACGGTGATCCGGGTTCGCTGGCCTGCGCAGAAGGCGCGCAGGACTCGCACGAGTTTCACCTCGTCGTCGGGGTCGCGCAGGTCGTGTCCCGGCAGCGCACCGATCAAGTTGTGGCCGTCGATCAGGTAGGGCATGAGCGGCGCATTTCTCCGGCTGGGCGTCCTATGCGTCTTGCGGCCGGCGGCCTTTCGCAAACCGTGGGCTATGCTATCATGCCGCCTCATGGGAAGCGTCCGTCGAGGAGGCAGCAACTCGTTCCTCTTGTTCCTGGGACTGAACGTCATTGTGTCCCTGGTCACCGTCTTGGCGGTGCTGACCTATTGGGAACGGCGCCGTCCGCCGGCCCCGACGGCACAGCCAACCGAGACGGTGGATGCCGCTGCCCGATTGGCAAGCGCCGTGCCCACGTCGACCGAGACCCTCGTCCCGACTCCGACGCCTCACGTCTACAAAATCAAGCCGAACGACACCCTGTTCGGGATCGCCCTTGAGCTCGGGGTTTCGCTGACTGAGTTGATGGAGGCGAACGGCCTGACGGAGACGAGCGTTCTCGACGTCGGACAGATTCTCGTCGTCCCCACCCCCGGTGGGCCTGCGCCCACAGGGACGGCGGAACCGCCACCTTCGACGAGCCCGACGGCTCCTCCGGCGCCTTCGCTCCCGTCGGTGGCGATCGTCGGGGTCACCGGCGTCGGGGACCTCGCTACAGAAGCGGTCCAACTCATTAACAGCGGCGGGACGGCGGCCATGGCCGGATGGATGTTGGACGACGCATCGGGCAATGTCTGTATCCTCCCGGCGTTCACTCTCCACAAGGGGGCTGTCAGCATCAACACGCGCGCCGGCACCGACACGGTCATCGAATTGCACTGCGGCTTCGACCGGGCGTGGTGGAGGTCGGGCAGCACGATCACGCTGCGTGACGCCACCGGCTCGATTCAATCGACATTCACCATCCCGTGAAACGCGTCAACCTCCTTCTGGCGGTCGTCGTGGCCGGATCGCTCCTGGCGGCGTGCGGGGGAAATGTCTGGCGGGAGTACCGTTTCACCGAGCCCAGCGAGTACTACTTCTACTACCCGGAGGCCACAGTGCGGCGCGGCCCTCCGCCGTTGCTCATCGCCTTGCTCGGGGAGGATCAATCGGCCCGGGATTGCATGGAGCTCTTCCATTCCTATGCAGTCGACCGCGGGATCGCCCTTCTGTGCCCCGCCTCCCAAGGTGGTGACGATCTGGTGGATCGGGTTCAGGCCGAAACAGACCTGGCGGCGATCCTGGCGCAGATTTACACCACGCACGTCTTCCAGGAGCGCTTCTTCCTTGCCGGTTTCGCGGATGCCGGAACCTTCGCTCTGGAATACGGTCTCAAGTACCCCGGCGCGGTCGGCGGCGTCTCGGCGATGTCGGTGGAGACGTTCCCGGAGCTTCCGGTGCCCTTTGGAGCGCCGCCAGTCCAACTCCTGGTAGGCGAATCTGACCAAAAAGGCATGGAGAGGGCTGGCGAGCAAGAGCAGACGTGGCGGACCGCCGGTATGCTCATCCGGGTCGCCACGGTCGACGGCGACGGTCGATCGCCTTCGATCGGCTTCGCTCGCCTAGCGTCGGAACTCATCGACCAGATCGTCCGCTGACGGCATGTCGGGACTCGAACGTCTCGCCGAAGCCCGCCTCGTGGAGGCGGTCGCCAGCGGAGCCTTCTCGGGTTTGCCCGGGGAAGGACGCCCCCTCGTTCTGGACGATGAAGCTCACGTGCCGACCGAATGGCGGGTGGCGTTTCATCTTCTGCGGAATGCCGGCTTCCGACCTGAGTGGATCGAGATGAGGAGGGAGATCCGTGAGGCTGCGGAGCGGGCGCGTGCCCGCTTGGCAGGTGTAGCTCGGGCCAGCCCTGCCCGTGCCGCAGCGGAGGTCGCCTTTGCCGTCGAGGCGTGCGCGATTAACCGGAAGGTGGCCGCCCTGAATCTCCAGGTTCCGGCTCCTCGATGGCAACTGCGGGCGATCGACGTGCAGTACGAATTCGATCGGCTCTCACCGTCGAACGAAGTTGTCTCGTCCTAGACGTTGCTTTGCTGTCTGCCTCGGCGACGCCTCTGCGGTGCGACGCGTCCGTGTGTTGCATCCCCTCGCGGCGTCTGATAGACTTCGGGCCGCGAGGATTGTAGATGTCTCAAGCGCTGTACCTCCGCTGGCGACCGCAAACCTGGGATGAAGTTGTCGGTCAGGAGCACGTCGTCCGGACGCTCCAGAACTCGGTGCGCGCCGGCCGGACGGTCCATGCCTATCTATTCGCCGGACCCCGCGGCACCGGCAAGACGACGACCGCCCGGCTCCTGGCAAAGGCCCTCAACTGCCTGGCGGACGACTCGGGGCGGAAGCCGTGCAACGAATGCGTCAACTGCGTTGCCGTCAATGAGGGCCGGTTCCTCGATCTGATCGAGATCGATGCCGCCTCGAATACCAGCGTCGAGGACGTTCGCGAGCTCCGCGACAAGATCAACTTCCGTCCAAACCAGGGGATCTGCAAGGTCTACATCATCGATGAAGTCCACATGCTTTCGACGGCGGCCTTCAACGCTCTCCTGAAGACGCTCGAGGAGCCGCCGCCGCACGCTGTCTTCATCCTGGCGACAACCGAGGTGCACAAGATCCCGGCGACGGTGCTCTCGCGATGCCAACGCCACGAGTTCCGGCGGGTGCCCACGACCGAAATCGCAGCGTTCCTGGAGGCGCGGTGCGCCGCCGAAGGCGTCCAAGTGGAGCCGGCGGCGCTGCTCTTGATCGCGCGGACGGCGACCGGAAGCCTGCGGGACGCCATTTCGCTGCTCGATCAACTGGCCTCCACCGGCGAGACGGTGACCCCGGAGCGCACGCGGGATGTCATCGGGACGGCCGGCGGCGAGGCCGTCGCGGCCATCGTGGCCGCCATGGGATCGGGGGAAGCTGGTGCCGGGATGGCGGCGATCCAGGCCAGCCTGGATGGCGGGGCGGACGCTCGCCAGCTGGCGCGACAGGTTGTCGACTACCTGCGGGGCGTGATGCTCATTCAGATGGGACAAGCCGATCTCATTGACGCTCCCAGGGAGACCTACACAGAAATGGAGACGCGGGCGGCTGCGATCCCCCTCGAAGGGGTCTTGGCCGGCATGCGTTCCTTCGGCCGGGCGGCCACGGAAGCCCGGCTCGGCTGGCAGCCTGGGCTGGGGTTGGAGTTGGCGCTGCTGGATACGATGCAGGTCGTGGGGCGCGGCGGACCGAAATCCCCGGGATCGGCCCCCACGTCCCGGCGATCGCAGCCCGCGGCGGCTGCGACGGATGCGTCACCGGAGCCGGCGAAGCCGCGCGGCACGACCGAGCGCCCGCCGACGAAGGTGGCCCCACGACCGGCAGCCGAATCGGCGACCAGCGCCAAGGTCTCAGAGCAGTGGGACGCGATCCTGGCGGCGGCCTACCGCCTCGATACCCGAACTCAGGCGCTGCTCAAGTCGGGCCGGTTCCTCGGGGTCCACAACGGCCGAGTCGTCCTGGGATTCCCGACGGAGATCCTGCGCGAGAAGATGGAGAAGGGCCACAGCCTCGGCTTCGCGAGTCGGGCGATCGAAGAGGTGATCGGTGTCGCCCTGCCTGTCCGGTGTGTCCTTCAGCAGCACTGGTCGAACGAAGGCGAGTCAGACCGGGAGGCCGCTCCGCCGATGGAAGACGACGGCATGGTTGCGACCGCCGTGCGCGAGCTCGGGGGGCACGTGGTGGCCGTTCGTCCGGCCCCGTCAGAACCGAGCGCCTAGGCGCACGGCGGACCCTTCGCGGCGCGACCCCTTCCGCATCCAAGGAGAAGGAATCATCATGCAGGATATGCTCGGCCAGCTGCGTGACATGCAGAAGAAGCTCGAGGAGACCCGCAAGGCGCTTGCCCAGGAGTCCATCGAGGCCAGCGCCGGCAAGGGGGCCGTCCGGGTGGTGATGAGCGGAACCCAGGAGTGCCGGGAGGTGATCATCTCCCCGGAGTTGGTGGCGGGGGGGGACGTCAACAAACTCCAAGAGCTTGTCGTCCTGGCTGTCAACCAGGCGATCCGTGACTCGCAGGTGATGGCGGCGCGGCGTCTGGGTCCGATCGCGGGACCGTTGGGGGGTCTCGTCAAGGGGAAGTGACCCCGAGGCCTGCGATGGAAGGACAAAGGAGGGCTGCGGGGTGACCACCCTGCTGCCGCGTCCGGTGGGTCGTCTGATTGATGCCTTCTCCCGGCTTCCGGGCGTCGGGCCGAAGACGGCTTCCCGGCTCACCTACTTCCTGCTCAAGGCGCCTGAGGCGGAGAGCCTCGAGTTGGCCGAGGCCCTGCGTGAGATGCACGCGGGCACAGCATTGTGTTCCGTCTGCTTCAACATCACCGAGGCCGAGCAGGACCCCTGTCCGATCTGCCGCGACGACCGGCGCGTCGGTGGCTTGATCTGCGTGGTCGAGGCGCCTTTGGACCTTGTAGCGATCGAGCGAACGCAAGCGTTCCGGGGTCGGTATCATGTCTTGCACGGAGCGCTCTCGCCCGTTGAAGGCATTGGCCCGGAGGATCTGCGGATTGAGGAGCTGATGCGCCGGGTGGCGGCCGGGCAGGTGGACGAAGTGATCTTGGCGACCAATCCGACGTTGGAGGGCGAAGCGACGGCGTTGTTCCTGCGGCGGCGGATGGAGGGCCACCCGGTGCGGGTGACGCGCCTGGCGCGTGGGCTTCCTTCTGGCGGCGACCTTGAATATGCCGACACGGCGACCCTCTCGCAGGCCCTGGAGGGGCGGCGGGAAGTCTAGCCCGGGCGAGCGGGTTGGGGGCCATGGGGCCCGACTGGGGGCGGGAAACCCGGGCTTGAATGCCCTTGACAGCCTGGGGCGGCCTGCTATACTTTGTCTGACGATAGACGAGGTCTCGTCCCCGAGCGGGAAAGACCCCAGTAAAGGTGAGTCAAGACAGGGCGAGGCCGATGGCCGGAAGCCGCCATCGGCGAATACGCGTCTTTGTGTCTTGACAGTCTGTAGGCGGGGTGATAGGATGCTCCGCTTCAGCACCGGGAACCTTAACAACTGAAGAGTGACAGGGAAACCTGCAAGCTCGCGGTCCAGTCAATCCAGACCCACTGCGTCTTCGGACGCGGAAAGTCTTGACGGAGAGTTTGATCCTGGCTCAGGATGAACGCTGGCGGCGTGCCTAATACATGCAAGTCGAACGAGGGCAGTCTTGTAGCAATACGAGGCTGTTCCTAGTGGCGAATGGGTGAGTAACACGTAGGCGACCTGCCCCGGAGAGGGGGATAACGTCCCGAAAGGGATGCTAATACCCCGTACGTTCCGAGGGGTTAGAGACCCTCGGAGGAAAGGCGCAAGCCGCTCTGGGAGGGGCCTGCGGCCCATCAGCTTGTTGGTGGGGTAACGGCCTACCAAGGCGACGACGGGTAGGGGGCCTGAGAGGGTGGTCCCCCACACTGGCACTGAAACACGGGCCAGACACCTACGGGTGGCAGCAGTAGGGAATATTGCACAATGGGCGAAAGCCTGATGCAGCAACGCCGCGTGCGCGATGAAGGCCTTCGGGTTGTAAAGCGCTTTTCGGGGGGATGAGGAAGGACAGTACCCCCGGAATAAGTCTCGGCTAACTACGTGCCAGCAGCCGCGGTAAAACGTAGGAGGCAAGCGTTATCCGGATTTACTGGGCGTAAAGCGCGTGTAGGCGGCTCGGTCAGTCGGACGTGAAATCTCCCGGCTCAACTGGGAGGCGCCGTTCGACACTACCGGGCTTGAGGGCAGTAGAGGGAGGTGGAATTCCGGGTGTAGCGGTGAAATGCGTAGATATCCGGAGGAACACCTGTGGCGAAAGCGGCCTCCTGGACTGCTCCTGACGCTCAGACGCGAAAGCTAGGGTAGCGAACGGGATTAGAAACCCCGGTAGTCCTAGCTGTAAACGATGCGGACTTGGTGTTGGTGGCGTAAAACCCATCAGTGCCGAAGCCAACGCGATAAGTCCGCCGCCTGGGGACTACGACCGCAAGGTTAAAACTCAAAGGAATTGACGGGGGCCTGCACAAGCAGCGGAGCGTGTGGTTCAATTCGAGGCTACGCGAAGAACCTTACCAGGGCTTGACATGCACGTAGTAGGGATCCGAAAGGTGACCGACCCTTCGGGGAGCGTGCACAGGTGCTGCATGGCTGTCGTCAGCTCGTGCCGTGAGGTGTCCGGTTAAGTCCGGTAACGAGCGCAACCCTTGCCACGTGTTACATGTGTCATGTGGGACTGCCGGTATCAAACCGGAGGAAGGTGGGGATGACGTCAAGTCAGCATGGCCTTTATGTCCTGGGCTACACACACGCTACAATGGCCGGTACAATGGGTCGCAAAGCCGCGAGGCGGAGCCAATCCTAAAAAGCCGGTCTCAGTTCGGATCGCAGGCTGCAACCCGCCTGCGTGAAGTCGGAGTTGCTAGTAACCGCAGGACAGCTATACTGCGGTGAATACGTACTCGGGCCTTGTACACACCGCCCGTCACGTCATGGGAGCTGGCAACACCTGAAGTCGGTGACCCAACCGCAAGGAGGGAGCCGCCTAAGGTGGGGCTGGTGACTGGGACGAAGTCGTAACAAGGTAGCTGTACCGGAAGGTGCGGCTGGATCACCTCCTTTCTACAGGGAGCCTGATCGAAGGCCTGTGGGCCGACGGTCGACTTCCACCGGACGTACCCAAGCCCCGCTCGGTGGCGGGGCGCTGGACGGAGCTCGGGGTCCCTGTCACTCTTCAGTTGTCAAGGCCGGTGCGGACTCGGGCCTTTAGCTCAGTTGGTTAGAGCGTTCCTCTGATAAGGGAAAGGTCTCAGGTTCGAATCCTGAAAGGCCCACCAGAGGAAGGATCAGCGCTCAGCGATCAGCTGACAGCCAAAGGCCGGAGAGCGCGAAGGACGAAGGCTGAGAGCTGATGGCTGACGGCTGGGCTGCCGGAAGGGGATGTAGCTCAGCTGGGAGAGCGCTGCTTTTGCAAAGCAGAGGTCAGGGGTTCGAATCCCCTCATCTCCACCAGGTTCAGGTGGTGCGTGCGACTGGAAGCGAAGGCGAACCGACGAACTGAATAGGGCAATGCCCGCACAGACGCCCCTGCCACGCGGCCCGGCGATGTGCTGGGCCGGTTCTTTTCCAAAGGCAAGCTCGACCCCTCCTCTCCGCGCCGCCCTCGGCGGCCCGGAGACGAGTGGCCGAAGCCACTCCCCTCCGCCCGACGGCGGACGGGGGCGTACCTTAACAACTGAATCGCGGCATCTGAAGAACATCTAGTTCTCCGCATCACGTTGTCTAAGCTACCAAGGGCGTGCGGTGGATGCCTAGGCGCCAAGTGCCGATGAAGGACGTGGAACACTGCGATAAGCCTCGGGAAGCCGTGTGCAGGCTGTCATCCGGGGATGTCCGAATGGGGAAACCCGGTCTCGACGCGCAAGCGTTCGGGATCATCCCCGGGCTGAATCTATAGGCCCGGGGAGGGGAACCTGGGGAACTGAGACATCTAAGTACCCAGAGGAAAGGAAACGATTCCGCTAGTAGTGGCGAGCGAACGCGGAACAGCCCAAACCGATCTGGCTTGCTGGATCGGGGTTGTAGGACCGGCATCGGGAGAAGACCAGCGGCTGGCTAGCAGAAGGGTGTTGAAAAGCCCACCATAGAGGGTACCAGTCCCGTAAGCGAAAGCCATCCGACTCCCGCCGGGATCCTGAGTACCACCGGGCACGCTAATCCGGTGGGAAGCTGGGGAGCCCACTCTCCAAGGCTAAATACACTTGGCGACCGATAGTGGACAAGTACCGCGAGGGAAAGGTGAAAAGTACCCCTGTTAGGGGAGTGAAATAGAACCTGAAACCGCGCGCCTACAAGCAGTCGAAGGGCTAATGGCGGGCCGGTGTCCCCGGGAAACCGGGTGACGCGCCGCTAGGCCTGACGGCGTGCCTCTTGGAGAATGAGCCTGCGAGTTAATCTCTGTGGCAAGGTTAAGGGAGTGACACCCGAAGCCGCAGCGAAAGCGAGTCTGAATAGGGCGACTAGTCGCAGGGATTAGACACGAAACCGAGTGATCTACCCATGGCCAGGGTGAAGCGAGTCTAATCGCTCGTGGAGGCCCGAACCCGTCACTGTTGCAAAAGCGTGGGATGAGCTGTGGGTAGCGGTGATATGCCAAACGAACTCGGAGATAGCTTGTTCTCCCCGAAATAGCTTTAGGGCTAGCGTCACGCGTTCAGTACCGGAGGTAGAGCACTGGATGGGCTAGGGGGCTTATCGCTTACCGAACCCAACCAAACTCCGAATGCCGGTACTTCACAGCGTGGCAGTCGGACGGCGGGAGATGAGTTTCGTCGTCGAGAGGGAAACAGCCCAGATCATCGGCTAAGGTCCTCAAGTCTGAGCTAAGTGGCAAACGATGTGGGACTGTTCAGACAGCCAGGAGGTTGGCTTAGAAGCAGCCATCCTTGAAAGAGTGCGTAACAGCTCACTGGTCAAACGGTCCTGCGCGGATAATATAACGGGGCTCAAGCTCAGCACCGAAGCCATGGGCCGCCCGGATCTGCGGATCGGGGTGGCAGTAGGGGAGCGTTCCGTCGGCGCGGAAGGTCGATCGAAAGAACGGCTGGAGCGGACGGAAGTGAGAATGCAGGCATGAGTAGCGCAAAACACGTGAGAACCGTGTTCGCCGTAAGTCTAAGGTTTCCGACGGAAGGTCCATCCGCGTCGGGTTAGTCGGTCCTAAGCCGAGGCCGAAAGGCGTAGGCGATGGATATCCGGTCAACATTCCGGAACCACCTGGGATGAGCGAAGGGGTGACGCAGCGAGGTAGGCCAGCCTGCGATTGGTCGTGCAGGTGCTAAGCGTGTAGGCGATGACGCCCGTAGGCAAATCCGCGGGCGGAGCCGAGGCGCGATGGCGTGGCCTTGAGCCTAAAGTGGTTGAGCCTTGCTGCCAAGAAAAGCCTCGTAGCGTTGAGTCCCGGGTGCCCGTACCGCAATCCGACACTGGTAGACGGGTAGAGTATACCCAGGCGAACGGGAGAACCCTCGTTAAGGAACTAGGCAAGTTGGCCCCGTAACTTCGGGAGAAGGGGCGCCTCCAGACGTGAAACTTATCCAAGCCGAGCGTCCGGAGGTCGCAGTGAAATGGCTCTAGTGACTGGTTAACAAAACCACAGGTCTCTGCTAAGCCGAAAGGCGATGTATAGGGGCTGACGCCTGCCCAGTGCCGGAAGGTTAAGGGGAAGGGTTAGTCCCCGCAAGGGGACAAAGCTCAGAACCGAAGCCCCGGTGAACGGCGGCCGTAACTATAACGGTCCTAAGGTAGCGAAATTCCTTGTCGGGTAAGTTCCGACCCGCACGAACGGCGTAACAACTAGAGCACTGTCTCAACGAGGGACCCGGCGAAATTGAACTAGTGGTGAAGATGCCATTTACCCGCAGCAGGACAAAAAGACCCCGTGGAGCTTTACTACATCTTGGCATTGCGTTCGGGCTCCGTCTGTCTAGCATAGGTGGGAGGCTGTGAAGCTGGGGCGCTAGCCTCGGTGGAGCCGACCGTGGAATACCACCCTGACGAAGTCTGACCCCTAACCCCTGACCGTGATCCGGCAGGGGGACCGTGCCAGGTGGGTAGTTTGACTGGGGCGGTCGCCTCCCAAAAGGTAACGGAGGCGCCCAAAGGTTCCCTCAGGCTGAATGGAAACCAGCCGTGGAGTGTAAAGGCACAAGGGAGCTTGACTGCAAGACCAACGCGTCGAGCAGAGACGAAAGTCGGGCTTAGTGATCCCACGGTACCGAGTGGAAGGGCCGTGGCTTACCGGATAAAAGCTACCCCGGGGATAACAGGCTGGTGAAGCCCAAGAGTTCACATCGACGGCTTCGCTCGGCACCTCGATGTCGGCTCATCGCATCCTGGGGCTGGACAAGGTCCCAAGGGTCGGGCTGTTCGCCCGTTAAAGCGGTACGTGAGCTGGGTTCAGACCGTCGTGAGACAGGTCGGTCTCTATCCGCTGTGGGCGCAAGGGACTTGAAGGGAGCTGCCCCTAGTACGAGAGGACCGGGGTGGACAGACCTCTGGTGTGCCAGTTGTCGTGCCAACGGCATCGCTGGGTAGCTACGTCTGGCAGAGATAACCGCTGAATGCATCTAAGTGGGAAACTCGCCCTAAGATTAGGTCCCTCACCCCGTCAAGGGGGTAAGGCCGCAGGAAGACTACCTGCTACATAGGCGGCAGGTGCAAGCCCCGCAAGGGGTTCAGCCAAGCCGTACTAATGGCCGAGGGCTTAGCTGTGATGCGGAGAACCAGGTGTTCTTCGGAAGCAGCGGTCAGAAGTCAGCCAACAAGGAATCAGCCTCGCCGCAGCTAGCGGCCCAGGGCTGATCGCTGAAAGCTGACGGCTGAGAGCTGCCGCAGGCCGCGATTCAGTTGGACAATCGAATAGCGTTTGTGAAAACGCCTCTTGGTGATTGAAGCGGCGGGGGTACACCCGGTCCCATCCCGAACCCGGCAGTTAAGCCCGCCAGCGCCGATGGTACTTGGCTGGAGACGGCCTGGGAGAGTAGGTCATTGCCAAGAGGCTTTTCTCTTCCCCGGCCCGGCCGGCATCCCCCGATGATCCCCCCAGAGTGAACCCGCCCCGCCTACCCCGCACCCGATCAAGCCGGGCGACGTGGGGCCCCCTCGTGGTCCTCGTCGCGGTGAACCTCGCGATCGCGCTCGTGGTCGTCTCCCATTACGGCCAGTCGACCGACGAACGCAACAATATCGAATTCGCCCGGCAGACCTTGCTCTCCTATGCGCACCCGGAGCGACCCTACCTCGACCCTCTTCGAGAAGACAAGGGTCCTTTCTATCTGATGCTCTGGTTCGGCGTCGGGGAGTGGCTGGGGCGCACGGTGCCGCCATGGGAGCTCGTCGACGGCCGGCATTTCGTCAACTTCCTGGCCTTCCAACTCGCCGTCATCTCGATCTACGCCCTTTCGGTCAAGTTGGTCCCCCCGCTGCCGGCCCTTGCAGCGACCCTGCTGTTCGAAACCCAGCCGCTCTTCTGGGGACACGCCTTCATCAACCAGAAAGACTCCCCGTTCATGGCGTTGTTTGCCGCATCGGTCGCGCTGGGGTTGGCCATGGCGGACCGCCTCGGCCAGCCCCCGTCGGAAGGACCCCCAGCACGGGGTGAGGGTCGCCGACCGGCGTTCCGCCTGATCGCCGCAGAGGCCTGGCGGCGTGATCCAGCGCGGGGGTTCAAGGCCGTCGCCCTCTTCTTCGTTCTGGCGCTTGTTGTTCCAACGACCCGGATCCTGCTCGAGGGACCGATCCGGGCAGCGACCGATCGCCTGGTTCGCTCTGCCTACCGTGGGGAGGCCTGGACGCCGATCAACCAGGTCTTCCGGCGGCTGGCCGAGAACGCCGCGGCCGTCGACCCGGCGGCGTATGTCCAGCGGACCGATCGCCTGGTTGATCTCGGGACCCTTCTTCTGTCGGTTGTGATGCTGGTGGTCGCGGCCTCCATCGTCTGGCGGACATGGACCGGGAGCCGAGGCATTGGCCGAGCCTTTGTGCGAGATCTGTGGGAGGGGATCGCGACGCCGTTGCCCCGGATCTTGTTCCCCGCGGCGATGGTCTTGGGGATGACGATCGCCGTTCGGTCGGTCGGGCTGTATGCCGGGCTCCTGGCCGTGGGATACGCCGTCGCACGCGGCGGCCCGCGGGTCATCGTCCCGCTGGCCATCTACGTCGGCGCCGCTGGATTGGTGGCTATTCTCCTCTGGCCTCAGTTGTGGCTCGATCCGGCGGCGATGTTCGCGGGGAGCCTCTCGCGCACGCTCCAGTTCCCCGGAGTCCACCAGACCTTGTTTGAAGGCGTCGCCCTCGCCTCCGACGACCTGCCCCGATGGTATCTGCCGGAGTTGATGGCGATTCAATACACCCTTCCCGGGATCTTCTTCATCTTGATCGGGCTCTGGGTCGCCGTCCGACGTGTGAGGCGGTGCGACCCGAAGACCGGACGCCTGGCGGTCCTCCTGCTGTGGCCGCTGGCCCCCTTCCTCGCCACCGTCGTCTTCCGGTCGCCGATCTACAACTACACCCGGCAAGTCCTCTTCATGATGCCGCCGCTATTCGTCCTGACCGCCCTAAGCATCGATCCGGTCCTGCGGGCTGTCCGGGCCAAGGGAGCGGCGGCGGCGATGGTGGCTGTCTTGATCGCCCCTGGTGTTTGGGCGATCGCCAACCTGCATCCCTACGAATATGGATACTTCAACGAATTGGTAGGCGGGGTGCGCGGCGCGTACGGGCGATTCATGTCCGATTACTGGTGCACATCCTTCCGTGAAGCCATGCGGTATGTCAACGATGTAGCGCCGCCTTCGGCGCGTGTGGCGGTGAGCGGAGCTGAGGGCAGTGCGGTTCCATTCGCAAGAGGGGATCTCGTTCTCAAGGATGAATCGGAGATCGAGCTTGATCCCAGTTTCCGACCCGTTCTGGTCCTGGCGTGCAACTGGGCAACGGTGGACCCAGACTTCTTCCCGCAGGCTCCTGTGCTCTACGCAGTGGAGCGGGCTGGAGTGCCACTGGCGGTTGTGAAGCAGCTGGGACCTCTAGAATAGGCTCACGGGAGACCAGGCCAGTGCTCGTCACTTATTGGCGCCAAGACAGCCCTGTTTGACAGGTCTCTGTAAGCCGCCTTCCGGCGTCCCCAGCCTACAATGAAAGCATCGCTTCCATATGTTGCTGAGCCGGGGGTTGGATGAACCGATCCGCCGTTCTGGTTGTTGACGATGAGGTCCCCTACACCGGGGTCCTGCAGGAGATTCTGAACTCCTACGGCCTGAATGCCGTCATCTCCCATCGCGCCGACCACGCCCTGGCGATCCTCGACAGCCTGGAGCCGCGCCTGATCCTGCTCGATATGATGATGCCCGAGATGGACGGGCTGTCGATGCTTCGGCATATCCGGTCTCGTCCGGGCTTTAAGGACACCCCGGTGATCATGGTCTCGGCAAAGGTCCTGCCGGATGAGAAGAAGTCCGCCTTCAAGGCCGGCGCCACGGCCTTCCTCGCCAAACCCTTCTCGGCCCGCGAACTGCGGGCAGCCATCCGACCCTTCGTTCAGATCCCGGACACGGGCATCCTGAACGCGGACACTCGGCCCACGCGCTAGACTCCCCTGCAACGGAATCGGCTGTCACCCGCAGCCCTTGAAACCTCGGAGACATCCGGCTACCCTCATGCCATGGCGAGTGCCGCGCCGTCCACGCCCTCCCCCAAGGTTTGGCCCGTCCTGATTGGGGATACCCTGGCCTACGCCCTCGTGACCGTCCTGGGTTTTGCGACCCACGGCCTGCTCTCGACCTCCCCGGCCTGGCGCTTCCTGGCCACGTTTCTCCCGTTTCTTGGCGCCTGGATCCTGGCCGCCTTCGCCGTGGGCGCGTACAGGACCGCAACGTTCGTTTCTGCACCCCAGCTCTGGCGCCCGGCGATCGCTGCCCTCTTGGCGGCTCCTCTCGGTGCCGTCGTGCGCGGGGCGTGGCTGGGAGCGCCGGTGCTTCCCATCTTCGTGGGAATCATGGGTGTCGTCTCGATCGCCGCAGTCCTGGCCTGGAGGGGGCTGCACCTGATCGTCCGCAGAGCGGCAATCCCCTAGGCCCACTCGGGCCGCCGCCGTTCCAGCGGCTTGCGACCCCTTCGCGGACGGGCTATCATCCTCGCATGGACGAGGCCGGACTGATCTCGGACGCCAAGCGCGGAGACCTCGACGCATTCAACCGCCTCGTCCTCGCACATCAGACCAAGGTCTTCAACCTCGCGTACCGGATCAGCGGCGATCCCGACGTGGCCGCCGATGCCACCCAGGAGGCCTTCCTTTCGGCCTACCGAAAGCTGCGCGGCTTCCGGGGTGGATCGTTTCGCGCCTGGCTCTATCGCATCGTCACCAACGCCTGCTACGACGAACTCCGTCGGCGCAAGCGTCGCCCGGCCGCCTCGATCGAAGCGATCGAAGAGGACTCGGCCTCGGAGAACGGCGTGGGGTCGATGACGTCTCTCTTTGGAGGGGAGGAGGGCCCCGAGTCTGCCGTTGAGCGATCGGAACTTCGCCGAGCCATCGAACGCTGTCTCGGCCGCCTTCCCCCCGAATTCCGGACCGTGGTGGTGATGGCCGACATCCTGGCGCTCGATTACAAGGAGGTCGCTGCCTCGGTTGGAGCGCCGATCGGAACCGTTCGGAGCCGACTGGCCCGGGCCCGCGCCAGACTCCGGGAATGCCTGGAGGCATCCAGGGAACTTTCCATGCCCGGGGAGCGTCTCGCGGATGGGATGTCATCGTGAGCGGCTTGAGAGATCTGTCGCCGAAGGACCTTGAGCGCCTGTCGGCCTACCTGGATCGGGCGCTGACGCCGTCGGAGACGGCGATCGTGGAGGCCCGCTTGCGCGTCGAGCCCGGCTTCCGCAAGGCCCTTGAGGAGCTGCGCCAAGTCGTCGTCGCCGTTCGTAGCCTCGAGGAAATCCGCGTCCCGCGCAACTTCACCCTGCGCCAGGCCGAAGTGAGTCGGCGGGTTGCCTCTGGCTATCCTGCTCTCCGACTGGCCACGGCCCTGGCCTCGGCTGCCTTTGTTCTTCTGAGCGGTCTGAGGCTCTTGTCGCCGCTTGGGGTACGCCTCGCCGCAGCGCCGATGGCCGCCGAACCGCAGTCGGAATTCGCGATGCGGGCCGCCGATGCTATCGGGACGGAAGAAGCTTCGGCAGCCGAGCCGGAGGTAGCCCTGCCGGCGGAAGTCCCTTTGGCGACCGGCCTGCCGGACACCCTCGGCGCAACGGCCGCCGGGGAAGCGCAGGCACCTGGCACTCCGACGGCCGCCGCGACGGCAGCCCTCAAGACCGATGACTGCGCCGATTGCCCTCCGGCCCCCGCCCTAGAGAGCGGCGCCATGGAGGCGCGGCCAACGGGGACCCCGATCCCCGACACCGACTTGGCGACGAACGAGGTGGCGCAAGCTCGTGTCGCGGGTGCGGCATTCTCCTGGCTGGCGGCTGCCCAGTGGGGCTTCGGGCTGGTGGCGGCATCCCTACTCGTCGTGACCCTCGTGGTTCGGCGTCGCAGCTGACTGTGGCCGAGCGGCTCATCCGGTTCTGCCTGGCTTGCGGACAGCCGCTTGAGGAGCGCCCTTCCTTCGGCCGCCTCCGGCCGGTCTGCACAGGCTGCGGCCGGACTCACTTCGTGGAACCCAAGGTCGCCGCCGGTGTGTTGGCCACGAAAGACGGGGCGGTGCTTCTGGTGCAGCGAGCGCTCGAGCCGGAGCAAGGTCGGTGGACGCTGCCGGCAGGCTTCGTCGACGCCGGGGAGGACGCGCGCCAGGCGGCTGCACGCGAGTGCCTGGAAGAGACCGGTCTTGAGGTCGCCGTCTCCGAGGTCCTCGACGTCTATTCCGGGAGAGAGCACGCGCAAGGCGCGGATATCGTTATCGTCTTCCACGGAGTCATCCGGGGAGGGAGTTTGCGCCCCGGTGACGACGCGCAGAGCGCGGCCTTCTTCCTCCCTGACCAGATTCCACCCTTGGCGTTCGAGGCTACCCGACGGTCGATCGAACGCTGGCAAGGCGGATCCCCCGCCTGGCCCTGATCCGCGCTTTCGGATGCTATAATGCGCGCCCGGCCCTTTGCAGGGTCGATTGTTTTGTGCATGGTCGCTGAAGACCATTCACACGTGGTCTGTCCGATGATCCGCTTTGATGTCTTCACCGTGTTCCCCGAACTCCTGAGGCCCTACCTGGGCGCCAGCATCCTTGGCAGGGCCGTACAGGCGGGACACCTCGAAGTCCACTTGCATGATCCTCGGGACCACACCGCCGACCGCCACCGCACAACCGACGATGCTCCGTACGGTGGCGGCGGAGGGATGGTGATGAAGCCGGAACCGATCTTCGCCGCGGTGCGGGCGGCGCTGGGCGAGGGCCTTTCGAAGACGCCCGTCATCCTCCTCAGCCCGCAAGGGCGGCCGTTGAGCCAGGCGATCGCCCGGGAGTTGGCCCGAGAGCCTCGGCTGGCGATCGTGTGCGGGCGCTATGAAGGCGTCGACGAGCGGATCCGCACGAATCTGGCGACCGATGAGATCTCGATCGGAGACTACGTCGTGACCGGCGGGGAGCTTCCCGCCCTCATCTTGATCGACGCCGTCGCCCGCTGCATCCCCGGCGTGCTGGGCGATGCAGACGCCGCCGATGATGACTCCCACGCGAGCGGCCTGCTCGAGTACCCACACTACACGCGCCCCCCGGAGTTCGAGGGGTTGCGCGTCCCCGACGTCTTGCTCTCGGGCGACCACGCGCGCGTTCGCGCCTGGCGGCGACGCAAAGCGATCGAGCGAACCTGGCGGCGAAGGCCGGATCTGCTAGAGAAGGCCGAGCTGAGCGACGAAGACCGGAAGATCCTGGAGGACGTCCGCAAGGATCTGGGAGGGGCGAGCCCTGATGGCTAGAACGAGTCTGCGGGACCGGCGCATCGCGCCGGCCGCGATGCGCACCGGCCGGTTCACGATATGGATCGCCGTCGTCGTGGGCCTGACGGCCGCGGCGGCCTGCTCCGCTCCGTTCCTCACTTCCCCGCTGGAGGAAGGCGCCGCCCCGACGCCGACGGCCAGGCTGGAAGTTCCAACGCCGGCGCCCGAGCCCAACGTTCTCGTCGTTTGCCTGGCAGAGGAACCCGATTCGTTCTTCCCGTTCGGTCCGCGCAATGCCTCGGCGCGAACGCTCCTTCCCCTGCTGTACGACGGCCCCATCGATGCGCTCGGCTACCAGTACTCCCCGGTCCTGCTGGAGAGGCTTCCCTCGATCGAGGCCGGCGATATCCGCTTCGAACCCGTGAGGATCCTTTCGGGGGACCTGTACTTCAACCCCGACACGGGGCTGCCGGAGGAATTCCGTCCGGGGAAGTCGTACCTTCCATCGGGCTGTACGTCGATGGACTGTCGCCGCCGCTATGAAGGAGGTGGGGCCGAACTCGACCGGTTGGTCGTCGACTTCCATCTGCTCCCGGGCCTTCGATGGTCCGACGGCGCGGAACTGACCGCCGCCGACTCGGTCTTCGCCTACCGGGTCGAGTCGGATCCTGCGACGACCAGCGTGAAAGACCAGGTCAACCGGACCTCGGCCTACGAGGCCGTCGATTCGACGACCGTTCGCTGGACAGGGATCCCCGGTTTCGTCGATCCGGAGTATGCCGGGAACTTCTGGTCACCTCTGCCCGAGCATCTTCTGGCGGAGATCCCGGTAGGGGATCTGTCGCAATCCGAGATCGCCGCCCGGACGCCGATTGGCTGGGGGCCGTTCCAGATCGACTCGTGGGACCCCGGGATGGCAGTCGACTTTGTGCGGAATCCCAACTACGCCGGCGCCTCGGAGGGCCTCTCGGGGTACGAGGGAGTCCACGTCCGATTCCTGGAAGAGCGCGGTGATGCCGCGCTGCAGCAGATCCTGACCGGTGAATGCGATGTGCTCGAGGAGTCGCTCGTCGGGTTCGAATCGATCGCAACCCTGCAGAGCCTCGCCGATCAGGGTCGTCTGCGGTGGGCGTCAGCGCCGGGACCGGTGATCGAGCGACTCGACTTCAACACCGCTCCGGTCGACGGTCGGCCAGGGTTCTTCGTCGATTCTGAGGTGCGCAGGGCCGTGGCAGCCTGCCTCGATCGAGGTTCGACCATCGCGGAGATCGTGGGCGGCCTGAGCCCCATTCCGAGCACCTATCTTCCAGCGAATCATCCCCTCGTGTTGCCGGACATCGCGGAGATCGACCATGACCCGGCAGGAGCGGCAGACCAGCTCGCTGCGCTCGGCTGGATCGATGACGATGGTGATTCTGCGACTCCGCGACGGTCGCAGGGGGCTCGGGGCGTGCCGGGAGGTACGGTATTCGAGGCGACGCTGGCAACGGCGGAGGACGAATTCCATGTCGCTCTGGCGACTCGATTGGCGGCGGACCTCGAAGAATGTGGGATAGGCGTCCGGGTGGAAGGCCTCTCCGCCGAGTCGCTCTACGATGTTTGGCCGGATGGAGCTGTCTTCGGCCGGGGCTTCGATTTCGTCCTGTGGCCTTGGCTGCACTGGATGTCGCCCGCGTGTGATGTCTTCACGACGGCTGAGATCCCGTCGTCGGTCAATCCGCAGGGAAGCAATGCCAGCGGATATTCCGAGGCGGCGTTCGACGCCGCCTGTCAGGAAGTCTCCCTCGGTCCGCTCGCCGGTCCAACCTACCCACCGGCCGTGGGAAGCACGCAAACTCGGCTGATGGACGCGCTTCCATCCCTACCCGTGCTTCAATGGCCCCGGATCCTGGTCTATGGCCGGGACGTGTGCGGGCCTGAGATGGACTCCACGGTGCAGAGTTTGCTTTGGAACATCGAGGCTTGGTACGGCGGCGAGGCCTGCTCGGGCTGAGACGCTCGAACGGCCCGCACCTCGTTCTCGTGCATTCCCGGGGAGCCGGTGCGGATGCCCCGGGCGCGGGACATCTCTCCTGCCAAGGGGGTGCCCTCTGTCCTGAGCCCGGCGCCGGGATTGCGTTGACCTCGTCCCCCTTTGGGGTATAATCCGCCCACGAGCCCGCACGGCCAGGCCGAGGGATGCGGGTCGGACCCCGAGGGACGCCGCCTCGGACCCGACACCCCGACGGTCGAAGGGTTTAGCCGGCTCTTTCCGCCAGATGACAACCCTCCAACAGGAGAGCGGTCCCCGGATGCTACGAGACCTGAGCACCTCGCCGCGCGTCCTCGACGTCAACGACCTGGCAACGCACTTCAAGACAACCGATGGAATGGTCCACGCCGTCAACGGCGTTTCTTTTCATCTGGACTCCGGTGAGACTCTGGGCATCGTGGGAGAGAGTGGTTGCGGCAAGAGTGTGACCGTTCTCTCCATGCTGCGTCTGATCCCTGAGCCGCCTGGCGAGGTCGTGCGCGGGCAAGCGAACTTCATGGGCAAGGATCTGCTCAAGATGAGCCCCGACGAGATCCGCCAGGTCCGCGGGGCGCAGATTGGGATGGTCTTCCAGGATCCGATGACATCTTTCAATCCGGTCCTGACGATTGGTCGGCAGCTGACCGAGCCCCTCGAGATTCACCTGGGGATGAACAAGAAGCAGGCGGCGGAACGGGCGGCCGAGATGCTTGGGATGGTCGGGATCCCCAATGCCGCCGAGCGACTGGGAGACTACCCCCATCAGTTCTCAGGAGGGATGCGCCAGCGGGTGATGATCGCGATGGCGCTATCGTGCACCCCGCAGATCCTGATCGCCGATGAGCCGACGACTGCCCTCGACGTCACGATCCAGGCCCAGATCGTCGAGCTGGTCAAGCGCTTGCGCGACGAGATCGGAATGGCCATCATCTGGATCACCCACGATCTCGGCATCATCGCCGGGATGGCGCAGCGCGTGGCGGTGATGTACGGAGGCTACATCATCGAGCATGCTCCGGTGAAGGAACTCTACGCCAATCCGCTGCACCCCTACACGATCGGTTTGATCGGAAGCCTGCCGCGCTTGGACATGAAGCGGGAGCGACTCCTCTCGATCGACGGCCTGCCCCCGACCCTCTACGAAGAACCCAAGTACTGTCCCTTTGCACCGCGCTGTTCTTTTGTCCAGGATCGATGCCGCCAGGAGAATCCCCCCTTGATGCAGGTGGGACCGCGTCACGACGTCGCCTGCTGGGTCGACGTGCGCACCGGAGGGTTGCGGGCATGACGGAAACGGCTGCCCAGATCCAGGCGCACGGGACCGAGCCCTCCGACGAAGATGTCCTGTTGCGCGTGGAGCATCTCGTCAAGCATTTCCCGATCACCCGCGGCATCGTTTTCCAGCGCCAGATCGGGGCCGTCCGCGCGGTAGACGACCTCACGTTCACGATCCGGCGCCGGGAGACCTACGGGCTTGTCGGGGAGTCGGGCTGTGGGAAGTCGACCACGGGTCGGACCATCCTTCAGCTCTACGAACCGACCGCCGGCCGCGTCTATTTCGACGGCGTGGATCTGGTAGGGCTGGACGGGAACGAGATGCGGCGGATGCGCCGCAAGATGCAGATGATCTTCCAGGATCCCTACGCAAGCCTGAATCCGCGGATGACCGTCGGCGAGATCGTGGTCGAGCCGCTGATGGTTCACAAGACGGTCAAGGGCAACGGTATCCGCAACCGGGTCGACGAATTGCTTGAGCTGGTTGGCCTCAACCCGGCCTACGCCAATC
>DATIPT010000108.1:0-17312 GCA_035471625.1 Anaerolineales bacterium
ATCGGCCTGGTGTTGGGTATGGACATCCTGATGGGCGGAAGCCTCACCGGCGCCTCGATGAACCCGGCACGCAGCTTCGGCCCGGCTGTGGCCATGCTCGACTTCTCGGCTCTGCCTATCTATTTCCTTGGACCTCTCCTCGGCGGTGGTTTGGCGGCGCTCGTGTACGATCGGCTGATCCTGCGCCAGAGCTGAAACCGAGGCGTCGATGCCGGGCTACGTCCTCGCACTCGATCAGGGAACGACATCCTCTCGCAGTATCCTTTTTGACGGTTCCGGCTCGGCGGTTTCCTCCGCCCAGGAGGAGTTCCCCCAGATCTATCCGAAGCCCGGATGGGTAGAGCACGATCCCGAAGCCATTTGGAACAGCCAGCTTGCGACCGCCCGATCCGTGATCGCCGAGGCCGGCATCTCGCCCAAGGACATCGCCGCAATCGGCATCACGAACCAGCGCGAGACCACCTTGCTTTGGGACCGGCGGACGGGGAAACCAGTGCACAACGCGATCGTCTGGCAGTGCCGCCGGACGGCCCATGTCTGCGAACAACTCAAGGCCGAGGGGCTTGAACCGGAGGTCCAGCGGCGAACGGGGCTCGTGATCGACGCCTACTTCTCGGGGACCAAGCTCGCCTGGCTGCTCGAAAACGTCGAAGGTGCCCGAACGCTCGCCGAGGCCGGTCACTTGGCGTTCGGTACGGTCGACTCATTCCTCTTGTGGCGGCTGACCAACGGCGCCCTGCACATCAGCGACGTCAGCAACGCCTCTCGGACAATGCTCTTCAATCTGCACTCGCTCGATTGGGACCCCTTCCTTCTCGACCGCCTGGGCATTCCGCCGGCCGTCCTTCCGCGTGTGGTGGCCTCGAGTGCCATCCTCGGGGAGACTCACCCGGATTGGCTCGGCGCGGCGATCCCTCTCGCCGGCGTTGCGGGCGACCAGCAGGCGGCGCTGTTCGGGCAAATCTGTTTCGAAACCGGGGCCGCCAAGAATACCTACGGAACCGGTTGCTTCTTGCTGCTCAATACCGGAACCCATCCGATCGCCTCCGAATCTGGACTGGTTACGACCGTCGGCTGGCAACTTCAGTCGAGGGGCACCGACCGCCCTGCCGCGACGTACGCGCTGGAGGGGAGTGTCTTCATCGCCGGCGCAGCGGTGCAATGGTTGCGGGACGGCCTGGGCATCCTCGGATCCTCCGCCGAGATCGGTCCGCTCGCAGCCTCTGTGCCCGACTCGGGCGACGTCTACTTCGTCCCGGCCCTCGTGGGTCTGGGGGCGCCCCGATGGGATCCCTTCGCGCGGGGAACGATCATCGGGCTGACACGCGGCACCTCGCGGGCCCACATCGCCCGGGCGACCCTCGAAGCCATCGCCTTCCAGACCCGCGATGTGCTCGAAGCGATGAGCCGCGACGCTTCGCTTGCGTTGCAGAACTTGCGCGTCGATGGAGGCGCCGTTGCCAACAACCTGCTCATGCAGATCCAGTCCGATCTTCTGGGGGTACCCGTCCAGAGGCCGGTCCAAACCGAGACGACGGCCCTCGGTGCAGCCACGCTCGCCGGCCTGGCGACCGGCATCTGGAGTTCACTCGATGATCTGACGGCTGCCTGGAAGCTCGATCGAGAGTTCGTTCCGCAGATGTCGGCGGACGAACGCGACCACCGCTACGACCGCTGGCAGCGAGCTGTCGAGCGGTCGACGCGGTGGGCGGCGGAAGGGATCCAGGAGTGAAGTAAGCAATGAATCTGCAGATCGTCCGAACCCGACATCCTCCTGAAGCCTACCTCGCCCGACTCATCGCCATCCTCCAGGAGGAATCGATCCAGGTAGGGATCGAAGAAATGCGGGCAAGGCTGGCGAGTCTGCCGAAGGAGGATCGGCTGCTGCTTGCGCTGGACGGGGAACATCTTGCTGGCTATGCGCATCTTCGCGTTGCACGCGACCTCTCGAGTGAGGAAAGCGCCGAAGTGGTCGCCATCGTCGTCACCAAGACATATCGGCGTCGCGGGGTTGGCCGGCACCTGATCGCGGCCGCCGAAACGTGGGCCCTCGAATCAGGGCGTGCTCGCCTGCTCCTGCACACCGATGTTGTCCGCACCGACGCACACGCATTCTTCACCGCCTTGGGGTACGAGAAATCTTCGACGACTCTTGAGTTCAATCGGGATCTCGAACGGGTCCGCCAGGCGGATCGTCCGACCCGGCCGCCCGAGGCACGCTAGCCCGGCCCATCCACCCTGCGTGGCGTTCCCTCCGCATCCCGCGCGATACAATCCGGGAAAGGTCCGTGGCCACACTCAACCCATTGAATGACCACACAATCCGTTGAGGTCCTGGTCGTCGGCGGCGGCGCCACCGGACTAGGCGTCGCCTTCGATGCCGCCCTGCGGGGGTTTCAGGTCACGGTCGTCGAACAAGGCGACCTGGGCCAGGGTACCTCCGGCCGCTACCACGGCCTGCTGCACAGCGGCGCCCGCTACGTCCTTACCGATCCGGTTTCCGCCGCAGAGTGCCGCAAAGAGAACGCCATCCTGCGCCGAATGGCCCCTCACACCATTGAGGCGACCGGCGGCCTCTTTCTTGCCATCGACCTCGATCCTCCGGATTTTCCCGACCGTTGGCTGCGAGCCTGCGGCGAGTGCGGAGTCCCGGCCGGGGAGATCTCCCCCGGCCAGGCCCGTGCCCGAGAACCCTTGCTCACGCCTCGGGTCTCACGCGCCTTCGAGGTCGAGGATGCCGCCCTCGACTCCTTCGAATTGCTCCATGCGTTGCGGCAGGCGATCCTCGACGCCGGCGGCTCTGTTCTCTTGAGGCACCGGCTCACCGGCCTGGTGCCACACCAAGGCGGAATGCTCGCGCGGGTAGTCCCCGTCCTCGCAAGCGGCACCGAGCCCTTTCAGATCGAAGCCCGCTATGTCGTCAACGCGGCGGGACCCTTCTGCGGCGTCGTCGCCGGCATGGCAGGCGTCAACCTTCCCCTGTCGCTTGGCAAGGGGACGATGGTGGCAATGGCCTCGCGGCTTACCCATACCGTCCTGAACCGCTGCAAGCCGCCCCATGACGGCGACATCATCGTCCCCGTCGTCACCGTATGCATCCTTGGAACGACTGACGTCCCGGTCCGCTCCCCGCTCGACCTACAGATCGAGCCTTGGGAGATCGATCTCCTGCTCGGCGAGGGTCAAGCTCTCGTTCCCGGCATCCGACGTCATCGACCGCTGCGGGCCTGGGCAGGGATCCGGGCCCTGTACCGGCCTGGGCCCTCAGAGGCGCCAACGCGAGACCTGCCGCGGGCACACGCCGTCCTCAATCACGAAACGCGCGATGGAATTCCCGGGTTCGTCTCGGTTCTCGGGGGCAAGCTGACAACCTACCGCAAGATGGCCGAGGATGCCGTTGATGTGGTGGCCGCGATGGCTCGGTCAAACCGCCCATGCACCACCGCCTCCACCCCCCTTCCGGGTCCTACCCGTCGCTTCTATTCGCTGCGTCTGCGCGCCAAGGCGTACACCGCCCCGCCAGGGCGCGACGACGACTCAGACATCGTTTGCGAGTGCGAGGCCGTGGCCGCCGGCCCGGTGCGGCGTACACTCCTCCATCCGGAGACGGCCGAGCTGGACGACGTCCGCCGCGACCTGCGCCTGGGCATGGGCCCGTGCCAGGGCGCCTTCTGCACCTACCGAGCCTCGGCCTTGGCTTTGGGCTTGCTCAACGATCCCGCTGACGACGGCGGGCTGGCGGCCTTTGTCGCGCAACGTTGGCGCGGGCTCCTGCCGCTGGCGTGGGGCCGCGGTCTCCGCCAGCTGGAGTTCCTCCGTCGAGTCCACACTGAGCTCCTGGGCGCCGAATCCGCGCCCGAGGGGCCTGCATGAAGAGCCTGATCGTCGTTGGTGCCGGCCTCGCCGGCCTCTACGCCGCGATCCTGGCCTCCTCCCGAGGAAGCCCCGTCCGCCTGGTCGCCGAAGGACGGGGCGGCCTTTCCCTCTCGCACGGCTGCATCGACACCTGGAAGGACGGCGACGTTCGCCTCGGATCGACGCGCCTCGCTCCGGATCATCCTCTACGCGCCATCGGCCATCGGCCGCTTCAGGCAGCTCTCGCCGCGTTTCTCGAGATCACGACGCGTGCCGAACTTCCCTACGTTTTCGACTTTGACATGAGCCTTCACCTCCCGAGCCCCTTGGGAACCATTCACACATGCGCCGCGGCGCCGCGCTCCCTCGCCGGGGGCCATCTCGCCGATCCGACGCCGTTCCATCTTGGAGATCTGGCGCAGGTCCGCGACTTCTCGGCGGCGCTCGTCGCCTCAGGCCTCCGCCACCGAGGCATCCCGTTCTCCGGAACGCTCGCGCTCCCCATGCCCGTACCGTCAACGGCCGGCCGCCCCGATCTCTTGACGCTGGCTCGGGCTCTCGAAGATCCGGCGTTTCGCGAGTCCACCTGCAACCAGTGGGCTCCCCACCTCCAGGGCGTGGAACGGCTCGGGATTCCCGCGTGTCTCGGCCTCGATCGGTCTGGCGAGGTCTTCGACTCGATGCGCAGCCGCCTCGGCGTGGATCTGTTTGAAATCCCGACGCTGCCGCCGAGCCTGCCCGGGCTTCGGCTCGAACGGGCTCTCCGGCGGGAAGCCGCCCGCAGCGGCGTCGAGCTGATCGAAGGACCTTCAGTCCGCGGCGAGGTCGACGGAAGAAGCGGCGGCCGCAGGGTGTCCGGGGTTGTCGCCACGACGGCAGGAGGACCGCGGGTCTTCCGCGCCGACGCCGTCGTCCTGGCCACAGGAGGCCCGCTTCACGGCGGCTGGCTGACATTCGGCAATGGCGAGGTCCAGGAATCGGTGTTCGGTCTTCCGATTCATGCGCCCGAGGCCCGTGAGCGATGGACGGAATCGGATCCCTTTGCCTCACAGCCCTACGCTCGCTTCGGTCTCCGGATCGATGACCGATCGCGCCCTATCGATATTCACGGACGACCGTATTTCGAGAATCTCTTTGCCGCCGGCGGGCTCTTGGCCGGCGCCGATCGCGCCGTCGAGGGATCCCGCCAAGGCATCGACCTGGGGAGCGCATTCGTCGCGATCGAGGCCGCCCTCGCATGACAGCGACTCCACAGTCTGTACCCTCGATCGAGACACAACTTGCGGGCTATCCGTTCCTAGACGCCGATCTCTGCCTGAAGTGCAATGTCTGCACCGCCGCGTGCCCTGTGGCTGCGGCCACGACGGCGTTCCCGGGGCCCAAAGCAGTCGGGCCCCAGTTGGCCCGCTACCGCCAACCCGGCGCGCCGCCACCAGATCCGGGCGTGGCCTGGTGCTCCGGCTGTGGTGTCTGCAGTCGAGTGTGTCCGCACGCCGTCCCTGTGGCGGAGATGAACATCGTCGCCAAGGGGCAGATCCGGCCGAGGGGACTGCGCGCCCTTCGTGACTGGGGGCTCTCCAGGCCGGCCGAGGTCGCCCGGTGGACGCGGCCCTTCCGTCGCATCGTTGCCGCCGTTCTCGGATCCTTCGGGTTCCGCGCGGCTCTTGAGGGCATGGTGGGCTTGGCGCGAACTGCGCCCCTGCCCTCGGTCGCGACGCGCCCTCTGAGGAGTCTGCTGTCGGCTCATGTGCGCGAAGTTCCCACAGACCAAGCATCCGGCAAGCCAACCGTCGCCTACTTCCACGGCTGCAGCACGAACGACTACGAGCCATGGCTCGGCGAAACTGCCATCCGGGTCTTGGAGGCGCTTGGCGTGACCGTCGACCTGCCTCCACAAGTTTGCTGCGGATTGCCGCTGCAATCGAATGGCGCCTTTGATGCGGCGCGGCAGCGGGCAACGTTCAATCTTGCCGCCCTCCAGGCATGGGCGGAGCGAGGCCTTCCCATCATCGGCACGTCGACGTCGTGCACGCTCGCTCTCAAGCACGAGTACCGGGCGGTGCTCGGACTTTCCGGTCACGCCGTCGACGCCGTGAGCGCCTCCACCTACGACTTCTTTGAGTACCTCGACCAGGTCCTGCGAGTCCCCCCCGGCTCGCTAGACTTGCATCCGATACCGCTTCGGGCGCTGTACCACCCTCCCTGCCAACTGCGATCTCACGGGGTGGGAACCCCTGCACTCGCCTACCTTCAGGCGATCCCCGAACTGGAGCTCGAGATCTCCGCCTCCGAATGCTGCGGCGTCGCCGGTACCTACGGCCTCAAGCGCGAGCGCTATGCGGTCGCGGTCGAAGTGGGACGACCGCTCTTTTCTCAAGTCGCACAGTCGCGGGTCGATCTCGTCCTCACCGATTCGGAAACGTGCCGATGGTGGTCGGAACGACATACCGGCGTGCCTTCCATTCACCCGCTCATGGTGTTCGCCGCCTCGCTGGGGTTGCAGGGTCTCGATGTCGCGCGCGGGGAGCCATCGACAACATGACGTTGGATAGTCCCGCGCCACTTCTCGTCCGCAATGCCAGGATCTACGTCCGCGGCTCCGGATCGTCGCCCACCGGGGCCATCCTCCTAGCGGGCGGGCGCGTCGCCGCAACGGGCCAGGCCGCCGAGCGCCAGGCAAACGCTTTCGAAACCTTTGAGACTCTCGACCTGGAGGGGCTCACCCTCCTTCCAGGTCTGTGCGACGCGCACATCCACCTGGAGATGTTTGCCCGCTCGCTGGCGATGATTGACTGCGAAACGACGAAGGAGGAGTGTCTCCGCAGAGTTCAGGAGCGCGCTCGACGGCTCACCCCTGGCAGCTGGATCCTCGGCCATGGCTGGAACCAGAACGACTGGAGCCGCCCAGGGACCGCCGCCGACCTCGACCAGGCCGCGCCCGGTCATCCTGTCTACCTGACCGCCAAGTCCCTCCATGCCGGCTGGGCGAACTCCCTCGCACTGTCCTTGGCGGGTGTTGGACCGTCGACGGCCGATCCTCCCGGCGGGGCATTCGTCCGCGATGCCTCCGGCGCCCCGACCGGCATCCTGCTCGAAGCCGCAATGGCGGTCGTCACCGACCGAATCCCGCCGCCCAGCCTGGAGACGGTCGTCGACGAGATCCATTCGGCGCAACGATCCCTTTGGCGGATGGGGATCACAGCCGTCCACGACTTCGACGGACCCCGATGCTTTGAGGCGTTGCAGGTGCTCCATAGCCAGGAGCGGCTGGGCCTGCATGTCCTCAAGAGCATTCCGCTCGATCAGCTCGACCACGCGGCTGCGGTGGGACTGCGCGGAGGCTTCGGCGACGACTGGCTCCGAATCGGTCACCTTAAGATCTTCGCTGACGGGGCCCTGGGGCCACGAACCGCGGCCATGCTGCAGCCCTACGCCGATGACGAAGGCAACACGGGCATCGCTCTGATCGATCGCGAGGCCCTGCTCGAGATCGGGATGAAGGCGGCCCGCCTGGGCCTTCCTCTCGCCGTCCACGCCATCGGCGATCGCGCCAACCACGAAGTTCTCGAAGGCTTTGCGGCCCTGCGGGACTTCGAACGCGCCGAGGGCCTGCCCGCCCTCCAACACCGGGTTGAACATCTCCAACTGCTGCACGTCGACGACGTCGGCCGCCCGGCGGATCTCGGCGTGATCGCCTCGATGCAGCCGATCCATGCAACCTCCGACATGCCCATGGCAACGCGCGCCTGGGGTGAACGGAATCAGTACGCCTATGCCTGGCGATCGCAGCTCGACCACGGCGCGCCGCTCGTATTCGGATCGGACGCGCCGGTCGAATCCCCCAATCCGTTCCTTGGCCTGCATGCCGCGGTCACGCGTCGGCGAGTCGACGGATCCCCTGACGAACATGGCTGGATCCCCGAACAGCGGCTTTCCCTGGAGGAGGCGCTGGATGCATTCACCATTGCCCCCGCCCGCGCAGCCGGTCTGCCTTGGGTTGGCAACCTGCTCCCCGGCTGCTATGCCGACCTGATCGTCCTGGAGGTAGACCCGTTCACCCTGGCGCCCGGGGACCTGGCGGAGTTGTCGCCGTTGGCTACCATGGTGGCCGGGAAGTGGGTGTTCCGCGAGGCGTTCTAGCGAGCGGCAAGCGCGGTCGGGCCGCGCCGCCGTTCGTCGCCGACCCGCACCGAGATACCGATCCGATCGAGGTGTTCCAGAAACCCCAGGGCGTACTTGCGACTGGTCCCGTAGCGATCCCGAACGGTCGCCACCGTCACGCTCTCGCCAGCTTCGAGCGAAGCGGCCACTTCCTCAACGAGCCGCGCGTAGACCGGCGCTGCAAAAGCGACGTCTTCGGCCACCGGAACGTACGTCCCTTGCTCGACGAGCAGCGTCCAGGCCTCAAGCCCGATGGCATCGGTCGCCTCGCGGATGGACGGTGGCGAGAACGGACTCGCGGCGAAGCGTTGCGCCAGCGCCTCCGCCGCCTCGTGCTGCTCCCGGCTCAGCGTTGGCGAGAACCCTGCCAGTCGGAGACGTGGTCCGCCAACCACGATGACGCCATCGGCCTCCAACGCCCCGAACGCGGCCTCGCTCCCCCGTGTTTCGAGGCCGAGCTTGCGTCGAAAGTCCTCGCGCGGCATTCCAGAACGCTGCGGATGGTCCCGGTGGTAGACCAGGAGGACCTCCCGGGCCGATTCCGCCACGCCCGAGAGCCAGTCCGGATGGATATAGATGCGCGCCGGGCCTTCGCCGATCGCACGCACTGCCCCTTCCGAGACCAGCGTCTCAACGCGGCGGCTGAGCACCTCGGCCGGCTCTTCGAGCTTCCTGGCGAGTTCGGCAACGGTCAGCGGGCCAGCCGAGAACAGCTCCTGCCCGATCCGATCTTCGGGCGAGCCCCCAAGCTTCCGCTCGAGTAACCGGACCACGGCCGCGTCGCGCCGGCGATGCCGTCGCTGGGGTCGCCCATCAACGACCGTGCCTCCGCCGATCGTAGCCGGCGGTGCCGGTCTGCGCAGAACAAAACGGTCGCCGTCCGCAACAGCGACAGGCGACTCGAGCACAAGCTGGACCCAGCCATCTCCGCCCGGTTTGATTTCGTCTGTCATCAAGAGCCGCACCCGGGCCAGCACATCCGCCGATCCGAGGTGGAGCTTCAACGACTGGTCATGGCGCAATCCGACCGCCGCGTCTCCCAGGACCTCGACGCGCGCGTCGATCCTGCGCGTTCCGCGGTAGGCTCCCGGCGCGCACAGCACGTCGCCGCGCTGAACCTGCTGAACCTCGATCCCGGTCACGTTCACCGCCACGCGGCTCCCCGGAAAAGCGACCTCAACCTTGCGGCGGTGTGTCTGCAGGCCCCGAACCCGCCCGCGCAACGCCCCCGGCATCACCATCACGTCATCACCTTCGGTCAGCTTCCCATCCAGTAGGGTTCCGGTCACCACCGTTCCGAAACCGGTCATCGTGAAGGCGCGATCGATCGGCAGACGCGGCCGTCCCCGGTCCACCCGGGCCGGCGCCTCAGCCAAGACCTTCGCCAACTCCGCCTTGAGGTCGTCGAGGCCAATTCCTGTCGCAGCCGAAACCCGAACCGAACCCGCCGCGGCAAACGACGTCCCGGCCAAGAGTGCCCGCACGTCGGCCTCGACCAAGTCGATCCACGCCGGATCTTCAACCAGATCGCACTTTGTCAGCACCAGCACCAGCTTCGGTATCCGGAGGAGATCGAGGATCGCCAGGTGTTCACGCGTCTGGGGCATGACGCCCTCGTCGGCAGCAACGACCATCATCGCGGCATCGAAGCCGCCCACTCCAGCCAGCATGTTGTCGATGAAGTCGCGGTGCCCAGGCACATCTACAAAACCGACCTCAAGACCGTCCGGCAACTCCATCCAGGCGAAGCCGAGGTCGATCGTCATCTCTCGTTCACGTTCTTCACGCAGGCGATCGGGATGGGTGCCCGTCAGGGCCTCGACCAACGTCGACTTTCCGTGGTCCACATGGCCGGCCGTACCGACTACTCGAATCATGAGGCGCTATAGTAGAAAGGGGTGTATCGCCGGGCCTAGCGCACCCGGTTGGGCCGGCGCTCCACTTCACCGGCCCATTCGCGGATCATCGCCAGGAGTTCGGTTAGGCGACGCTGGTTGGCATCTTCCAGAGCGATTGCCTCTTGGAGGGCCTGCATCGTGGTCTCCTCCAGCCGTCCGACTTGCTCGGCCAGCCGGTCATGGAGACGGGTGTGCTCCTGGCCTTGCTCATCGTGGGCGAGCTTGAACCCGCTCCAGCGCCGTTGATCCTCGGCGAGGAATGTCGACCATTCCTGTTTCAGGCGGTCCTCATTCAAGCGTTGCACCTCGGAGATTTCTCCGATGCGCCGCTCGAGGCGCTCCAGGGTCTTCTCGAGGTCCACCTGCAGCTGACGCAGGCTGCGGTAGGTCTCTTCGTATGCCAGGATCCGCGAATCGATCTCCGAGGCACGTTTCTCAAAGGCCTCGAAACGGCGGGCATAGTCGCCCCAGACGCGCTCCAGATCGGCCACACGCAGATTCTGCGCCTCGATCCAGCTCGTCATCGCATCGCTGCGCTCGACCTCTGTCGCCTGGACCTCCGACAGCCGGATTTCCTGCTGACGGATGCGATCCTCGGCGGTATCCAGGGACCCGCGAAGCCCCTCGACGCGCACTCTGAGGTCCGTCACCTGCCCGGCCTGATCGGAGGTCTTGCGGGCGTCTTGGCGATGCAAATCGTCGTGGGCGTCGAAAGCGCGCTCGTGGTCTTCCTGAACGCCGGAAACGGCCTCGAGCTTCTCTCCCAGGGTCGCGACCGTCCGAGCCAGACGGACCTCCTCATTCATGCGCGCTTCGAATTCCCGCTTGAGGTCGGTCAGAGAGCGAAGCTCCTGTCGGATCTCACCGACCGCGCGCGACAGCTCATCACTTTCCTTTCGGCGCTGGAGCTCCTGCGTCTTTTCCCGTTCGGTGCGGCGGCCCTCCGACGCCTCCAGCTGCCGCGAAACCTCCTGGCGATGCTTGGCCAGGCTTTCATCGACGGCGTGGATGCGTGCCGCCAAAGCCGCCAGCCGGGCCATCTCGGCCGACATCTCTTGGATCTGGCGCGCCTGCTTTCCGATCAGATCTTCGCTGGCCTTGATCTGCACGCCCAGCTTGCGAAGAGCCTCGGCGTCCTTCCGCCGCTGATCGTCGAGCCAGGTCAGACGTTTGTCGATGGAGTCTGTCTTGGAGGAATCGAGCGCGGGCACGGCGGGATTATAGCATCCGGCTCAGGGTATCCCGCCGAGGCTCAGACCGCCGAAGCCGGCCAGAACCGCTCCGCCCCACGCAAAAAGAATCGAAGGCGCCAGGCCGAGCACGATGATCGCGCCGATCCCGCTCCACAAGAGGACCCGCCGAAGCACACCGGACCCGGCAGGCTGGACACGCCGACCCACAATCACCCCTCGGCCCCATCGCCCGAAAGCATAAGCAACGATCCCGATCGTCCCGGCCGTCGCGACCGCTGCCAGCACATCCCCCTCCCCGAGCACCGCAAGCGTGCTCCATCGGCCCGCAAATCCGGCTGTCAGCGGAAAACCGGCCAGACATAGCCCGCCGATTACGGCCGCTGCGAACGAAGCCTGCGAGATGGGTCGAGGTCCAGATGCCTCGGCCCCATCCGATCCGTCCAGCAGAGTCGCGATCCCGAGAGCGACCACCATCACCGCCAGCCCGCGCTCGACCATCATCGCCAGCGCGACGGCGTATCCCTCCAACGTGCCGCTGGCGACCGCCAGAAGCGAGACGCCGAAGTCCACAAGCAGCGCGTAGGCGACGAGGCGACCTGCGCGCCGCTCCGCCAGGCACCAGATACTACCCAGCACCATCATCAAGAGCCCCGCGGCGCGCAGCAGCTCCATCACCACCGGATCCGCCCTCATCCAGGCAAACGCATCCAGCGACTGCAGCAGCAAGACCAACCCTGCGGTCTGCAGCAGAATCGCCGTGAACCCAAAGGCGACCGGATGGGCTTCTTCGGCCGCAGCCGTAAGCCACGTATGAAAGGGCGGCGCCACAATCACAATCGCCAGTCCCAGCCCCAGCAGGATCGATGCAGGACGAGTCGGTGCGGTCGCGATGGCGCCAACTCCGCCGATCTCGATCATCCACCCTGCCAACAGCATCACCATCATTGCCAGAGAATACGATATCAAGATCCGAGCGGCCGCTCGGCCTCCAAGCCCATCGGCCCGTACCAAGATCACGCTCGCCGCGATCGCCGCCGAGGCGATCAGGGCCGGCGAGAAGACGAAGGGCTGGATCATCAACGCCGCCGCCAGAGCCAGCATCACCCCCATACCCGCCGCGGGCATGCGCCGAGAAGCGCCCGAAGCCAGCCCGCTCAGCAGCAAGACTGATCCTGCGAGAAAGATGAACCCCACCGGCAATCGATTGTGCTCTCCGAGAACGAGCGATCGGCCCAGCACCGTCCATCCTTCCTCCAGCTTCACTCCGATCCCGAGGACTTGGAACGGCGCACCGAGCACGATCCCGATGGCAATCGCGCCAAGAAGCGCCCCAGCGCCAGCGGCCAGCCCGAAAGATAGCCTCGGTCTCGCCCGCAGCAGGAAGGCCGCTCCTGCGACGATCCCCCCAGCAACAAGGATCAGCAGCGGACCGCTCATGGGGTGCGCCGCTCCTCCTCGCTTGCAGTCGGCCGACCCTCCGGATCGACACTGACGGCTAGGGCGACCCCGATCGTCACCGCCGCCAGCACCGCACGCATGGCGAGCGATGGTTCGAGATAGACGTAGACCATCTCGAACCCGGCCAAGACCGCAAGGATTCCGAGCGCACCCGAATGCCGATCCTGACTCAGTCCAGCCACCAACAAACCCATGGCCACGACGATCGCCGCCGAGGCCAGGTGGGTCTCCGATACAGGCAGCAATTCCGCCGCGCCAGGCGCCGACAATCCCCACGCAGCCGCGCTCACCAAGAGCACTGCTGCCAGGCGAAACGCTCGACCTTGGGGGATCGAACCCGCTCCGACAGGCGACCAACCCTCTCTCCCCCATCCCGCCGCAAGAATCACGCAGCAGACCAACCCGGCCAACACCAGGCCGAGACCGATCCTGGCCCCGAGACCGACACCGACCACCAGGCTCGCTCCAAGATAGGTCCCCAAGAGCATGCCGATCGCAAGTCGGCCTGTCGGCGCCAGCACGATCCCCGCTGCTCCCACGGGAGCCATCAGCAACCCCAGAGACATCACCAGGTCAGTCAGCTCAATCATGCAGAGCCTCGCAACATCAAGAAAGCCACGAGGATAATGACAAAGGCCCACAGAAGGGAGGCGTCGCCTTCCAAGACGTCGCGCACCACGCGCACCAAGCGGAGCGCGGCGCTTCCGGCAGTCTGGCTTGCACGGTCCGCCGTCGCCAACTCCGGCCACCGCAGTGCTCTCTCCCACCGGGACAGACGTGCCGGAGAGAGCGCCCGCAGCGCGCCCGCCACCACCAGTGAGCCAAGCAGGGCGATGGCGGCCTCGACCCAGGCGACGGCGTCGCCATGGAGTCTGAGGTACACACCCATCGACGTCCCGACAACCAGCGCCAGCGCGACCCCGGCGCGCAGGACGCCGGACCGGCTTCCGGGCTCATTCTGAACCACCGAGCGCTCGCCCCAGAACCTCGACGCGGCGAACCCCATCGTCAGAATGGATATCGCCATGAGCGGAGTTCCGATCCCCGAGAGACTGCCGGCGACCACCCCGCCCGCCAGAAAGGGAACGCCGGCCGCAAAGAAAGCACCGGCCGCCGCCCAAACCCAAGATACAGCCGCGAAAGCGCCATCTCGAAAGAGGTTGCCGCCCAGAACCATCACGACTCCGGCAGCGCCGATGACAGCGGCCGTCTCGCTTGCCGCGCTCGTGCTCACCATCACGGCAAGTCCTAGCCAGACGACAATCCAGGACCGACGCCGCCCGACCGGCGAAGATCCCATCGCCAGGATGATCGCCGCCGCCAAACTGGTGAGACCGGCGATCCACGCGGCCGAGATCGGCCAGCCCGCAGTCCCAGCTTCTGTCACGCCCCAGGCCAAGGCCCCAAACGCCGGGAGAGAGCCAACAAGGGCAGCCTCCCACCCCGTCCCTGCAACCGAACCGGAGGGATCAAGGCTCTGCCCCGTCTTGTCGGCCGCGACCACGCGCACGACCCCCGCAGCCATCAGGGCCAAGAGGAAGACGCCGGAAGCCCGTGGCTCCGCGCTCCCAACGGATGCGAGTCCGCCTGCGCCGATCAGGACCACGGCTGCCAGGACGTCAGCCGACGAAACCAGGGGAAGGCCTGCCAGTTCGGCGTCCGAACCCGCGCGGGCGATCGCAAGCGTCCGCTCTCCGACTCCCAGGGCCGTCCACACCAGGATGACCGTGAGCAGATTCCCCACCACAACACTGAGGGCACCGATGGCGGTATACAACAACCATGCTGCACGCCCCGGCCTCTCCCGGTTCGTGATGCCTCCTGGCCGCTGCAAGGCGGTCGCCAGGACCCACGTTAGCAACGCGAATTGAAGCGCCCAGGACGCCGGCGAATTGGTGAAACGAATCCCCCAGAGCCCGGCGCCGATCCCGGAAACCGGAGCGCTGGTCAGTCCTTGTCCTTCCGACAGGCCGAGGAGGATGGATACCGTGAGCCCAGCTGTCATCGCGCCCAGCTCGACCAGGCGAGATGCGCGCGGTCCCAACCGCCCGACAACCAGGACCACCGCGCCGAAGAGCAGCAAGACTGCGGGGAGGACGATCAATACCGGGCCCTCAGGAGTCCGCCGACACGCGTCGAGACCACAGGCCGTCTAGGATATCACGGCGGCATCTTTCCCCGTGCTATACTGCCGGATTGCGCGGTGCGCCCTCGGGATCCTCCGACCGATGACTTCGCGTGTGACTCATCTATTCATCAAGGGCGGGCACGGAGACCCCATGCAGCCCCAGGCCTCTCTTGACGCGGTGACCGGCCTGGGCATTCGCGGCGATGTCGCCTACGGCAAATCTCGCCGCCAAGTCCTGCTGATGGATGAGGAGACGCTCTCCACTCTTGCGCTTGCGCCGGGAACGGTCCGCGAGAACATCGTGACCCAGAATCTGTCCTTCGATGGGCTCGTCCCCGGAGATCGCCTGCGGGTTGGCGATGTCCTCCTTGAAATTACCGGGCCCTGCACGCCGTGTGACTTCATCGATACGATCCGCCCCGGCCTGCGCCGGGAGATCGACGGTCGCCGGGGACTGTTGGCGCGAGTCGCGCTTGGCGGGACGATTTCCATCGGTTCCCCGGTCCAGCTCGAGTCCAACCGTTCTCCGCAGCGGGCAACCGATGCCTGATCATTGGATCGGGCGAACCCTTTCCAAGGTCCAAATCCAGCAACTGATTGGCCGCGGCGGCATGGCCGATGTGTATCTGGGCCGACACGTGACCCTGAACGTTGGCCGCGCCGTCAAGATTCTGCATGGGAACCTCGCAGACGACCCGGACCTCCGCCGGCGGTTCAACGAGGAGGCCAAGGCCGTCGCCGCCCTTCGCCATCCAAACATCGTCCAGGTCTACGATCTCGATCTCTATGACGGAACGCCCTATATCGTCATGGAACTCCTGCAGGGCCTATCGATGGCGGCCTACCTCCAGCAGCTGCACGACTCGGGGCACGCGCTCGCCTTCGAGACGGCTGCTCGGGTCCTCGACGGGCTCGCCGCAGCCCTCGACTTCGCCCACGCCCAGGGCATCGTTCACCGAGACATCAAGCCGGCGAATGTCATCCTGCGCGAGGGATCGACCCCTATCCGCCCCTCCCTTCCACTCCCCCCGGACGCAACCCCGATCCTTACCGATTTCGGGATCGCTCGGATCAGCTCCTCGACCACACAGACGCTGACCGGAACGGTCCTCGGTACGCCGGCCTACATGAGCCCAGAGCAGGTGCGCGGAGAACCGGCCGACTCCCGGGCCGATATCTACTCACTCGGGATCATGCTATTTGAATGGCTGGCAGGCACCCTCCCCTTCAACCCCGATGTCGACACCACGGCCTCCATCCTCTACAAGCAAGCCAACGTCGCGCCGCCACCGCTCCCCAACGTCGATCCTGCGATCCAGGCGGTCGTCAGTCGCGCCCTGCAGAAGAACCCGGATGACCGGTACCCGAAGGCCGGCGATCTCGCTTCCGCGTTTCGCCGGGCCGCCCGGCTGGGTCCGACGACGGTCGTCCAGCCCATCTCCTCCCCTCTGGTCACGGAGGGCAACCGCAGCCGGGTCCAGCCTTGGTGGATCGTCCTGGCAGGGGCCGGCGTGACCATCGTTGGCGGTCTCGCCATCCTCATCGGCACCCGCGGCCCCGGTTTAGCGGGGGCCCTCCCGTCCACGCCGACATTCGCGCCTGCCACGCCGGCGGAGGCGCCTGCTCCGCGATCTTCCCCGACTGCCTCCGTGGTCGCCCCGGTTGTGGAGGCGGCCGGAAGCGCAATCTTTCAGGATGCCTCCGCGCAGATCGTCGTTGAAGACGTCCCAGCCCCAGAGGCAAGTCAGGTCTACAGCGTCTGGCTCATCTCACCAGACGGGCAATCGATCGCCCTGCCCGCGGATTATGCCGACGGCGCCATTCGTGCCGCCTACGTCGACACCGACGGGGTCAATCTCCTGGCAAGGACCTCGAGCCTCGCCATCAGCCTCGAGCCCTCACCCGATCCAGCACCAAGGATCCCCACCACGATCGTCTACACCGCCGAGCTTCCCGCCTCGGTGGTCGCCGAAGTCCGCCGCCTCGACGATCTGTCTCGTGGGCTCCCGACCACGCAGGCAATTGTCGAAGGATTGCAGGGCCAGGCGGCCACCCACGACAGTCACCTCCAGTTCGCAGTCGAAGCCCTTGTCGCCGGCAACCTGGCTGACGCGAAGGCACACGCCGAACACGCGATCAACATCCTCGTCGGTCAGGACTCTGCGGAGTTCGACGACTGGGACGGCAACGGAAGAACGGAGAACCCCGGCGACGGTTTCGGCCTGATAGCCTATGTCGAGCTGGCCCGTTCCCTGATTGAGAGCGAACTGGAAAACCCGATTCCCGACCCTGGCGCTGCCGACGGACCCGTGACCCTGCTCCAGGATTTCGGAGGTCTGCTTGAACACGCAGAAACCTCCGTCCGCCTCGCCCAAAGGATCGCGGCGTCGGATACCGTGCAAGAAGCCCAGTCGATAGCTGAGACCTGGGCGACTCTTCGGCTCGCCGCATCCGCCTCCGACACGGCATCTCGGGTGGAGGACGAAAGCCTTCGTCTCTTCGTCTCTTTCCGTGCGGAGCCATAGGACCAAGACCTTCGGTCCTGGGCGCGTGTTCGCGAAGGCAGGCGTCGTCTCGGCGCGAGGGTATAATCCCTTGCGCGCCTACGGATGCGCCCTC
>DATIPT010000109.1:0-5996 GCA_035471625.1 Anaerolineales bacterium
CGCTTGGCTCGAACACCCTTGACCAGCCGATAGGTCGCCTCACTGAGAAGGATCTGCGAACCGTCAGCCAGTTCCTGCAACCGCTTGGCGACGTTGACCGTATCGCCGACGACGGTGTAGTCCATCACGCGCTCCGAGCCGATGTTGCCGACGATCGCTTCGCCCGAGTGCAGCCCCACGCTCAGGCTCAATCCCTGGAGGTCCATGCCGCCCTGTTCCCCCAGCGCCCGGAAGACGCGCATCATCTCGCGCGACGTCTCGACCGCTCGCTGGGCGTCGTCGGGGGCCGCCACCGGCGCGCCATAGAACGCCATCAGGCCGTCGCCGATGTACTTGTCGAAGGTCCCGCGGTAGTTGAACACGACCTGGCTCAGGGCCGGGAAGATACGATTGAGGGTCTCGACCACCTGCGGCGCGGTGTGCTGTTCGGTAAAGCGGGTGAAGCCGCGGATGTCGGCGAACAGGACCGTCACCGGCCGGGCTTCGCCGCCCAGTTTGAGGTACCGCTCGGGATCGGTCAGGATGATATCGGCGACATCCTCGGCGACGTAGCGATCAAGCACCTGGCGCAGCACCCGATTGCGGGTCTCGAGGTCGTCGTGAAGCTTCTTGATCCGCAGCAACGAGCGCACCCGCGTCAACAGGACGATCGAGTTATAGGGCTTGGTGACGAAATCGTCGGCGCCGGAGTCGAGCGCCTTGAGCTTTTCGTCTTCGCTGTCGAGGGCGGTGACGACGATGACCGGGACGAACCGCGTTTGCGGCGACGACTTCAGCGCCCGGCACAACGCTAGGCCGTCGAGGCGCGGCATCTGCACATCGACCAGGGCCAGATCGATCGGGCCGGAACGGGCCTGGTCCAACGCGGCGATCCCGTCGGCGGCGGTGACGACCTCGCACCCCGAGCTTGTCAGATAGGCTTCGAGCAGGTCTCGGTTGAGCCAGTCGTCGTCGGCGACCAGGATGCGCGGCGCACGGTTGAAGACCCCCGTCAGTTCGACCGTGCCGGCCCCGCGCAACTCCATGCTCACTCCAATCGGCCGCTGACGACTGCCCGCTTGACTTCGCCGATCGCCCGCGTCACCTGGATCTCGCGTGGGCAGGCCCGCGTGCAGTTGAACGCCGTGTGGCACGCCCATACGCCCAGGCGGCCGCTCAGGATCTGGAGCCGCTCAGCGCCGGCCTGGTCCCTGTCGTCGAACAGGAACCGATGCGCCTGGACAATCGCCGCGGGGCCGATATAGCCCTCGTTGCCCCAGAAGGTCGGGCAGGAGGTCGTACACGCCGCGCACAGGATGCACTTGGTCGTGTCGTCATAGCGCTCGCGCGCCTCCGGGCTCTGCAAGCGCTCCCGCTCCGGCGCCGGATCATCATTGACCAGGTAGGGCATCACATCCCGGTAGTGCTCGAAGAACCCGGTCATCTCGACCACGAGGTCCTTGACCACCGGCATCCCCAGGAGCGGCTCGACGGTGATTTCGGCGCCGATTTCCCGCACCAGGACCTTGCACGCCAGCCGGTTGACCCCGTTGATCCGCATCGCGTCCGACCCGCAGACCCCATGCCCGCACGAACGCCGATACGACAGGCTTCCGTCCTGGTCCCACTTGACACGGTTGAGCAGGTCAAGCACCTGGTCGTTGGGATCGGCCTCGACCGTGTAGGTCTCGGTACGCGGCTTCTTGTCCTTCTCGGGATCGAAACGACGGATCCGCAGGGTCACTTCCATGCAGGCGCTCCTCCGGCGCGCGGTCCCTCACCTGCGGGCGCGCGGCGTGGTCGTGTCCTATTCTACTGCCCACGGCCTCGAGGCTCCCTACAGCGGCCCTTCAACCACCCCAATGCACAGTGCCGGCCCCAAGCCGGGCCGGCACTGTCGCTACAGGCAACGCGAGACAGCCTACTGGGAACCGCGGATCTTGGGCCCGCTCAACGGCGCCCCAAAGAGCGGGGCAAACACGCAGAAGTCGAAGACGCCGGCGAGCAACGGCACCAGGCCGATCACGGCGACGACAATCCCCCACGTACCCCCCAGGCCCAGAAGGCCCCAGGCGATGAGGGCGATCCCGCCCAGGATGCGGACGGCCCGACCGGCGGTCGAAGCCATGAAGGTTACAAACGGGTTCATCGAACTCTCTCCTTGAGTGGTTTGGCGTTCTTAGCCCCACTCTACCGGAGAGCCGAGACCCTGTCTGTGACATTGTCACCCACCCAGGCGGCCTTCCAGCGCCGACCGGTCGATCACCTCCACCTGGCCCCTCCCGGTCCGGATCCAGCCCCGCCCGGAGAAATCCTCCAGGATCCGGCTGATGACCTCGCGCGATGATCCCAGCTCGGAGGCGATCTCCGCATGCGTCACGAAGATCGGGTTCTGTGCCTCCGATCGCCCGAGCAAGACCGCCGCCACCCGCCCGTCCATCCGGCGAAAGGCGACCTCGTCGACCACGGCCATGACGCTCGCCAGCCGCTGGGAGACCAGCTCGAAGAAGAAGTCGCGCCAGAAGTCGTGCGCCCGAACCCACTCGCGGAAGGTCGCGGCCGGGACCATCACGGCCTCGGCGTCTTCCTGAACCGTGGCGATCGCCGGGAAGGTCTGCTGGCTGAGAATCGCATTGGCCGTCAGGACGCACGATTGTCCCGGGCCGAAGCGGTACAACGTGATCTCACGCCCCGATTCGCCCATCTGGTAGACCCGGACCTGCCCCGAGACCAGAAGCGGGATCGCACCCACCTGGTCGCCCTCGACGAAGACATCCCTTCCGGCCGGGACGCGGGCGATGAAGGACTCCTCTCGAAAGGAACGCACCAGGTCCTCCCCGGCATCCCGGAGGAAGGGCAAGGCGCGTGCCACGCGGTCGAATTGTTCCTGGTCGATCATTGAAGGGTTGCGGGCCCCGGCGGCTTCAGCGCCAAGTCTAGTACACCCGCTCCTTGGGCTGGAAGCGCGTGACCGTCACCGGCTTGTAGCTCAAGCGCACGCCGCGATCGTCGCGGTGCGCCAACGTGTGCTTCATCCAGCTGGCATCCTCGCGATTGGGGTAGTCCTCGCGGGCGTGAGCGCCGCGGCTCTCGGTGCGCGCCAGCGCCGAGACGGCCGTGACCTCGGCCAGCTCCAGCAGGCACCCGAGCTCCCACGCCTCGAGCAGATCGGTATTGAAGACCCGGCCGGCGTCGTCGACCCGGACCCCGGCGAAGCGCTCCTGCAAGTCGCGCAGTGTCTCGACCGCTCGCTGCATCCCCTCGGCGGTCCGGAAAACCCCAACCTCGTCCGACATCACCCGCTGCATCTCGCGCCGGATCGGACCGGCCCGTTCCTTGCCGTCGGCCGTTCGAAGCGCCTCGAGCCGGCGGCGCACTTCACCGGTCGGGTCGACCGGCAGCGGTGGGCGCTGGGCGCCACGGGCGAACTCGGCGGCCCGCACTCCGGCTTCCTTCCCGAAGACGATGATGTCGAGCAGCGAATTCGTCCCCAGCCGGTTGGCCCCGTGGACCGAGACGCAGGCACACTCGCCGGCGGCAAACAACCCGGGCAGGACGGTGTTGCGCTCGTCGATCACGACCTCGGTCCGCAGGTTGGTCGGGATCCCGCCCATGGCATAGTGGGCCGTCGGCTGGACCGGCATCGGCTGCTGGATCGGGTCGACCCCGAGGTACGTCCGGCAGAAGTCGATGATGTCCGGCACCTTGGCCAGGATCTCGTCGCCGGTGACGCGATAGGGCGTTCCGTCTGGCCGCGTCCGGCCGTCGGCCTCGGCGTAGCGGTTGACGGTCTCGGGGCGGACGTCGAGGTGGAGGAAATTCTTGCCCTCGATCCCTCGTCCCTCGCGCATCTCGAGGTACATCGCCCGGCTGATCACGTCGCGCGACGCCAAGTCTTTGACGCTCGGGGCGTAGCGTTGCATGAAGCGCTCGCCGGCGTTGTTGACCAGCACGCCCCCTTCGCCGCGCACGCCTTCGGTGATCAGGATCCCGAGCTTGTAGATCCCGGTCGGGTGGAACTGGAAGAACTCCATATCTTCGGCCGGAACCCCGCGCCGCAGGCACACGGCCACCCCGTCGCCGGTGTAGGAGTGGGCGTTGGAGGTGATCTCCCACGCCCGGCCGTGGCCGCCGGTGGCGAAGACGACCGAAGCGGCGTGGAAGACGTGCAGCTCACCCGTCGCCAGTTCGGCGGCGACAACCCCGCACGTCGCCCCAGAATCGACGAGCACATCCAGAACTTGGTATTCGTCGAAGAACGTGACGCCCTGCTTGATGCACTGCTGGTACAGGGTCTGGAGGATCATGTGGCCGGTGCGGTCGGCGGCGTAGCATGCCCGCCGGACCGGCCGGCCAGTCTCGTTGTTGGTATGGCCACCGAAGAATCGCTGGGCGATCCGACCGTCGGGGGTGCGGTTGAAGGGCAGCCCCATGTGCTCGAGCTCGTAGATCGTCGTCACCGCCTCGCGGCACAGGAACTCGATGGCGTCCTGGTCGCCCAGGTAGTCACTGCCCTTGACGGTGTCGTACGTGTGCCACTCCGGGCTGTCTTCCTCTTCGTTGCCTAGTGCGGCGCACACGCCGCCCTGGGCGGCGCCAGTGTGCGACCGGACCGGGTACAGCTTGGAGAGGACGGCGGTGCGGGCGCCGCGGGTGGCGTAGAGCGCAGCCATCAATCCCGCCCCGCCCCCGCCGACGATGACGACGTCGAAGTCGTGGATGTGAGCCGATCCGGTCATGGCGCCCTCACGCCGCCGATGATCGCCACGGCGCCGATGGCACTGATCACGAGCCATCCGAGGAGCAGGGCTATGTCGAGCGCCCGACGGAGGCGCCGACCGCGGGCATAGTCGTTGAGGACGTTGCGCAGCCCATTCATCCCGTGGGCGAAGGTGAAGGCCAGCAGGGCGATGTCGTAGACCCGCCAGCCGAGCGTCGCCCAACGCATGGCGACATAGTCCAGGTCGATGGCATGGACCCCGACCAGGACATCCTGGATCAGGACATGGATCCACACCAGCGGGACCAGCAGGATCCCGCTATAGCGCATGAAGAGCCAGGCGAGGGCTTCGAAGCTGCGCGGGCGGGCCACGGCTCGCGGCGCGGTGGTCATGGGCTCACCCTCCCCCGAAGTTGTGCACCACGAGCGCTCGTCCCATCAGGAACGCCGCCGGCAACCACAACAAGATGCTGAGCCCAAGGACGTACCAGAAGGAGACGCGCTGGCGGGACTCGGTCCACCAAGACGGTCTGAGATCAAAGAGCGCCACCCGCAGCCCGTTGACGCCATGGTACAGGACGCAGAAGACGAGGGCGATCTCGCCCAGCATGAAGAGCGTGCTTCGGTAGAGGTCGATGGCATGTTCGTAGAGCGACGGGAAGAAGTAGACGGTGGACGTATCGAGGATGTGGACCGTCAGGAAGAGCAGCGTGCCGAGGCCGGTGACCCGGTGGAGCAGGTAGGCCCACTGGCCCTCCCGGCCGCGATACGTCAAGTTTCCCTCGAGGGGGACCCTGAGGGTCGACATGCGCCCTCCAATGGCGATGTAGCTTACCGGAGACGGGCAGATTGTAGCACGGGGTGGAGAACAGACCTTCCCGGAAGCTTTGAGTCTCCGGGAAGGCTATCGTCCTACTTCGCCACGACCTCCTTCAGGCCATACGCCTGCGCCACGCAGCGATTGATCCACTCGTTCGAGTCGTAGCCGATCTCGGCCAGCCCGCCCATGTGAGAGAGCGAGGCGGCCGGAACGAGGTCGAGGTTGCGGCGGGAGGCGTCGCGCAACTCGGCGTCGCGCCGATCCCAGGCGGCGGCGAAACTGGTCGCGTCCGGTAGTTGGGCCATCGTCTTGCGCGTCACTGTCACCGCACTCAGGCCGACGAGGGCCAGCGACGCCAGGCCGATGGCGAAGGCGGCCCACCCGGCCCTCCCCTGCGATCGGACGGGTGCCGCCAACCCGAGGACGAAGCCCCACGCGGTCATCCCCGCCGCCATGACGTAGACCCCCGTGATCAGC
>DATIPT010000110.1:0-19470 GCA_035471625.1 Anaerolineales bacterium
GACAACCCCGCCCCGATCGCGACCGAAGTCTGTGGCACTCCGTACACGATCGATGAGGGAAGCGGCTACGGAGAGGTCGTGCAGGATTGCGTCTACCAGGTCTACGATGAATTTTGCACCTACACCGTCTTGGATTGGTCAGTCGTTGAGACGCTGACCCAAGACGGTGAAGACCCGAATCCGGTCTGGCCCCGGCGGGCCCTTGGCAGCGATGAGCGCGAAGGCGATCGGAGCGAGACCTTCACCGTGACCCTGGTTGGCGCCGACGATACGTTGACCTACTCCCCCGATTCGGAGGAGGCATTCTCGGCCTTCGTCCCAGGAAGCTCGTGGACCGTCGTGGTCAACGGACTGGGAGGCATCGTCCGTCTGGAGCCGGCCCCGTAGCCGCAATCCCATGCCGCCGTCCGCTTTAGGCCGCCCGGGTCGGTCCGCGCCCGTGGGTCGCCACCGCCGCACGATCGGAACGGGCTTGATCCTGGCCATGGTTCTTGCCCTGCTCCCGCTTGGGCCAGTCGTCCGGGGAGAGGACTGGGAAACGATCGTGCCGGGGATCGACTACCGCTTCTTCAACCTGGACGGCCCCAACCGCCTTCACGCCGCTCGCCTCGACACCCGCGAGCCCTCAGTCGTCATCGAGAGCAGCCTGGCCGTCGGGGGCCTCGCCAAGGGCTTCGAGACGGTGAGCGGAATGGCACAACGGTACAACGGAGAGCTCCTGGCATGGGGCGACCAGTGGGGGCCACGCGGCCGCGTCGTGGTGGCGATCAACGGATCGTCCTTCGATCCAGAGACGACCCAACCGTACGGGGGCCTATTCCATTCCGGCGAGTACGCTCGCCGCTACGGCAATCTCGCCGGAGGAACCGGCTTTGTCTGGACCGACGACCGGGAGGGAGCCATCCCCGGCTGCGTCACCCATGACAAGGCGCGGCAGCTGGCCACGCGCCTGGCCGACGGGGAGACGTTCGAAATCGATAGCGTTAACCTCCTCAGGGACGACGACGGTTTGATCCTTTTCACCCCGCAGTACGCCGCGGCAACCCCCCACAATCGCAACGAGACCGAAGCCGTCCTGCAGCTCGAAGCTCCGTTGGGAATCGTCCCCCCGCCGAAGTACGCCGAAGCGATCGTGCTCGAGATTCGGGAAGGCTCGGGGGAGACCCCGCTCTATTTCGACCAGGCGGTCTTGGCCGGCCAGAGTGGCGCCGCGGCTTTCCTCCGCCAGCTGCAACCCGGGGAGCGGATCGGCATCAGCCAGGAGATCACCGATCTCGGTTTCGGATGTCGCGGCAACGGGGGATTCGACTGGACCGATGTCTACGCCGGCATTGGCGGCGGCTTCGTGTTCCTGCGCGAGGGCGAGATCTTCGTCAGCGACGACTCCGGCGAAGATGAACCCGATCCTCGCACGGCCATCTGCCTGGACGATCGCTACGTGTACTTCCTCGTCGTCGACGGCCGCGACGACGACGTCAGCATCGGGATGTCCCTCGATGAGGTCGCTCACTTCTGCCGCGATGAACTCGGGGCGACCTGGGGACTGAATCAGGATGGCGGCGGATCCTCGGCGATGTGGGTCAACGGACGCGTGGTGAACACACCCTCGGATGGCTGGGAGCGGCCTGTGGCGAACGGACTGATGATGATGGCGGTCGAGCCGCCGTCCACCTCGCGCCGCTTCTCCGAGGGCTTCATTGTGCAGGTTCAGGCGCATGGCCAGATTCGTCTGGGGCCGGGGGTCAATCAGCCAATCCTCGACGTGGCCGCCCCGGGCGAGGAACTTCAAATCGCCGCCGTCGCCCCGTCGTTGTCGGGCGTGTTCGCCTCGGGTTCGTACTGGTGGAAGGTCGTCCGCAAGGGCGAGCTCGGCTGGATACCCGAACAGGCGCTCGTGCTCGGGGAAGCGGCGATCTCGCTGTTCCAGATGCCCGATCCGCCCAGGGCCGTCCCCGAGAGTTCTTTCCCCTAGGCGCCCATCGTCAGCGGTCGGCGCGGGCGAGAACCCCTCGAAGCAGCTCGAGTTCTTTCTTGCTCAGTCCCATCCGGTCGATGGCCTCGCTGTCGCCGGTCACGAGACGCCGCCCCAATCCCGAGTGCCGCCACATCTTGAGGTCTTCCTCCAGCGGGGACCCAATGATGTCTTCCCGCACGATCCGCCCATCCTGCATCACCACCACCCGATTCGTCTGCCGGGCGACCGTGTGATCGTGCGTCACGACGATGAAGGTCGTCCCTCGCGTTCGGTTCAGATCGCGCAGCAGGGTCATCAATTCCCGGCCGGCCACGCTGTCCAGATTCCCGGTCGGCTCGTCGGCCAGCACAAGGGGAGGATCGTTGGCGAGCGCCCGGGCCACGGCGACCCGCTGACGCTGCCCGCCAGAGAGCTCGCTGGGAAGGTGGCCGGCGCGATCCGCCAATCCGACCAATCCCAGCAGCTCTTCGGCACGGGCGCTTCGCTGCTCGGGGCCTTGTCGTCCCAGCATCGGGATCTCAACGTTCTCCTGTGCCGTCAACGTCGGAAGGAGGTTGTGCAGCTGGAAGACGAAGCCCACCGTGCTTGACCGGAAGGCGTCCTCGTCTTCGATCTCGGCCAGGTCGACACCGTTGATGAGCACCTGACCCGAGGTCGGACGGTCCAGGGCCCCGAGCAGATTCAGCAAGGTACTCTTGCCGGATCCGCTCGGGCCCATGACCGCCACGAGCTCACCGTGAGCGACGCGCAGGTCGACCCCATCGAGAGCACGGACCTCGGCTCCGTCACCGTAGACTTTGACGGCCTGGCGAGTTTCAATCAGCCAGCGGCTCTTCTCGTCCATGGTCCCATCTCCCGTCTAGCGGACTGCTTCGATGTCGACGAAGGCGGTCATCCCCCATAGGAGACCTTCGGGGATCTCGTCGAGCGCAATCCAGACGGTGTAGTTCACTCCGGATCCCTCCGAAGCCTTGGGGGCGATCCGAATCACTCGCCCGGTGACCTCCGCCTCGGGCAAGGCGTCGAAGGTGATCGTCGCCGGCCCACCGACGGCGACGCGGGCTGCATCGATCTCGCTCAGGTCGGTCGTCTCCACCTGCAGGGTCTGGAGGGAGGCCAGGTCGATCAAGGGCATCCCCGGCGCCGCCCACTCGTTGGGTCGGACCCGGATGGCGCCGATCGTCCCGGCGAAGGGAGCCCGGAGTTCGGAATCGCGCACCGCCGCCTGGGCCGCCTTGACACCCGCTTGAGCGGCGGCCAGGCGCGCCTGCGCCAGCGCCAACACATCCGGATCGGGGCCGTCCTTCACATCGTCCCAGGCCGCCTCGGCCTCCGCCAACCGTGCCTTCGCCACAGCGACGTCCGCGTCGAGCATGGCCTGCTGGATCTCGGTCGGGTGACCGACGTACCAGTTCAGAGAGCGCTTGGCGGAATCGAGCGCAGCCTTGGCCGACAGATAGTCAGAGAAGGCCGAAGCCTTGCCGGCGTCTTCGCTGACCGAGCCCGACGTGCCATCGTAGCGGGCCTTGGCCTGCTCGACGCGCTCCTCAGCGACGACGACGTTCGCCCGGGCGCGCTTGACCGTATCCTCGCTCGCCCGATATCCCTCCTGCTGAACCCTCCAGTCATACTCGGCCTTGCGGACCTCGTCACGAGCCGTTGCCAGTTCCTGCTGAATCATCGCCCGGGCCATCCCTTCCTGGCGATAGACCTCGTCAAGGGCTTGCCTGGCGGTCAGTTCCTCCAGGCGCGCCGCCGCCAGCGCTCCCTCCAATTGCTCGCGACCGGCCAGCCGGAGGAGTACTCTCCCCTCGCCGACGACGTCGCCTTCGACGATGTCGATCGAGCTGATGACACCGGGGCTGGGAAGGCTGAGGGACGCCCAACGTTCCGGAACGACCTGCCCCGTGGCGCTGATCGTGGAGACGAACGGCGCCTCCGCTTCAGCAGGCGGCAAAACGGTCTCGTCCGCACCTCCGGCACATGCACCCAGAACCAGTCCGCCCAAGGTCACGGCCAAAAGAAGGTTTCGCGAAGTCTTCACAAGGCACCTCCCTGAGAACCTCTGGCGCGCGGGCGCGCCCAAGCAAGTCATTCGTATCGCAGAGCCTCCACTGGACGCATCAGCGTCGCACGGTAGGCCGGGTAGAGGCCACCGACCAACCCCAGGAACAGCGATACCAAGATCGCACGCGCAAAGACATCCCAATCCCACTGCGCGTCCAGCAATCCGGCGATCAGGGGAAGCTGGTTCATGCCCCAGATCAACGTCACGGCCAAGATGATTCCGACGGCGCCACCCAGGAGCCCGAGGATAACGGCCTCCTTGATGATCGTCGTCAGGACCGCCTGCCGTCGCCAGCCGACGGCCCGTAGCACGCCGATCTCGCGCGTCCTCTCATGGACCGCCATCAGCATCGTGTTCAGGACGCCGACACCCCCCACCAGAATCGCCAGGATCGACAAGGCGTTCATGAATCGGGTGGCGTTCTTCATGTCGGGCATCGCCGAGGCGAAATCGCCGGTCAGGGCGGCATGCACATCAGACATGTCCCGGTTGATCGCGTCTACAAGGTCGGGCGCCTGAGCCGGATCCTTCACCTTTACCAGGTAGAGGGTCACTTTGCGCGGGCGTCCGGCGAACTCCTGCGCTTCTCGGAGGCTGACGACGCCGCCGAGTTCCTCCCATCCGATCCCAGTCTCGAAGATCCCGACGATCCGGAGGCGGTGCCCGGCGAGATCAATCGTCTCCCCCACGTCCTTGCTCATCGCCTCGGCCATCATTCGCCCTAGGACGATTTGATGATTCCCGCCGAGCGGTTGCCCTTCGACGATCTCGAATCGGCGGATTGCGTACTCGTTTGGCGCGTAGCCCTGCAGCACAAAGAAACCACCCGAGTCGGGAAGCAGGGTGGCATACATCAGCATCCCGCTGACGTTCTCGACCTGAGGTAGCGAAGCCAGTCGGTCCCCGATCCGCTCGTCGATGGCGCTCAGACTGGTATCGGCGACATCGGCCTCACGAATGATGACCTGCGCTTCGGCTCCCAGGCCGATCTCGGTCATTTGGTCGGAGACGCCCCGTATGATCGCCTCCATCGCCATGATCGTTCCAACCGTCATGCCGATGGCGGCGAACGTCAGCAGGGTCCGGGATGAGCGTTGCCACAGGCTCTGGACTTCCATCCCACCATACGGCAGCCGACGGATTCGGCCGCCGCTGCCTCCCTCGTAGCGCAGGGCCTCAACCGGCCGAAGCCGCGAGGCACGGTAGGCCGGGTACAGCCCGGCGACGACTCCAAGCGTCGCCACCAGGAACAGACCCTGGACGACGAGCACGGGCGAGATGGACGCGGCGGCCGAGCCGAACATGGCTCCAGCCCCGCGCACACCTTCGAGGACCAGGGCGCCGAGACCCAGTCCAACGAGCCCGCCGAGCAGACCCACGATGATCGACTCCGACAGGATCAGGACCAAGACCCTGCCCCGCCCCCACCCGACCGCCCGGAGCACTCCGATCTCGCGCGTCCGTTCGCTCACCGACATCAACTGCGCATTCATCATCCCGACGCCCCCGATGATCATCGCCAAGCCAGCCAGGCTCCAGGCGTAGGCCTGGAGGGCATCGTCGAGCAGCTGGGAGTCGGCAAAGTCGTCCGTCGTGCTGACGTCGAGGTCCGGATGCCGCCTGGCCATCCTCTGGATGAAACGGTCGGCCTCACCGGAGTCGTCGAGCCGGATGTAGTACAGGCTGACCTGGCGGGGCTTCCCCAGCAGGATCTGCGCGTCCTCCAGGTTCATCACGGCCCCGGCATCCTCGAAGGCATCTCCGCTCTCGAAAATCCCGGCAATTCGAAAGACCGTGTCCCCTAGCCGCAACGAGTCCCCGACCTCCAAGTCCAGGGTTTCCGCGGCAACGCTTCCAATGAGCGCCGGGGTGCCCCGACCGCTTGAGGGGGCTCGCAGCCCAAGGCCTTGCCCCTCCACGATCTGGAACCGGTCCAGGACGAAACTTCCGGCAGGGTACCCAAACACGAAGAAGAACGGGTTCCCCTCGGCCTGGACGAACCCCTGCAGCATGCCGCTTGCGTCGGCGACCTCCGGCATGGCTCGCAGTTCATCGGCCAGGCTTTCATCGACTGAGCTGTAGGAGATGTCGAGGGAATCCGGCTGGCTGACCACCAGATCCGACCGGGTGCCGCCGATCATGGCTGAATAGCCGGCATTCAGGGCGCGGGCCATCGCCCCGAGGCTGACGACGGCCGCAATCCCCACGGCAATCCCGATGACGGTCAGGAGCGTGCGACCGCGCCGGCGGATCAGGTTCCGGAGGATGATCTTCCCCATGGCTGTCTCTATCTGCTCTCTGCCCGCCACGGATGACGACCGGCGGCTGCCGCCCGAGGAGGGTTCGAGCCCACTTCCACCCCAGCCCGGACTGCCACAGCCGCCAGCGGGCAGGCCGAAAGAAACCTGTCACCGACTGTGCACGACGGCACAATCGCGCCGGATTATAACCGGCGGCCCAGGCCCGATGCCATTCTCGCTAGACAACCAAGGGGGATCGTCGAACGGGAGCGCCCCGATTAGCCTTGCTCTTCGGAGTCATCCCGCCCGAGACTGCTTAGGAACTCTTCGAAGACCTCCAGCCGTTCGCCATCCGCGTCGCCGGGCCGCTTCCCAAGCTGGCCAGGACTCCTTCTTCCCGTGCCCGGGCCTCCTCGCCGGGTCCGGTTCTCGGACCAGCGAGCCATGGAGTCCAACCAGCCTTCGTGCCGGGCCACGAAGTAAAGCACGGCCGCCAGGAGAACCAGCGCGGGAAGCGTAAGGATCATCAGCCGGAGCCGCATCCATCATAGCACCAGATGCCGATCCAATCCGGCAGCAAGAGCTGCGGGCCGGCGATCCGGCTACGGCCACGGAACCGAGACGGGGTCGGTATAGCCGTGCTTCTCGACCGCATAGAGCTTGGCACTGGAAGGCGACCCGCACGACGTCTCATCCTTCACGCTGTACGACGTCCCATCGATGGCAGCGGGGAAGGAGATGAGATTGCCGCCCTGACAGACCTGGAGTTCAAGATGATACCCGCGGTAGTCATCGGTCGTCATCCACACCGGCTCCCACGAGATGACGACGGAATCACCCTCGCGGACGGCGTCGACCCGCTTCGGCGGACCGTAGAGGGTAGACTGCGGCAATCGGGTCGTCGTCCGCGTCACGCTGAAGATGTCCCCGTCGACCTCGACGACGGACGCAGCGACCCAGCACGCATACCACAGCTTGTCGAATCGCACCCACAACCAGGTTCCATTCGAGTTGCGATTCCACAGGATCCCATGATCCCCTTCGTACAGATCGCCGGCGTGAAGATACGCCTTGTGCGGGCCGTAGCGGCAGTGGGCGGCGGGCTCGCGCACGGTGACGTCGGGGAAATCGAACGTCGGGGTCGGCGTAATCGTCGGAGTGTCGGTGATCGTAGGCGTGAGCGTGATTGTGGGAGTCGGCGTGTCGGTCGGTGTGGCGGTTGGGGTCGGGGTCGGTGTTTGGGTCGGCGTTGCCGTCGGAGTCGGTGTCGGGGTTGGCGTTGGCGGCAACACGAGCGAAGCCACCGTCGCACAGCCCTGAAGAAAGGCAGCGAATCCAATGATCGCGACGACCTTCACCGCCGCAGGAGTGAATCGGATCACGACACGTATCGGTCCATTGACCATGCCGAGCGTCATTCTAGATGGTGCGTCGGGGGCCTGGCAAGGTGTCTTTAGGACTGGTCCGTCTCCCGGCGGTGCCGCGATCCGGAAGGGTGGGTTCCCGAAGGCCGGGGAGCCATGGGGGTCTGGCTACAGCGCCACGTCGGAGCGCCACGGTGGCTCCCCAGGAGCCGTCGGCGCCAGGCCGAGGCAGGCGCGCACCACCCGCTCCGGTCCATCTGGAGGCGGGCCTTCGGGCCACAGCATCCCCACCACAGCCTGAATCAGCGAGACATGCGACGGATACGTGGCAGCGTTTCCCGCCAGGAACGCCCGGATGTCTTCGTCACTGAATGCCCGGTCCATTTTGCCTCCCCACAGGCATATCTACGCCTGACCCCGACTGGGCGACTCCGCCCCCGCCGCACCTTCCCTGCGGCCTACCGCCGAACTCAGGACGACGCGTCGAGCGAGCATGTGGCCTCAAGGGTGATCGAAATCGAGTAGCCGCTGGCCGCCGCATCCTCGTCAAAGGTCAGCTCGAGGGCCCGGTCACCGCCCGGATAGATCCGACGGTCGGCGCCGGACTTCCAGTTGGTGATCGTCCTCGGGGAGCTCACCTCCCCTTCCCAGATCTCGACCCCCTCCAGCCGGATCCGCTTGAGCTCATCATTGCGCCCGGGCCAGGACATGCTCATCGAAGTGATCATGTAGGCGATCGGCCCCTGGTTCCGGAGGAGAACGGTGAACCGACTCCCCGACCGCGAGAATCCGACCGGATAGGTGACATCGCAGGGCAAGGGGACCGCCGTGGCCGGCGCCGGCGTCGAACTTGGGACCGGACTGGTGGGCGAGGCGGTGGTGGTTGCGGTCGAGGTGGCCGGTGGCGTGTGCGTCGGCGGGGCCGTCGGAGGTGCGCCAGTTGGCGGCGTGGTCGCGCTGGGGCCGAATGGGGTCTCAGGGGTGGCCGAGGGGGGCAATGTGCGGCTCGCAGTCGGTGTGAAAGACATCGGAATGGTGACGATCGCCAGCAGGCCGGCTCCACCCCCCGGGGTTGCGGTCGGGGAGGATTGGCTCTCCTGGCCCGGCAAGCGTGCAGGGATTGCCGGTTCCGACGTCCCCCCGCCTGCATCCAGAGTCGCCACAACCGCCGCTTCGACATCCTCGGGCGACATGGCCGCTCCGACATCGGCGACGAGCTGCGTCGACAAGGCCTGGATCGTTCCAGCCAGCGCAGTCAGCTGGGCCGCTTCCGACGGAGACTTGGGCGCGCCCAGCAAACCAGTCAGGAAGGCACCTGCGCACATCAGCAGGGCCAAGGGCACCAATGCCGCTGCCAAGAGCGTGCGTCGCCGCTTCTTCTTCTCGGCGCGCCCCCTGATCTTCGTCTGACGCTCGACTGCAGGCAGAAGGATCGTCGGGGCACGGTGAGAATGCGGGTCCAAGGCGTAGGCCAGGGCCGCCTGGAAGGCCACATTCATCTCCAGGACCGATGGGAACCGGTCTTCGGGACGCTTCGCCGTCGCCCGAAGGATGACGCGCTCGATCACCTCCGGGATGTTGGCATTGACCGATCGCGGCGGCGGAGTCGGTTCGCTGGCATGCTTTAGGAGCAGCGCCAGGGGCGTTTCGGCTTCGAACGGCAGGCGCCCGGTGGTCATCTCGAAGAGCACGATGCCCAGGGAGTACTGATCGCTCAGCGGCGTAATCGTCTCCCCCCGGACCTGCTCGGGCGACGCATAGGATGGCGTCCCCAAGACCGCCGATCCCGTGAGACTAAGCGTGGCGTCGTGGACCTGCGCCAGGCCGAAGTCGGATAGCAGCGCCTGCCCGTCCGGGCCGAGCAGGATATTCGATGGCTTGACATCGCGATGGACGATATCCATCCCATGGGCATGGTGGAGCGCCGCACTGACATGGTCGATGATCCGGCCGCCTTTGCCCGGATCGAGCCGACTCCGTTGCAGGCAATCGGCCAGGCTTCCCAGCTCCAGAAACGGCATGGCCAGAAAGGCCAGGCCGTCGACCTCGTCAAAGGCTTCGATCGGTACAATATTGGGATGCGAGAGGCGCATGAGGACTTTCGCCTCGCGACGGAAGCGATGGAGGAACGCCTCGTTCTCCGCAATCTGGGGGCTCAACACCTTGACTGCCACACGGCGGCCGTCCGTCAACCGGTGGGCAAGGTAGACCGTGGCCATGCCTCCCTGGCCAACAGGGGCGCCAAGGCGGTAGCAGCCGAGCGTCCTCCCAGTGAGATCCGGCATCCTCCCCCCTTCCCCGGGAACACCGGGGAAACGGGCCCATGTCTCTAAGTATAGGAGCCGTGCGGGTCCTTCGGCCTTACAGGCCCCTCGCGTCACCTTACACGGACTTGACAAGTAGGCGGCGGACGCCAAGAATAGGGCTTCCGCCTCCTAGGAGCTCCTGGAGGCTGATCCGGAGTCGATGTCGCTGATGGACGACATGCTCACCATGCTCTCCGAGACCAGCCGGACGTTCTACTTGCCGGTATCGCGTCTCCCGTCCGGCCTCCAGGAAGCCGTGGCGGCGGGCTATCTTTGCATGCGGGCATTGGACGAGATCGAAGACCATCCCGACCTCGACGGCGCTGCGAAGGCCGAGATGCTCGAGGCCATCAGTCTGGCGTTCCAGGGTCAGGCCTCCCTGTCGGAATTCGATCGGACGCCCATCGATGCCGCGCTCGCCCCCCACGAGAAGGCGCTGCCTCAGGTCTCCTTGCGCCTGGCGGATTGGGCTACGGTCGCTCCGGCAAGCATCGCACCCCGGATCTGGGAGGCCGTATCGGCGATGGCCGATCGGATGGCGTACTGGGCGCGCGCAGACTGGCGCATCCGCAGTCTTGAGGATCTCGACCGCTACACGTACAGCGTCGCCGGCGCCGTCGGCGTCATGCTGTGCGATCTCCTGGCTTTCTTCGACGGGTCGCAGGTCGATCGCTCCCACGCGATCCTCTTCGGCCGGGGGCTGCAACTTGTCAACATCCTGCGGAATCGATCGGACGATCTCGCCCGGGGCGTCGACTTCTTCCCTCCAGGCTACACGGCCGAGCGATTGATGACCTACGCCCGCGATTGCCTCGAGCGAGCCGAGGCGTACGCCCTGGCGGTTCCGTCCCGGGCCTTCAACGTCCTGTATACGATCCCAATGAAGCTCGCCTTCGCCACGTTGGACGCCCTGGAGCGAGGCGAATCGAAGTTAAGTCGGGAAACCGTTCTGGCGCTGGTCGCGGAGGTCGACGCGCAGCCCTAGCGCGGCACCCGAGAGGCCGAAGCCGACCATGCGTACACCGCTGATCGCCGCCAACTGGAAAATGAACTACGGGAAGCCGGCGGAAGCCGTCGATTTCGTCCGGCGGATCCGGCGCCAACTCGCTGAACTGGAGACCGTCGACATCGTCCTGTGCCCTCCGTTCACTGCCCTGACTGCGGTCGGGGATGCCCTGCGAGGGTCCCGAATCTGGCTCGGAGCCCAGACGATCCACGCCGAGCTGGCCGGAGCTCACACGGGCGAGATCAGCGCCCCGATGATCCAGGGTGAGTGCGCCTATGTGATCCTCGGGCACTCCGAACGCAGGGCCAGCGGATCGACCGATGAGACAGACGAGGCCATCCGACGCAAGATCGAGGTTGCCCTGGCGCACGAGTTGATCCCGATCGTCTGTGTTGGCGAGAACCTGGGGCAGAACGAGGCCGGCCAGACGGCGGAGGTCGTCGGCGGCCAGGTGCGGTCGGCCTTCAGCGGGCTGGCGGCCGACCGGGCCTCCCGCTGCCTGATCGCCTACGAGCCGATCTGGGCGATCGGCACCGGCAAGGCGGCGACCCCGGCAGAGGCCAATACGACCGTTTCGCTGACGATACGCGTCGCTCTGGCCGAGCTGCTCGGCCAAAGCGTGGCCGAAACCCTGCGCGTGCTATACGGGGGCAGCGTCACACCCGACAACATCGCCGCGTTCATGACCATGCCGGATCTGGACGGCGCCCTCGTCGGCGGCGCCAGTCTCAAGGACGACTTCCCCCTTCTCGTCCAGCAGGCTGCGGCCGCCAAGTCGGCGTAGCCCGCCGCCCTCAAACGCCCGCCCTGCGCGTGTGCCGCTGCCGCCCTGCTCCGAGGAGGGCCAGGCCGTGGGAACTGCGCGGCTGGGCGGCGGCAAGGGTTCCCAGGCCGCCGTCCAGCCGTCATCGCCTCGGTGGGCGTCGTGGCGGGGGCTGCGATCGCCCCGAGGCGGATCCTATTTGGCGAGCGCCACTTCGTCGACGACACCCACAATCACGGCTCGAATCGCGCCTGGGTCGAGCCCAAGGATCTGACGCGCCCCATTGCCCTCGTCGATGACCATGACGGTGTCGCCGGGGCCAGCCTGGACGACGTCGACGGCGATATCGTAGTCATCCGTCTCCTTGCCATCGATGTCTAGTTGGTTGACAAGCAGCAGCTTGCGACCGTCGAGATGGGAGATCTTGATGGTCGAAACGACGTTGCCGATCACCTTGCCGATGTACATGGGGTCTCCCTAGCCCGAGGCGCCGTCCGGGCGATTGCGGGCGAGAAGTGGCTCAGCTCGCTTCGCCGCCTTCGCCGTCAGGCCGATCCCGTCGAAGCTCGCCGCCCGGCGACCCCACGTCCGGAATCCTTCGGCACGACCGGGGCACCTTGAGGGCGTCTTCACCCGCGGGTCCAGGCGGCCGTCGGCGGCCGCGCGCCGAGCTCGGGTCGGGAGTCGACTTCGTCGATGATCCCCGTGATCGCCAGGTCGGCCGGCACGAAGATCTCCGGGAGCGCCTGGGCCGCCTCACGGCTGCCCACGACGAAAACCAGCTCCCCCGGACCGGCCTGGGCCGTGGCATCGGCAGCGATCTCCGGCTCGCCACGCTCCGCCAGGTCTTGATCGAGCAACTGGACGACGAGGAACTTCACGCCCTCGAGGCCTTCGGCCTTGCGGGTGGCGACGACGGTCCCGATGACGCGTCCGAATTTCATCTCGCCTCGCCTACCCGCTCGCGGAAGCGGGTCGAGTCGGAAACGTTGGCCCACATCTCCGGATGAAGCTGCGGGATGACAACGTGGCGGACCAGCACCTCCGGCCGTCGCAGCACCCGGACCCCGATATCCACGGCCGCTTCGACATCCGCTACCAGACCGGAGTACAGCACGATACCTTTCCCGCCCAGCCCGTCCCCCAATCGGATTTCGACCAGGTGCACTTCGGCGCCCTTCACCCCGGCGTCGGCGGCCAGGATCGTCGACGCCACGCACGTGGTCTCAATCACCCCCAGGGCGTCGACCGGCTGGGGACGACGGAAGCCCGTGATCGATTGGACGACTTCCGGGTGCACGACCGGAAGGAAGACGTAGTCGGCCACCGAATCGCCTCCCGCCTGCCGCCCTGCCCCGAGCGACTCCTCGACGTCGCCAACCTCCCCGCCGAACAACACCAGGAACTTCCCAGGCTGGATCGTCCCGACGTGGAGAACCCGGATCTGGGCTTTCTTGACGACGGCATCGGCGGCCTGCAACCCGACAGCGATGCTGTTGTACTCGATCAGGGCGAGAGCGGGCTCGATCATCCGGACTCCCTCTCAGACGATTCGGAACGCATCCTTGAGCGTGCACCGGCGGATGCGGCTGAAACTCACCGGATTGGTGATGCCCTCGCCGGTCGGGCTGGCGATGGTGTACGAGCAGAACCCCTCCCCCTCGTATCCCAGCCCCGCCATCGACGGCCCGTTCTTGACGAAGATGCTGCAATCCATCACCCGTGCCATCCGGCTGAGATGATCCAGGTTCTTCGAGTGCATCGTCGCTGTGTGGCGGAAACCGTGCTCGACTTCCCGGGCGAGATCGATGCCCTGATCGGCCGTTGGTACCCTCACCAGCGGCAAGATCGGCATCATCTGCTCCGAGAGCACCAGCGGATGATCCGGCGCCACGTCAGTCACCACCAGGCGCACTTCGTCACCGGCCTCGATCCCGATCTCGTGGAGCAGCACTCCGGCGTTCTTGCCGATGAAATCCTTGTTCATCTGCCCGTACTTTCCTGGCGGCGGCACCTCAACAAAGATCGACTGCATCAGGCGATCCGTCTGGGCGGCATCGATCTCGATGGCGCCGTTCCGGGCCAGCTGCTGCTTGAATGCGGATGCCACCGAGTCGACGACGATGACCTCCTTCTCGTCGGTGCAAATAATGTTGTTGTCGAAGGAGGCGCCCCGCAGGACGTCCTGCGCGGCTTGCGCCAGGTCGGCGGTTTCGTCGACTACGGCCGGCGGGTTGCCCGGGCCGGCGCAAATGGCGCGCTTGCCGCTCTTCATCGCCTCCCTTACGACGGCGATCCCGCCGGTCACGGTCAGCAGGCGCACGTCCTTGTGGCGCATGATCGCCTGAGCGGTCTCGATCGTCGGCTCGGCCACGGCGCAGACCAGGTTCTTCGGGCCGCCGGCCTCGACGATTGCGTCGTGCAGGATCTGGACGGCCAGGTTGGAGCAGCGGCGGGCCCCGGGGTGGGCGTTGAAGACGACGGCGTTCCCAGCGGCGATCATCGAGATCGAGTTGCAGATCACGGTGGAAGTCGGGTTGGTGCTGGGGATGATCGACCCGATGATCCCATACGGCGCGTACTCCACCAGCGTCATGCCCCCGTCGCCGGTCCACGCCGTCGGCGCAAGCATCTCGGTCCCGGGCGCCTTGTTGGCGTTGAGCAGGTTCTTCTGGACCTTGTCCTCGTACCGGCCCATGCCGGTCTCCTGCCAGGCCTCCAGGGCCATAACCTGGGCGTGCTCACGGGCGGCTCGGCGCATGTGGGAGATCATCGCCTCCCGGATGCTGAGCGGCATCGCCTGGAGTTCCAAGTAGGCCTGGCGCGCCGCCGCCACGGCCGAGTCGACATCCGGGAAGAGGTTGTCCGCGTGACGCAGACTGGGCGGCGGAGGATGGGCGACGAGATCGGCGGCAGGCGGCGTCGAACCATGCCGGACGCGTTCCCCCTGGCGGAGCTCCAGCATCACCTGGTCGATGATCGCCTCGATCCGGGCATCGTCGAGGGCGCGCTCCATCACCCGGCCTCCGCCTTGTCGTAGCGGATCTCGCCGTCGACTTCAAGCTGGTCGACGATCGCCATGATCACGCCGTCGCACGGCCGCTGGTCGGTCAGCCGCGTCATCCGCGCCGAACTGCCGGTGGCGTACAGGACAACCTCGCCCAGGCCGGCGCCGACGGCGTCGGCGGCGACGCGGTAGCCCCGCGTTTCGTTCGCATCGATGTCGAGCTGGCGCAGGACGAGGAACTTCACGCCGTCCAGACTCGGCTCCTTCCGCGTCGCCACCAGGGTGCCGACGACTTTGCCCAGGAGCATGGTGCTCTCCTTTCCCGCGCCGTACTCGCCCGGCGCACCGGGCGAGTACGGCGGCTACCGGTCGAACCGCTATCCGGGCTGGCGACCGAGCGGCAGGGTCCGATCGACGTTCGTGTGCGGGCGCGGGATCACATGGATCGCCACAACCTCGCCAACCTTCTCGGCCCCGCGGGCGCCGGCTTCGACGGCGGCCTTGACCGCCGCAACGTCGCCCCGGACGACGGCGGTGACGAAACCGCCGCCGGTCTTCTCGTAGGCGACCAGCTCGACCTTCGCCGCCTTGACCATTGCGTCGGCAGCTTCGACCATCGCCGGATAGCTCTTGGTCTCCACCATACCGAGCGCTTCGGTCATTCCCATCCCTTGATCCGTCATTCCTTCCTCCTGTTGGCCTGTGCTCCGGCCCCCTCGGGGGCTCGGCGTGGTCTTGCGGGTCCCGGCTGCACGCTTCACGGCTGCGCCTCCCGGCTACGCCCGCCGGACGGTCTCGATCTCCCGGCCCGTAACGCCCTCAATGGCTCCGACGGCGGCGCCATAGCCGGCCATGATGTCGCGCTCTTCGCCGCCCAGGTAGACCCGCCCGAAGCTGCCGAAGGCGCGCACTTCCAGGATGTTGATGTTGGCCGCCTTCTCGGCCTCGTTGGCTGCCAGCGCGGCGTACCCGGCCGGCTCAACCTCCAAGACGTACAGGGTTTGTCCCGCCAAGAGCATGTGACCGTGGCGCAAGCGGTTGATCAACTGGACCTGGTGGGCGTCGATGTGCCGAATGATCTGAGACGAGACGACCTTCGGCTTCAGCCGATCCGACTCGTCCAGGTCCAGCGCCCGCAGGATGGCGGCACCGGCCGCCCGGACCTCGGCCTGGTCTTCATGATGGACCTCCAGCAAGCCGAACAGCCGCTCCACGATCTGCATCCCCGGCCGGACCCTGGTGGACTTCAGAGCGATGTCCGTGATCCGGTTGATTTCGATCCCGGGCGAGATCTCGACCCACAGGGAGGTGTCGTTGGGGAGCGGCAGGAACCCCTGCGCCACCGTCCCGAGAAAGCCGGCGTGCTGCAACTGAAGGTTGTCTAGAAAGACATACGTCCGAAGATCGACAGTCATGGACAGGCTCCCTCCCGATTCACGATCCAACTTCCTGCATGATCTTGACGCTCGCGCTGGCGCCCAGACGAGAGGCACCGGCGGCGATCATCTGTTGGGCGTCGGCCAGGGTGCGGATCCCCCCGGCGGCTTTCACTCCGATGGACGGTCCGACGACGCGGCGCATCAAGGCCACATCGGCCGCCGTGGCCCCTCCCGGCCCAAAACCGGTGGAGGTCTTCACGAAATCCGCGCCGGCGACCTTGGCCAGCTGGCAGGCGATGACCTTCTCCTCGTCCGTGAGCAGGGCGGCCTCGATGATGACCTTGAGAATAGCGTTGCCGGCGTGGCAGGCCCGGGCCACGGAGGCGATGTCTCGCTCGGCCAGTTCATAGTCGCGGCTCTTGACAGCGCCGACGTTGATCACCATGTCGACCTCACGGGCGCCTTCCCGAATCGCCTGCTGGGTCTCGTACACTTTGACGTCGGTGGGGGTCGCTCCAAGCGGGAATCCGACGACGGTGCAGACAAGGACATCGCTTCCCCGAAGGAGCTGGGAACACAAACGGACGTAGCTCGGGTTGACACATACCGAGGCGAACTTGAACTTGCGGGCCTCAAAGCACAACTGGGCGATCTCATCTTGGGTGGCGTCGGGCTTGAGCAGGGTGTGGTCGATCATATGGGCCATCTCGCCGTCCGTCGGCGCCACCCCGAGGGTGGCAGCGATGCGATCGGCCCCGGCCTGGACGACCGGCTGGAGGCGCTGGGTGTAGTTGTGCGCCGAGAGCGCCGGGGGGGCGGCCGAACCGCCGCTCGCGTCCTCGTGGAGCAGGACCAATACATTGCGCGTGATCTGCTCGATCAGGCGGTCGAGGGTGGCGTCATCGACAGGACGCATGATCACCCACTCCCCCCGCGGCGCGGGAATCGGCGCTCGATCGCGGCGATCTTGTCGACTCGCCGGGCGTGCCGACCGCCGGCGAAGCGAGCGTCCATCCAGGTCCGGACGATCTGGCGCGCCAGCGAGGCTCCGATCATCCCGGCTCCGAGCGTCAGGACGTTGGCATCGTTATGCTCCCGGCTGTTCACGGCCATCGCCTGGTCGTGGCACAGCGCCGCCCGCACGCCGGGGACCTTGTTGGCGACGACGCTCGAGCCGATCCCAGCCCCATCGACGACGATTCCTCGCGCAGCCCTTCCTTGCGCAACCAGTTCGGCGACCGCCAGGGCGTAATCGGGGTAGTCGACAGGCTCGGGACTGTTGGTCCCACAGTCGATCACGGCGTAGCCGATCTCAACCAGGAACGCCTTGAGATCTTCCTTGAGGGCGAAGCCGGCGTGATCGGCTCCGAGGGCGACCGGGCCACGACCACCGACCGGACCGGGGGTCGAAGGCGTCGGGAGTGTTTCGCCCGTCGTCCGAATCTGCCTTTCCATCATCGCCTGGCGCGCCAGAGGTGTGACCAGCGCGCCCGGAGGCAAGACGAGTTCCCCGCGAAAGGGGAGTCCCTGGATATCGGCCTCCGTCACGAGTCGACGGGGAGGCGAGCTTTGTGGATCGGTCCGCCCCAGGGTCCGGTGGACGATCGCCCGCACCCTCTCGCGAATGCGGCTTTCGCTTACTCTCGGCTCACTCGCCATCCGGATCAGCCTCCGGCCTTCCGATCCGACGACCCCGGGGGGTTCTCCGGGGCATAGCGGAGCGGAACGGCGTCATCCTGGGGCCCGGAGGGAGTCATCGCGTGACCCAACTCGACTTCAAAGCGAGACAGGAAAACGCCATTGAAGAATTCCATCGGACGGCCGCCAGCGAGGTAGCTGATGCTCTCCAGACGGAGCAGGGGCGAACCGCGGTCGACGTTCAGATGTCTGGATTCCTCTTCGGTCGCCAGGACGGCTTCGATCTGGCGCCGACCGCTGGCGACGCGCAATCCGTACTCCCGTTCGAGGTAGGCGTAGAGCGACTGGCCCCGCAGGTCGACCTGGATCAGGCCGGGGCAGAGGGCGTAGGGAAGATAGGATGTCACCAAGACGACGGGTTGGCCACCGACCGACCGCAGGCGGGTGATCTTGACCACCGGCTCGAGGCTCGGGATCTTGAGCTTGGCACCGATCGACTCACCGGCCGGCTGAAGCGACTGGTCGAGGACCTGCGTCTCGGTCGCCAAGCCTTTGCGCTCCATATCCTGGTAGAAGCCGACCAGCGAGTGGACAAGGCTGCGGCTGACGACCTTCGGCTCAGCCACGAAAGTCCCCAGTCCTTTTCGTCGGAGAATGACGCCCTCGGCGGCCAGGTCCTGCAGAGCCTGGCGCACGACCGGCCGACTCACGCCGTACTCGCGGCACAACTCGGGCTCACCCGGGATCCGATCCCCGGGCTTCCACTCGCCGGCGCCGAGCCGTTCCTCCAGCGATTGCCGCACCTGGGCATACAAGGGCAAAGGGCTTGAGCGGTCCAGACTCGCCTTGCGGGATGCCCGCGCCACGCCTGTCTCTCCCGGCACGTGCGGCTATCTGACATAATCTCGCACATGCCATCTTGTCGTTACAAGCCAGGCATAGTGTACGGACAAGTATCCCGCTTGTCAACCCCTTACTTTCGGCCCCTGGATCCCTTTGCCGCAGAGGGCCACGCTTACCGGTTGGTCGATAGGCGCCCAACCTCCGTCCGGCATGCCTATGCGCAGCGCGGGAGTCTGGCTATCATGCTGCGACGCCGGCTTCTTCTTCCGCCGCGCCCACGCTCCGGCCTACCGATCCCAGACGCTGGCCGGCGCGACGGAGCGCCAGCTGAGTGGACTGGCGCTCCGTCAACTCCCTTCGGACTGAGGGAGCTCTTGGGCTGCGGCAACCTCGTGGGCTACGTGCGCTTGGCGAAGTGCCCTTTCATCTTCTCGAAGTAGTGCTCCTCCCAACCGGAGCGATACATCGATCCCTGGCCGTCCGGGATTTCTGTGTGACGGAGCGTCAGTCGGCTTCCCTTCCCCACCGGCTCGAGTAGGACCTCCAGCCGGGAGTCCGGACTCCCCTCCGGGAACTCCGTCGTCCTCCAACGCTGCACGATCCGTGTGGGCGCTTCGGTTTCCACCGTCACCCCGGTAATGTACCCGTCCCAGATTCGAAACGCGCCCCCGGGGCGATTTTCGATCTCCGCCACGCCTTCGATGAAGCGGCCGTGCTCAACGCCATCGAGCCAGGCTTCGAAGATCGTCTGCGGGTCAGCCTCCAGGGTTGTCGAGATTTCGAACGAATCCGCCATGCCTCACCTCCTCCTTGTGTCTCAAATCCAGCCTCGCAGGGCATAGTAGATCAACGCGAAAACTTCACGGACGGCATGATAGCTT
>DATIPT010000111.1:0-2859 GCA_035471625.1 Anaerolineales bacterium
TACCCGCCTCAGCGCGCGAATAGCTATGTCCCGTCCGCCGAGCACCGCGCTTGTCCGCTCGAAGAGTTGTCACCGCCAGGCCGCCATCCCAAGAGCCCCGGCGCCAATCCATGGGGGTAGTTCCAAAGCGACTTGGTCCAAGAACCGTCCCCTGCACACGATCCTGCGCCCCCCAGAGCCGCCGTCTTCCGTGCGGCTCTGGGCCGCTCATTTCGCGACCCAGGACCCCGGACCTTGGGCACCCTTGCCAGATCCCCCGGCGACGGCTAGATTGGGTCCATGTCCCGCACGCTCGTGATCGCCGTCCCGCTCGCCGCCGGCGCCTTGTGCCTGGGGTTCGTCGCCGGCCTGGCCATCCCGGCGCGCCCGTTCGCCGCGCCCACCGCTACGCCCACACCAACGCCGACTTCGACCCCAACGATCATGCCCTCGGCCACCCCCACCGCGACGCTACCACCCACCGAGACCCCAACCTTCACACCGCTGCCGACGAGCACTCCGACCGACACACCGACACCGTCGGGTCCGACGGCGCGTCCGTCACGGACTCCATCCATCACGCCGACTCCGACGTTCGACCCACCTCATGGCCGCGTCCTGGAGCAGGCCAACTGCCGCTATGGCCCGGGCGCCGCCTACCTCTACGAGTGGGGTCTCTACCCCAAGAACCACGTCGATATCCTGGCCACCAACCAGCTGGGCGACTGGTACTACATCCACCCTTGGTACTTCCAGGGCGACTGCTGGGTGCGAGCCGACCTGATCGAAGTTCTCGACGGCGATGTCTCGACGCTTCGGCCGTTCTACGGAATCCTCCCCTTCTCGGAGCTCTACAAACCGCCGCGCTACGTCGAGGCCGTCCGCGAGGGCGACATCGTGACCATATCGTGGCCGGAGGTCTGGATGACCGAAGACGACTATCGCGGCTACCTGATCGAAGCCTGGCTGTGCCAGGACGGGCAGTTGATCTTCCAGGCATTCAATATCGATGGGACGCGCTGGTCGGTCACCGATCAAGCCGGCTGCCTGCAGCCCTCCGGCGGACGGCTCTACACCGCCGAGAAGCACGGCTATACCGAGTGGCGCCTGATCCCCTGGCCGCTGCATCCGGGATCGACCCCGACCCCTCAATCCACCCCGTCTTCCTAGACCCGCCCGCTGTCATGTCGATCCGCCGCGTTGCGGCCGCAATCCCCCTGCTGCTCCTTGCGGCTTGCGGCCCCGCGCCGATCCCCGACGCCACGAACACACCGTCCCCGTTGCGCGTCGAGGTCTTGTATCCCCTTTCCGAGACCGAACTCGAGATGGGCCAGGGCCTTCGCATGATCGTCCGCGTGCGCGCCGAGGATGGAACCCCGCTACTGGGCGCGCGCGTCACGGCTTCGATCCTCGATCCGAACGGCCAACCGATGGGCGAACTCGAGGCCGAAGGCGATGATCAGGGGGTCTATCGCAGTCCGGCGTGGATCGTCCCGCATCGCAGCCTGGCCGGAGCGTGGCGCCTCCAGACCACCGCAGCCGGATCGGAGGCCGAAGGTTCCGCCGCCTCCGCCTTCCAGGTTCGCCCGTCGACGAGTGAAGATCTCCTGGCACGCTACGGTTTCTGGCTCGACGCCCCGACGCTGCGCGGGATCGTCCCTTCCCTGGCCGGCGAGTTCGGCGACGCCCACAACGGGCGGATCTTGTGGGGGGGAGTCCTTCCGGCGGCGCATATCCTGCCGGCGGCGTGGATCGAGATCCAGTGGCGCGAGGGTGAGCGTCCGCTGGGCAATGAGGAGGACGTGCTCAGGTTCTTCCGGGAGGATCTCGGCCGCTTTGGTTTTACCGCCATCCGATCGCTGGGTCCGGTGACGCCCCTCACGTTCAAGGATTGGGCGGGATGGCGGGTGGCCGCACGCGGCCAGTTCTACTTCGACCAGGTGGAGTGGATCGTCTTCTACGCACCGGAAGTCGATCGCACCTACGCCCTCGGGACGACGCTCGTCCTTCCGCCAACCGGGGTCGACGCACCCGCCGCCCTGCTCGACAGCTTCGCCGTCGACCCTGAGACGGACACCGACGGGGTCGCCCCGGCTCCGCTGCCGGACCTCCTCCCTGCGCCCGAGCGGCAAGGGCCGCCCCTCGGCGCCGAGTTCCAGGGCGAGGTCCCGGTGGTTCTCTCGTGGAACTGGATTCGGCCGCTGGCCGAGGATGAGGTCTTCCAGGTAGATGTCGACTACAACTACGAAGAGGCGAATCCCCGGCGAACGTACACGACGCGCCAGTCCCAACTGGCGCTGCCGATCTCCCTCTATCAGGCGCCAAATTGCCGGGTCTTCAACTGGCGGGTGTCGGTCGTCCGCCGGGATCCAGCCTCCGCCCGCTCCGAGCCGGTGAGCTACGGCAGTCTCTACGCCTACCTGTTGTGGTCCTACCCGTCGGCGGAGGCCAGGCCGTTTCCGCCGCGCTGCCCGAACGCGCAATACTGAGCCCACCCGGTGCTTGGACCCTCCTCCGGCTAGGCTGACCGGCGGAGAGAACACCAGAAGGAAGGGGAAAGGGAGGCGCTCCCATGGCGAGGGTCGAAGGTCTCAAAGAGGAGAATCCGGGTCTGCTGATCAAGGCGGTGTACTGGTACGCCCGGCGACGGCTGGGGAAGATCCCGGAACGAATCGAGATTGCCGCCAACGCGAAACGAATCTTCCTGGGCCGGGCCCTGTTTGAGATTGCCCTTGACCGTTCGTACCTGGTCGACCGCCGCATCCGCCGGTTGGCCGAGATCAAGGCCGGGATGCTCATCGGCTGTCCGGCCTGACTGGATGCCGCCTCTGCCGTCGGCAGAGAAGAAGGGGTCACCGAGGAAGAGCTCAGGAATCTCTC
>DATIPT010000112.1:0-10820 GCA_035471625.1 Anaerolineales bacterium
TGGACGGGGTCGGTCATGACGAAGACCAGGAGGAAATCGGCGACGGGAGCGCTGGTGACCCACGATTTCCGTCCGTTGAGGACGTACCCGCTTCCCTTCCTCTCGGCGCGTGAGCGCATCGTCCCGGCGTCCGAGCCAGACATTGGTTCGGTCAGCGAATACGCCCCGATGGCGGCGCCGGAGGCGACGGGCTGGAGGAACCTGTTCTTCTGCTCCTCGGTGCCGAACTTGAGGATGCCGTGGCAGAAGAGCGAGTTGTTGACCGACATGATGGCGCCATGGGCGGCGTCGACCTTGGAGATCTCCTCCAGGGCCAGAACGTAGGCCATCGTGTCCATCCCGGCCCCGCCGTAGGTCTCCGGGACTTCGATGCCCATCAAGCCGAGTTCGCCCATCTTGCGGATGGTCTCGCGGGGAAACTCGCCGGTCTCGTCGAAGTGGGCCGCCACCGGAGCGATTTCCTTCTGGGCGAAATCGCGCGCCGCCTGGCGGATCATCTCGTGTTCGGAGGTCAACTCTAGGCTGGGGCCGTTGCCGAAGTCGGGGGGCATGGAGAGCCTCCAGGTGCGAGGAAAGGACGGCGGGATTATAGCAGGGGCGGAGGCTTTCATTGCACAGGGCTTTCCCATCCTGGATCTCGTACAGCGAGCACTCCGTGATGATCGGGGCCGCACCTCCGACCAGCAATGCTTGAGGGGGCGTTCGCCGGCGTGTAGAATCCTGTCTCCCGGAGGAGGATCGTCCCTTGGCCCCCGACACCCCGCCTGACGAGATCACGCCGGATATCTTCGCCCACCTGGTCCGGTTGGCCGAACTTGAGTTGGAGCCGTCCGAGGCTGAGTACCTGCGGGCCCAGCTGAACGGACAGCTCCGGGCCGTCCGTGAGATGGCCGACATCGAGATCGAACCGGAGGCGCCGATCACATCCCATGGGGTTCCCTACCCGCCGGAAGTCCGCCCTCGTTTGCGTGACGACGCGATTGTCGCCTGCGAGAACCCGGATGAGATCATGGCTCAGGCGCCGGAAACGGACTCTGGCTACATCGTCGTGCCGGAGATCCCACACACGGACCTCGAATGACCCGTTCCCTGTGCGACCTTTCCGCGGTCGAGCAAGCCCGAAGGGTTCGCAGCGGCGAAACGTCCGCAGCTTCCATCCTGGAGTCGGCCTTGACTCGGATCGAGGCCGTTGAAGGTCGCCCGCCGTTGATCGAGGGCGGAGAGGTCGTCCCGGACGACCGCACGAAGATCCACGCCTTCATCAGCCAGACGATCGACCGGGCCCGGAAACAGGCCCAGGCCATTGATGAAGCCGTGGCTCGAGGGGAGGACCCGGGACCGCTGGCCGGCGTCCCCCTGGCAATCAAGGATCTCTTCTGTGTCCGGGATACCTTGACGACCGCCGGATCGCGGATCCTGGCGAACTTCCGAGCGCCATACTCTGCGACCCCAGTGGCACGGCTGGAGGCAGCCGGGGCCGTGACCGTCGGCAAGGTCAACCTCGACGAGTTTGCCTTTGGATCATCGAACGAGTCGTCTGCCTTCCTGCCGCCGCCCGGGAATCCTTGGGACCCTGCGCGTGTCCCGGGAGGGTCGTCCGGCGGGAGTGCTGCGGCCGTCGCGGCCGGGGAAGCGACGATTTCGCTGGGAACCGACACGGCCGGCTCGGTTCGTCAACCAGCCGCCTTCTGTGGGGTGGTGGGCCTGAAGCCCACCTATGGTCGCGTTTCCCGCTTCGGCCTGATCGCGTTCGCGTCTTCGCTCGATTGCCCTGCGCCGATTGCCCGGACCGTCGAGGACGTAGCCGTCATGCTTGGGGTGATCTCAGGCCCGGACGAACACGACGCCACGGCCGCCGCGACCCCGGTCCCGGATTATCTTGCAGGGCTCGACGATGGAGTCCGTGGAATGCGCATTGGGCTCTCGCCAGACTACTTCCGGCTGCGGTATCCGGATCCAGTCTCGGGAGAACTCAACGACCAGCCGATTGTCCCCGCGATCGAGGCGGCCGTACGGGATGCGGCCGAGGTCCTAGCCAGAGCCGGCGCCGAGATTGTCGAAGGGGTTCCGATGGCGAACACGCGTTTCGGGATCCCGGCGTACTTTGTGATCTCGCGGGTGGAGGCCGCCTCGAACCTGCATCGCTACGATGGGGTCAAGTACGGGTACCGCGCCCCGGGCAAGCTTCAGGAGCTCGCCGAGTTGTACCGGCGCTCTCGCGGGGATGGCTTTGGCGTCCAGCCGAAGCTGAGGATCCTGATGGGGATGTATGTTTCGGCGGCCCAGTATGAGAAGGGCTACTACCCGCGTGCGCTCCGGGTCCGGTCGATGATCCGCCGAGATTTCGACCAGGCCTTCGACCCGCAAGGCAGGTATCGCCTCGACGCTTTGCTGACCCCGACGACCCCCACGACCGCCTTCGAGCTCGGAGCGATCTATGGAGACTCGGTCCTGATGCAATATGCCGACCTCCTGACCGTGCCGGCAAATCATGCCGGCATCCCCGGCCTGTCCGTGCCCGGAGGGCTCGACGAGCCCGGCCTTCCGATCGGGATTCAGTTCCTCGGGCCCGACTTCTCGGAGGATCGCTTGCTGCGTCTTGGCCGTGCCTTTGAAGTCGAGACGCGTGAGGCAGCCTGGAGAGGCGGGAGGCCCCGGGTCTTGCAGGCCGTGGATCATGGGTAGCAGCGTGGGTCTGCATTCGTGACGGCCGAAGAATCCCAGCCTCGAAGTCCTCCCCGATGGGGTCGAGTCGACACGGGTATGGTCCTGGGTATCATTCTGGCCGGCTTCGTTGTGATCGCCGCCATCGGGCGGGACTACGGGCGATCGTGGGATGAGCCCAGCTCCGCCATCTATGCTCAGCGCACGTTGCGCGCCTATGCCGGGCAGCCGGTAGAGGAGTACGCTGATCTTTCGTTCTACGGCCCTGCCTACCTCGCCTTCAGCGAGGTCTTCGCCCTGGCGATGGAGCGCGCCGTCCCCGGCTGGACCGCGCTCGAAGGACGGCATGCTGCGTACTTCCTCAGCTTCGTGATCGCCGTCGCATCTGTGTATGCTTTGGCCCGAGGCCGTGTCGGAATTGGGGCGGCGCTCGTGGGCACCCTCTTGTTCGCCACGCAGCCCTTGTTTTTCGGCCATGCCTTCATCAACCCCAAGGACATGCCGTTTCTGGGCCTCTTCGCGGCCGCCATGGCCGTGGGTGTCGTTGCGGTGCGATCCCTTCCGGAGCGCATGAGATCCGGAACGAGAGAGGCGCTGGACGTTTGGGTGAGATCGCTTGCGCCGGCCGGCAGAATCACAGGGGTCTTCCTTGTTCTCGTGCTCGTCTCGATGGCGCTCGCATGGCTCTCCGGCGTCCTGTCGCCGACCGGTCCTACCGGCGGCCTTTCAGGTCCGACGCTACCCGTCCTCTGGTTCGTGGCCTTCTGCTGCGGGGTGTGGTGGGTCCTGCCATCCTGGAGATCTCACCTGGCCATGCAAGCCGGAGCCGGTCTTGTCGCCGGCGTGGCGACTGCAGTGCGCGTTGTGGGACCGCTGGCGGGGATCCTCGTGAGTGTCCTCCTCATCTTCCGGATCCGTCGAGGCGCCATCGTGGGTTTGGCGGTCTACTGGTCGGCCCTGGTGGCGACGGCCTGCCTGTTGTGGCCCTTTCTTTGGCGCGATCCGTTGGGGCGGATCCTTGAGTCGGTGAGGGTCATGAGCCGGTTCCCGTGGTCTGCCAATACGCTCTTCGCCGGCCAGTTGACGCCTGCCGGGGAGCTCCCCTGGTTCTACGCCCCGGCCCAGTTCGGTCTGCAGCTGACTCTTCCGGCGCTGGCTCTTGGCCTCGTGGGAGGCCTGCTCGCGGTAGCGGACCGGCGGGCAGGCCCCTTGTGGATCGAAACCCTCGTCTTCTTGGCGTGGATGGCCCTGCCTGTGCTGGCCGCCATCGCCTTTGAGTCGGTCCTGTACGACGGTGCCCGGCAGCTCCTCTTTGCGTTGCCTCCCATCTTTGTGATGGCGGCCATCGCGGTCGATCGGGCCTCCCGGCATGTTCGCAGGGTGAGTCTTCGCGTCGTTCTTGTGGGCCTCGTCTTGTCGCCAGGGATCTTCGCGCTGGCGTCGCTTCATCCGTATCAGTACATCTACTACAACGAACTGGCGGGAGGCGTGGCGGGAGCCTTTCGACGATTTGAGCTCGACTACTGGGGGACGGCCTACCGGGAAGCGATGCTGGCCCTCGATGAATTGGCGCCTGAAGGTGCCGACATCGGGGTGGCCGGCCCCTGGGATCTGGCCACGCCCTATGCCCGGGCCGACATGAGGGTGCGTGGCGTGAACGCGGACACCGCCGACATGCCCGATTTCCTCCTGGTATGGACGCGCTGGAATCTCGACACTCGACTCTGGCCGGACGCGCCCGAGGCGGCTGCCGTGCGACGCAACGGTGCGCTGCTGGCCCGAGTTGTGGACCTGCGCGGGCTGAAACGTGACTAACTCAGGAGTTGGCTGTGGGCCGCGCCTGTGCCAGGCCGCGTATCGATACGGCTTCTGGATCCGCCACCGGTCCTCAGGGTCGGCGAGTCCTGCGTGTGAAGTGATTGGCGGTAGATCCATCGGCCTGCGGGCTTCCCGTGCTGGCCGCCACGTGGTGAGGACTCGATGACGCCCCGTGCAAGCTCCGTCGGGTTGTCCTCTCTGGCACGCTGGAGTCTTCGGAAGCAGTTGACTCCCACGCTCTTGCTCTGGCTGTTCGTGGTTCTCAGCACACTTCTTGGGCTGACCGGTTTAAATCGCTATGGGGAGAGCTGGGACGAGCGCGTCGATTTCAACTACGGGGAGGCAGCTCTTGCCCACTACTCCGGACCGGCGGACTACTGGGAGCGATATGATCTCAGACACTACGGACCCGCCTACCTTGCCTTGGCTCACGCAGCTTCATCGTACCTTCCTTCTCTCTTCCCCTCATGGGAAACGACCGACGCCCGGCATTTCGTCAATCACTTGACATTCCAGATCGCCACCGTTGCCCTCTTCTACTTGTGCCTCAGGTACATGGGAGGGTGGGCGGCGCTGGGGGCAAGCCTTCTGTTTGCAACCCAACCGCTCTTGTTCGGTCATTCGTTCATCAACCAGAAGGACATCCCGTTCATGACCGCGTACCTCGCGGCGGCCGCGTTGGGTTTTGGGCTTTCGGGCGACGGCGGGAAGGCCCAGGCCCCTTCGGGTGGACTGTTGGAAAGCTGGAGAAGCCTTTCAGGGAGGAGCAAGACACTGCTGCTGGGCGTCGTTTCGGTGGCCATCCTGACCTGCTTCGAGCTCCTTCTTCTAAGGGCCTTTTTCCTCCCAGCCGCCAAAGGCCTCGTCTCTGCCGCGTATGCTGGGGAATCGGTTGCCTTCTTCAACGATTGGTTTCTTGGGGCGGCCCAGAATGCGCCGAACGTCCCCGTCGAAGTGTTCCTTGACAAGACGGAGCGGCTGTATGCCTTCTATCGTTGGCTTGGAGTTGCCTTGGCTCTTGCTGCGTGTGCAATCGTGGTTCGCTGCGTGCTGCGCCCAGACCTTTCTCGACTGCGAGGATCCAGAGGATCCGCGATTCTCTTGGCGCTGGCAGGGGGAGCCGTAGCCGGCCTGGCCGCAGCCACCCGGGTCCTGGGATTGTCGGTCCTTGGCCTGGTGGCTGTGCCCCTGTTCGTGGAGAGGCGCTGGTCGAGCCTGCCTCTTCTGGCGATCTACGCCGGGTCGGCTGCCGTCGTCTGCTATGGTGCCTGGCCGTTTCTCCACGGAGCGCCACTTGCGCACCTTTGGGAAAGCCTTGTCGTCATGGGTCGCTATCCATGGAGCGGGGGGATTCTCTTCATGGGTCAGATCTACGGACCCGACAGCTTGCCCTGGTTTTACCTGCCCGTGCTCCTTGGTGCCCAACTAACTCTTCCGGCGATCCTCCTCGGACTCGGCGGTCTCGGGATGGGTTTTCGTCAGGCGGTCCGGGGGATGCACCGCCGTGGGGAGACGATCGCCTTGATCCTCTGGTTTGTAGCTCCCTTGGTAGTCGTCGTGGTTCTGGGTTCGACACTCTACAACAACTTCCGCCAGCTCCTGTTCGTTCTTCCTCCGCTCTTTGTGTTCGGCGGGATCGCACTTGACTTCCTGATGGCGAGAATCGGGTCGGCGATCGCGTCGTCGCTGATTGTGGCGCTTGTGTTGGCCCCGGGGATTTGGGGGATTGTTCAGCTGCACCCCTACGAGTACGTGTACTACAATCGATTGGTCGGGGGGGTTCGGGGCGCCTTTCGATCATTTGAGCTGGACTATTGGTGCACTTCGTATCGTGAAGCGATGGATTGGATCAACGTCGCCGCCCCAGCGGGCGCGACCATTGCCGCGGCGCCCCCGGAGCTCGTCGCGGCCAACTTCGCTCGTTCCGATCTGAGAGTCATCTATGCACAGCTGCCAAGTGATCTCGCCGGCCAGAATGCCGTTCTGGGCCTTGGTTGCGGCCGAGGGAACAACGATCTCGGGTTCTTCCCCACGCAGCCTGCGGTGGCCGACGTGACGGTGGATGGCGCAAGACTAAGCGTCATCCGAGATCTCCAAGCGGCCGGCAATATGGTAGGTGAGTGAGGTGCCAGCCTACGAAGCGATCATCGGCCTGGAGACCCACATCCAGCTCAACACCCGTAGCAAGATCTTCTGCGGGTGCAAGGCCGACTCGTGGGGGGATCCGCCCAATACCAACATCTGCCCGGTATGCACCGGGCTACCTGGGGTGCTCCCGGTACTCAACCGCGCCGCGGTTGAGAAAGCCATCCTCCTGGCTGCGGCCGTTGGGGCCGAGCCCATTCATGAAATCTCGTACTTCGCCAGAAAGAACTACTTCTACCCGGATTTGCCCAAGGGCTACCAGATCAGCCAGTATGACGAGCCACTCGCCAGCGGAGGGTCGTTCGCTCTGCCCCTTCCGGACGGGTCCGTTCGCAGGGTGGGGATCCACAAACTGCACCTCGAAGAGGATGCCGGGAAGACCGTCCGCCATGGGAAGCAGCGATGGATCGACTTCAACCGGTGCGGAGTGCCGCTGGTGGAGATGGTCACTGGGCCGGACCTTCGGTCGGCCGAAGAGGCCGCGCAGTATCTGATTCGCCTGCGGCAACTCCTGCGCTGGCTCGGGATTTCCGAAGGCGACATGGAAAAGGGCCAGCTGCGGTGCGACGCGAACGTCTCCCTCCGGCCCATCGGCGCCGACTACCTCAATCCCAAGACCGAAATCAAGAATGTCAACTCGATCGACAACCTGCGCAGCGCTGTCGAAGCCGAGGTCGCCCGGCAAGCGCGTGAACTGGATGCCGGTCGCACGATTCAGGCTTGGACCCTCGACTGGGATGATGAAGCGGGGGCCCTACGAAAGATGCGCTCCAAAGAAACCGAGGCGGACTACCGCTACTTCCGCGAGCCGGACCTCCTGCCCCTCGCTGTGGAGCGATCCTGGAAGCAGTCTATTCTTGGATCGCTTCCGGAGCTTCCCTTGCAGCGCCGCCGGCGCTTCACCGAAGCCTATGGCCTGCCCGCCTATGACGCCGAAATCCTGACCGAAGAGCGGAGTCTCTCGGAGTACTTCGAAGCGGCGAGCGCTGCCTTCGACGGGGATCCGAAGCTCGTCTCCAATTGGATGATGAATGATGTCCTTCGGCTCCTGCGCGAGAGCGGGCGGACGGCCCAAGAGCTGAGCTTGCGGCCGGCCGACCTGGCCTCGATCATCCACATGGTCGAATCGGGGAAGATCAACACCAACACGGGCAAGGACCTGTTGGAGAAGGTGGACTCCGGGCAGGGATCCCCCGAGGTGATCGTGGCCGCAGAGGGATTGGCCCAGCTCTCCGACGTCGATGCGCTGCGCGAGATTGCGGCGAAGGTCATCGCCCAGAACCCCGATCAAGTCGAAATCTACCGGGGTGGGAAGGCGACCCTCATTGGGTGGTTCGTCGGCCAGGTCATGCGCCAGTCCGGTGGAAAGGCCGACCCTCAGAAGACTCGGGCGGTGTTGGAGCAGCTTCTCCACTCGGAAGGCGAATAAGCGCCTGCAAGAAGGACTCTCTTGGGCAACAGCGTGTTCGTGTCGGTTGGGGGCCTACGGATCCATTGCCTCGCCTGGCCTGGGGACTCGGCGCGTGCGCCCTTCGTTCTCCTCCATGGTTTGGCTTCGAACGCCCGATTCTGGGAGATGGTCGCCGAGAGGCTGGCTGACGCTGGCCATCCGGTCTACGTGCCGGATCTGCGCGGGCACGGGCTCAGCGACAAGCCCGACGGCGGCTACGACTTCGCCACGGTCTCGAACGACACCCGGCTGCTCGTCGAGGCCCTTGGGCTCGACCAAGTCATCCTCGCAGGCCACTCTTGGGGCGGCATGGTGGCCCTCGACTATGCCACCCGCCACAACCCGGCCGCCCTGGCAGTCGTCGATGGAGGGATTGCCCAGATCAGCGACTATCCTGGGGCAACCTGGGAGAGGGCAGAGCAGGCCCTGACGCCTCCGCGTCTGGCTGGCACGCTGTTGGCGGACTTCGTGACCCGGGTCCAGGGGCCGGGTCCGCAGGCCCGGCTCAACGATCGGCAGCTGGGGATCGTCCTGGCCAACTTCGCAATCTCGCCAGACGGGACCATTGCGCCCTACCTGACGTTCGAGCGCCACATGCGGGTCGTGCGATTCATCTGGGAGTATCGAACGTACGCCGCTTTCGATCGTCTGGATTGCCCCGTCTTGATGGTGGCCGCTCGTCCCCTGAACCTGCGCCGACCACAGGATGAGGCCTATCTCGAGCTCAAGCGAAGAGGCGAGGCCCAGGCCCGCGAACGCATCGCCGATCTGGAGTTTGTCTGGCTGGAGGGGGCCGACCATGACGTTCCCCTGTTCCGCCCAGAGGAACTCACTGATCTGCTGCTCCGCCTGGCCGACCGGGTCTACTCGCAGCGATGAGCTCTCCGGCGCGCTCGGCGGGCTCCTACCGGCTGCGGGCAGCCGTCCAGGACGATCAGAAGGTGATCCGGGCCCTTGTTCGGTCCGTCGGGATCAACCCGCTGGGTCTGGACTGGCCACGGTTCCTGGTGGCCGTGGACTCCAAGAACCGCATCCTTGGATGCGCCCAGGTGAAGGAACATGGCGATGGGTCACGCGAACTGGCGTCGGTCGCGGTCCGCCCCCCGTGGAGAGGGCAAGGGATCGCCGCCGCGATGATCCGCCGTCTCATCCAGGACAACGCGCCGCCCGTGTGGCTGACGTGCCGGTCGACCCTGACCCCTTTCTATCGAAGGTTCGGCTTCGAGGAGGTCGAGGACGACGGACAGATGCCCCGCTTGCTGCGCCGCGTCCGGCGCCTGATGAACGGGGTCTTCCACCTGCTGCCGAACGGGGAGTATCTTGCCGTGATGGCCTGGTGGGGGACCGAACGCCCGGACGGCTCTCTCTAGCGAAACTTGCCTATAGCACGATCGCGCTCAGGAAGAGCGCCAAGACCGATACGGCCGCGGCCACGAAGTAGCCCACGGCGGCGTTGCGATTCATCGTCTTGTTGGATGCGTTGACCATCTCGAGGTACTTGTTGAAGTCGGCGATGAACTTGGCCAACACCGAGAATGTTTCTGGATCTTGCGCCTTGGAATCTTCGAGACCGCGGGTGAAGAAGTGCCGGATCGTCGTGTTGGACTGGCGCCAATGAACGTACGCCAAGTAGGAGAAGACGGCGGCGAAGAAGAACCAGACGGGGTAAAGGTACTGCATCGCCATGCCTCCCAGCTCGGCCCGGGACCGAGAGCCCGCAAGATACATCCGAAACCGCTCGGCGGCAAGAGGGTGGCCGCCTGGCGGAACGGCGCGGGGACGGTTTTCCACCCGGGTCAGCGGTACGCGAAATCGTAATCCACGAAGCTCCCCGCCGGAGAGGCGAGCGCCGCGCTGGCAAGTCCCACTCCGCCCCGCTGCAGGGTCCAGGCGCTGGAACTTCCTGAGAGGAATAGGAACTCGGCTGGGTTGAACCAGCGCAAGGAAGTCCCGGTCACCAGGGGAGCCGAAGTGCCGGTCGTGTCGCCCAGTTGCAGGCTCATCGGCCCACCCAGGCTGAAGACAAAGCGGGCCCCGTCGGGCGACCATCCCTTCCACGTGACATCCCCGCTGGCGACCAGAACTTCCCCGGAGCCGACGTCGCTGGCGATGTACAGATTCCACACATTCGGCGTGGTCGTGGATCGGGTGTACGCGAGGCGATCCAGGGTTGGCGAAAGGAGCGGTTCGGTGCCCGTTCCGAAGAAGAAGAACTGCGCCGAGATCGTGCTGACGAGGCCGGCCGCCGCGCCGGGCGGCAGTCTCCAGACCGCGCCGCTCGTCGCCGGGGCCAAGGGGTCGGACGACGGGATGACGCTCCCGAGCAGTGTCGAGTCGCTGCGCCAGACCGGCTGGGCGTAGTAGGCGTACTCGCTGTACGTCACCACCGGCGCGTACGTGATCACGCCCGAGCCGGACGGGCTTCCGTCCGGCATGCGGATCTCGATCGTGTCCGGGCGGACCAGTGCCAGGTACCGGCCGTCAGGAGAGGCCGTGAAATCACCGCCTGTCCCCGGGGCGAGCAGGAGGGTGCGGGAGAGGCTGTCAGTGTCGATGCGGATCAGATCGTCGAGCTTGGCCAGTCCCGGACCTTCGAAGATCGAACGCGTGTTGAGGAGGAGGACGTGACTGGCGGGGAGGAAGTCGAACTGATACAGGTCGTGGTGCAGGGCGCCGCTCAGCGGGTAGAGCGCATCGAAGTCGGACGGATTCATCAAGATCGTGTCGCCCGACGCATCGGCGT
>DATIPT010000113.1:0-1798 GCA_035471625.1 Anaerolineales bacterium
GCTGGCTCGGATGTTGGAAGGCCGCCTGAATGGGATTGGGCGTCTGCCCGCGAGCCTGCTCTACGGCGCAGGCTTCGGCTTGTTCGCCGCCCTGATGATCCCGTTCGTCTGGCCGACGCGCCACCTCTCCCTCACGATCACGGCGCTGATCCTTTGCGCCTTCCTAATAGTGACCCCGGTGCACATCCGTGCGACTCTGGCGGTCTTCCTCGCCGGATCGGTGCTGGGCTACTTCCTGGAGTTGTGGGGCACCACGCGCGCTTGCTGGACCTATTACACGCTCGAGACCCCGCCGGCGTTCGCCGTCCTGGCCCACGGGATGGCGGCCGTCGCCTTCTGGCGGTCGGGTTTGGCGCTGGCGGCCCTGTGGGCTGCGATCCGCAGCCGTGCCCGCAGCCGGCTGGCCGCGTCTCAGGGCTAGCCCCCATTGAGTGAAGTCGGCCGCTGGGAGATGGGACGGAGCCCGACGGCGGCCCCAAGACAGCCCCTCGGCGCGGACGCGATCCCATTCGTCCGATCGCGCCGCTCTTGCCCTGGCCATCTCATTGTAGAATCCCCCAACCTCCAGCAATCCAGGGGTACCCGTCGCCCGGGAGGGCCGTTCCAACCGACTGCGTTTGGCGCCTCTCGGGAACCCCACGGACCGCCCAGGCCCCAGCTTGGGTCCAGCAACGGTCCCCCATCGCAGCCAAGCGGCGGAGCCCTTGAACACGCGGCCGTGCTCTTCGATGGAAGGTCGCTCCTGCTATCGGGAGTGACAGGAGGCTGGGTATGTCCAAGTCTGATCCGAACGCCCCCAAGCGCCTGGCCCTGATTGCGAGCAAGGGCTCGCTCGACTGGGCCTATCCGCCCCTCATCCTGGGGACCACGGCGCGCGCCCTCGGCTGGGACGCCGCCATCTTCTTCACTTTCTACGGCCTCACCTTGCTCAAGAAGGAGCCTTCCCCTCAGGTGACCCCGATCGGGAATCCGGCCATGCCGATGAAGATGCCTTTCGGACCCCAGGGCTTCCAGGACATCCAGTGGCCCATTCCCCACGCCGTGATGTCCGTCGTGCCCGGCTTCAACAGCATGGCGACGACCTTGATGAAGCGCTCCTTCCAGAACAAGGGTGTCGCCTCTATTCCAGAACTGCGAGCCGAGGCGATCGAGCTGGGGGTTCGGATGATCGCGTGCCAGCTGACCATGGGCGTCTTCGGCCTCGCCGCCGAGGACTTCATCGATGGGACCGAGATCGGCGGCGCCGCGACGTTTCTTGAATACGCTTCCGAAGCGGATGTCCAACTCTTCGTCTAGCGATCACGAACTCCCCGGACGCATCCCGGACTCCATCCCGGAGGTGGACGTTGGCGTCCCCAAGCTCGGTTAGGCGACTCGACTGCCGCGGCTTGATTTACCCGGCCCCGATCTTGAGAGCCGAGCAGGCCTTGCGCGAGATGGGTGAAGGCGAGCTGCTCGAAGTGCTCACGACCGACGAGAACACGAGGCCCGACTTGAACGCGTGGGCCCAGCGCGCCGGTGCTGAGGTCCTGGTAGTTACCGATGTCGTGGATGGGGTGTACCGCTTCTTCGTGCGGAAGACCCGCACGGCGGCAGCCCAGGAAACGGTCGAGCGCGGTCCTGCTCCGACCGCGAGGCTCTTCCTGGTCGTCCTGAACAGTGGCTTCGACTACTCACCGATTGTCCGGTCAGCCTTCATGTATGCTTCGCTGGCGGCCGCGATGGGCTTCGAGACGGTGGTGTACTGTGTGCAGGCCGGGGCCGAGACGATGGTGCGGGATCGGATCCAACGGATGGA
>DATIPT010000114.1:0-14741 GCA_035471625.1 Anaerolineales bacterium
CCCGAGCTCGGCACGTGCTTCACCCTCATTCACTGGGCTTGCTCGTATTCCGGGATCTCTCCCAGGACCCGGCGGCTCTTGAGGAAGGTCCCGGTCCCACGGGCCACTTCGACGCCATCGACCGTCGCCACCGACTCGCCGACATAGTGCCGGGAGGCTCCGCTGAGAAGCTTTCCCTCGGCGCGCAAGACCCCGGCGGAGACCGGTCGGAAGATGTGGAGGTTGAACGAGGCGGTCAGCACGAACGTGTCGTCGACGATGGAGTTGACGGCGAAGTACGCGGCATCGTCGAGCACTTTGAAGTAGATGGACCCGTGAATCGCCCCGGCCGCATGGAAGAAGGCCTCGCGCACCACGATTTCGATGATCGCCCGACCCTGGGCGATCTCGATCGTCGGCGAGTAGAAGGCGTTCACCGGGGCATGAAGATACATCCGCTCGAGCTTTCGATGGTGTTCTGTGGACATGGGCATCCCCTCATTCGATCCCGGGCATCAAGCCGTGCCGGGAAACAATCGAAGCCATGTGCTGAGCGCCTCGGCCAGGTGGACGAGCTTCCGCGTGTCGATGATCTCGGGCGTGTCGTCCGACGTGTGGGTGATCGTCGCCATCAACTCGGGGGTCCGCTCGGCGGTGATCGCCATGGCAGGGACTCCTCGCTGGACGAAGATCATGTGGTCGCCGTTGAACCACGGCGGGCCCGGGGCGAGGCCATCGAACTCGGAGAGGGCGGTCCCGGCCGCCTCGACCAGGTCCGGCGGGCATTCGTAGAACGAGTAGGACGTCCCACCCTCAATGTAGCCGACATCGTCGATATTGATGGCGAGAGCAGTCTCGGCCAGCCGGGCGCCGTATCGTTGGAGATAATCCATCTGACCGGCGGCGCTGTAGTGGTCTTCCCCGTTGAGGGCGACGATCTCGACGCCGATCGATCCCGGCGCATCCGACAGCACGTGGGCGCACAGAAGAAGGACGACCGTGCCGGACGCGTTGTCGGAGGCGCCCGGTGAGTCCTCGTAGGCATCAATATGAGCCGTGAGGATGACCTTCGAGGGGGCTTCCGGATTCAGCCTGGCCACGATGTTGTTTGCCTTCGCGGGGATCCGCTGGGCGTCGATCTCAAGGCGGCGGGACGTCCCCTGCAGCGCCGCCAGTGCCTCTCCGACGCTGTCCCGGCAATACGCATTCGGTATGTCGAAGTCGCCGTCAACGATCAGGGGGAACGGATCGAGCGCCCCCGCTTGCTCTGGTTTGCGCCCGGTCGCAGCGATGATGGCGGCCGGCCTTCGCGCCTCAAGCAGCCGGATGAGTTCCCGGTGGTGTTCGGGGTTGTAGAAGACGAAGTTCTTCGGCATCAACTGCTCGGAGGCGATCGGCCCTCGAAGGAGGAGAAGCTTGGCCTCGCAGTCGGCGTCGGCGAGCTCCTCGACGGTCGAGGCTGCGACCAGTTCGGCGACGAGATCGCAGCCAAGCGAGTAGGGACTGGCGCGAATGTCGAAGGCCTCGGTTCCTCGCGTGAGAGCTACCCGGTCGCAGACGTAGTCGAGGCATTCGAAAGGCGAATCGTCCACCTCCAAGCCAAGCGACTGCATGACGTCGGCGAAGAAGGCTGTCGCCTCCCGGTTGCCCGGGGATCCGGTACGGCGATTCGGCTTCACGGAGCACAGGAAGTCCAGGTACAACCGCGCTCTCCCCGAGAGGTTGTCCTGCGAGAACTCTGGCGTCACCACCCAACCCTCATCGGGGAGCCCATCCGGGGATGGCCGAGGCGGTTGAACTCACCGGCGCGCTCAGTCTCGCCGGTCATCTTCGTGTGATGCAGCGCTGGGCCGAGTTGGTTTCGCCCGGCCGGAAACGTACCAGTAGGGGACGCCCATAGCGGCGGCCAGCAATACGCCGAGGCCGAATCCGACATACATCGCAACCAGCAGCCCTCCCAGGATGGGGCTCCACGAGTTTGAGGGAAGCTCATACGGCGCGATCGGCACCGTCGACGACATGAATGCGAACACGGCGGTCAGCAACGCTCCTGTGAGTCCTGAGAGAAGAAGAGCGGGGGAGAGATCGGCCAAAGACTTCGATCGCCTCAGGAGGAAGATGATGAGCAGAGCGGCGGGCGGAAGAGCCAGGAGGATCCAGAGGATCAAGGGCATTTCAGCGACTCGCCGGAGGATCTCGAGGACACTCAGGATCGCCCCAAGACAGACGAGGTTCGTGCCGTCGGGACGACCCGACGCCGAGTCGGCCACGGGAACCTCATGCTAGAACGCCATTCTCCTCTTCTCGAAGTAGGATTCGATCGTGCTCTCGAGGCGGGACTTGACGGGCATTAGGACAGCGATGGATACCGCGATGGATATCAGGTGTGTCACCGTCGACCCTTCTCCGACGGTCTCGCCGATGTAGGTGACGAGGATGTGCTCCGAAAGGCTGTAGACGAAGACCAGGAGCCCCGCCAGGATCGAGTAGAGCGTCCCCTTCTTGATGACGATCGTGATGTCGAAGAGCCGATCCTTGATAATGGCCACGCCGATGATGGCGACGAAGACATCATTGAGAAGCATGCCCAGGGGCAGGAGGATCATCGCGTTGATCCCCATGGTCACAAGCGTCTTGACGATCGCGAAGGTCACGGCAAGCAAGCCCGCGACTACATACATTTTGTGACGGCGTTGCAGGCGAGATGGAGCGCTCCGGGCGCTTTGGACGAGCAGCCAACACGCGGACAAGAAGATCGCGATCCACAACACGAAGGCCAGGGGGTCCATCACGGAAGGCGCGACCCTGAAGACGTTTCCCCAGTCGTAGGCGTGCGTGCCTTCGACTTGGTAGATCAAACCTGCGACGGTCGCCAGCCAGACCCCGAAGATGCCAATCCAGACGAGGACGATGGCCCACCTGACGGGACGCCCGCTGTACAGGTTGGCAAAGTGGAAGACCAGCGCCGGGATGAAGAGGCACGGGATGAAGATGATCCTCCCAATGGCGGCGACCTCCTCCGGATGCTGGTTTCGAACCATCATCAGGAACACTCCGAGATCCCAAAGGGCGCAGGTCAGGAGGAACGCCGCGAACAGGTAGTGATAGGTCTGTCTTCCGCGGATGATTACGAAATACAGCACGGTGCTGGTCAGGGCAAACCCGAAGGCCGATTCGATGGCGGTGAGGGGGACAATGAATGGGGCCATGGAGTTCACCTTTCTCGTCCATGTTGATGCGGGCCAGTTCGCGAGTGGACGGTCTTCTTGCCACCCCTTTCTGTGGAAGGCCAACAACCACGGCCAGAGAGCCGCCGGCCGGCGGTTCCGGTGTCAAGTATCGCGCCAAACCATGGGTTGTTGGATCAGCCGGCTTGAGTCTTCCACCAGTGCCGAATCCCCAGTAGGACGGCAGCCAACGAACCCAGACACAGGGGTACCGCGATGCGTTGTCTCCTCACGGCCATGAACAAGATGCGAGTCCCCCCGAAGCGGCTCCGAAGGAGTAGCCCCAGGCGGGGTTGACCTGGATCCCGGCTACTTCCGGTGAAGCAGGGAAGGGAAACGAAACCGAACAGCGTGGCACATCATTCGGTCAACGAGGAGCCCAGGCCGGGTCGAGATCCTGGGCGTCATCATAGGTCAATCGCTGTGGCTGGCGGCCATCCGCCAGCATCGTGTAGATCTCCCAGTTGCCATCGCGGTCGGAGGCGAAGGCAAGGCTTGTGCCGTCGGGCGACCACGCTGACCCCCAGTCACTGGCCGGTTCGTCGGTCAACCTGCGGACGTTGCGGCCATCGGGGTCCATCAGATAGATTTCCCAGTTGCCATCCCGATTGGACGTGAAGGCGATCTGCGTGCCATCGGGGGACCAGGCCGGCCAGTATTCGGTCGCGTCGTTGTCTGTCAGTTGTTGGACGCTGCCGCCGTCCGCATCCATGATGTAGATCTCGTCATCCCCGTCACGATCGGAGGAGAAGACAATCCGCTCCCCATCCGGTGACCAGCCCGGCGAGTCGTTCGACTGATTGGTGACAGGCTGTGTCAGTTCGCGGAAGTTGCCGCCGCCGATGTCGATGATCGAGAGGCTGAAGTACTGGTGGGTGTGAAAGACGAACACGATTTTCTTCCCGTCCGGCGACCAGTCAGGATCGGACATGGCTCGATTGCGGCCGAGGATCCGTTGGTAGTCGCTGCCGTCGAGATCGATCACATTCAGTCCGCCCATGTAGGGTGCGGAAGACGTGTAGACAATCTGTTCGCCATCAGGCGAGAAGCTCCCCGAGTCGGGATTATCGTCCTCCGTCACCAGTCGCGGATCGCTCCCGTCGGCATTCATGACATAGATGCCCGGAGAGCCACCGCGATCCGAAGAGAACGCGATCACGCCGCCACCATGGCCGCTCAACGGGGGCCTGGGCGTGGCGGTGGGGGCGGGCGGCGTGGCTTGCGAGCCGGTTGGTGAGGCAAGAGCCGCCGATGTGGTGGGAGCGGCGACGGTCGGTGATGGTTCCCGCCCTGGGTTCTGGGCAACGGCGCAGCCTGCGCAGAGAAAGACGACGACCAGGACGCGGTTCGAGTGTCCCAGACGCTTCATAGCTGTCTTCAAGGGGAGGGCTGGTCCGACGGGGCGATGCCAGCCTTCTTCGCGATCAACTCCGCCGCAATCTGGACCGCGTTCGCAATGACCTCTCCACAATACTCAGGGCCTCCGGCCTGCGCGTACTCCAGCGATTGGCCGGTATCCGCCAGGTTGAACTTCCGGCCAAACTTGGCTTCCAGGATGGGCCCGCAGTTGACGTCTGTGTGAAGCTCCTCGAAGCGACGAGTGAACCGGCGGGCAGGCGGGAGGGAGGTGATGTATCCGGACCAATCCTCGAGGTCGTCTCTGCCGTAGACAAGGCCGATCGCCATGAGCGAGCCCACCACGGCGCCGCAGGTCTCGCCTCGCAACGCGATCCCTGGGAATGGGGTAAGGGCCTTGAGGATTCCCCCGCCGTCGAGATGGAACTCGTCCTGGAGCACCGAGAAGGACGTCTGGGCGCAGTTGTGACACCGATTGAGCGTGTCGCGGGCTGCTTGGGCGAGTCGGTCCGAGTCGATTTGTCGGCTACCTTCGCGGCTCATGACGATCCTCCTCTTGCGCAGAGTCTCAAGTTCGACAATCCCTGAAGGGGCCAGATGATTGCCCACCAGGCCCCGTGGTGGCATTCTTGCATGCCCGGCCGGGGACCGCGTCTCCCGAAGCAGTAACGCCGGACGCTAACCATCGGGATTGGATACGGAAATGACGATATTCCCTTGTTTCAATCCGCTTTCGGCGTAGCGGTGGGCTTCGGCCATGTCTTCCAGCGGGAAGACTCGATCGACTACCGCCCGCAACTGGCCTGATCCGATCAGGCCCCCGAGATAGGCCAGATCCTCGTTGGTGCCGCTCTCCGCGCCGAAGATCACCTTCTTGCCTGAAGTGACCGACGCCCACAGGCCGCGCAGCAGCTGTCCGAACCTGGGGTTGGACAGGAGGAACTTGCCGTGCGGCGTGAGGGATCCGAGCCCACGGGCCAGGGAGCTCTTGCCCATGACATCAAAGATGAGATCGTAGGTCCGGCCGTTCGAGGTGAAATCCTCCTGGATGTAGTCGACGACTTCGTCAGCCCCGAGAGACCTGAGCATGTCTAGCTTGATCCCCCGATCGACGGCGGTCACGTGAGCCCCCAACAGTCTGGCAAGTTGGACGGCGTAGGTGCCGAAACTGCCTCCCGCGCCGTTGATCAGAACCCGGTCCCCGCGACGCACGGGCCCCTTCCGTAGGAACTGGAGTGCCTCGCGCCCCCCATAGGGTACCGTGGCCGCCTCGGCATAGCTCACGTTGGCCGGGATCTTCGCCAGCGCACCACCTTCGGGTTGTTCGCGGAGGCAGATCCACTCAGCATGTGCACCGAGTGCCATGCCGGTTGCCGCGAAGACTCGATCCCCATGGCGAAAGGACTGAACCTTCGCCCCGGTCTCCTCGATGTCGCCGGCGAGTTCCTGGCCGAGCACAGGATGTCTGGGTCGCCGCAGCCCGAACCAAAGGCGCAAGGGTAGCCAGATCCATCCGGGGAAGTCGAACCTGCGGATCTCGCAATCCGCCGCCGTGACCGACGTGGCCCGGATTCGGATGAGGATTTCATCGTCCTTCGGGGCCGGTTTCGGGACTTCGACCAGCCGAAGAACCTCCGGCGGACCGTATGCGGTGCAGTGGATTGCCTTCATGACTCGGGCTTGACCTCGCTTGAGGATGCCCGGGGGCCTGTGATCCGTCCCACCAGCTTTCTCGATGGCGAGCAGCGGGATCGCGTGGCGGGCGTCACGGGCTGAGAGGCACACGGCGCCGAACCCACCGGGTCGGTCCAAGTATCGCGCACCTGTGCGACCCTGCAGGAGCCGGAGGCCTCCCTGGAACTAGTGCCCCGGGGGCCGAAACTCGATCTGCTTCTGCATCGCCGCGTCGACCTCCTCGGCCGTTACCAGCGGCGTCATCTTGATCCGGAAGGTGTCGCTGGCATTGCCGACCGAGAGCACCGCCGCGGCGGTGACGTTGTCGGGCAAGTCCACGATGATGTAGAAGTCCTCCTCGCCAAAGGAGAAGTAGAAGGCTTCGAGCCGGCCGCCGGCGCTGCCCAGGGCCTGTCGGGCGGCCTCGAGCCGCTTGGTGCCCCCTTCGGCCATCAGGCCGCGGACGCCTTCGGGCGTATACGATCCGTGGAAGAGGTACTTGGGCATGGCGGTCCTCCTGGTGGCGGTGGAACCTCCGAAGGCCTTCCGTCGCAAGGCAGTGGTCGGCTGGGCGTCCCTAACCGCCAAACCAACGCGCCCGACGCGTCGAACCGAAAGCCTGCTTGTCGATGGCCAGTGCGGTAGAGGCCGGGGTGAAGCTTCCCGTCGGCGGACCGGCCAAGAACTCCACGTCGACGCGCCCCACGCGGTCCTGGCCGAACTCGATGTAGCACGTTCCCGTCCCCCGATAGGTCGGAGGCGGATCGCTGCCGCGAATGTCGGCGAGGATGTGGGCCGCCACCGTGCGGGCCGCTCCCTCGGCGAACGATCCCGCTTTGGGGGTGCCGACGCTCGTGACGTCGCCGATGGCGTACACGCTCGCGAAGCGGGTCTGGAGGGTCTTCGGGTCCACCGGGATCCATCCGGCCTCGGTCATCCCACTCTTGGCGACGACCTCAGGCACGCAGTGCCTGGGAACTCCCAGGAACAGGGCGTAGGGCAGCTCGCTGCCATCGTCCAGGATGGCGACCCGGCGAGACGGCTCGAGGGCGCGGATCGACCGATCGGCGACGTACCGGATCCCTCGCTCGGCGAAGGCCTGCAGGAGGGCCCGGGAGGTCTCCGGGGATGGAGGAATAGGGATGTCGAATGGCATGACCAGACTGATGGTGCAGCGTGACCGCACCCCGCGGGCGACGAGGTCGTCGTGCAGCAGGAGAGCAGCCTCGCTGGGAGCCGGAGGGCACTTGAAGGGGGCCGAGGTCACCCCCACGATGGCGTCGCCCTCAGAGAAGGCTGGGATGACCTCGCGCAGGCGGATTGCACCGGGGACGGAATAGAACTCGTTTCCGCCCTCCGTGAGCCCGGGGGTGCCCTGTAGGTCGTAGTCCGCGCCGAGCGCGACGACCAGGATATCCGCCGTGTAGGCTCCACCGTCGGTGACCACCTTGCGCGCTTCAGGGTCGATCGACGTGATGGTTTCGCGTCGAAATCGGACCCCCGGCTTGGCGATGTTGCGGTAGGCGAGTCCAACGTCTTTGGGCGCCTTCCGGCCGAACATCACGTCGAGCTTGGAGAAGCCGAAGACAAACGTCTCGTTTCGATCGATCAATGTGAGATCGAGATCGTCTCCCAACGCGTCGGCAAGGATGGCGCTGAGCTCCAGGCCCCCAAAGCCGGCCCCCAGGACGACCACACGCACCTTCATGTTCCCTCTCCTCTTCGATCATCCTCCCCGGAGGACAGCGACACCTCGGGGCGACCGTAGAGCGTCTTGCTGATGTTGACAAGGATACAGTATCGCGCCAGCCGTGAACCTGGGAGTCACGGGGCAGGCCACGCACCCGTCGTGCGGTTCCGGACGAACCAAGCCTCGCGAGCTGCCGAAAGAGAGGCTGCCTCGATGAGGCGGGGGAAGATGTCTACGGGGCGGGGAGGCGGCGGAAGGTCTTGAGGAAGATCTCCTTGTCCTGGGGATCGGCTATCGCCTCGCCGTAATCCCGAGCCTTGCGATAGTGGCTTTGATGAAGATCGTCCTTGCCTGCGGCGAACGCGGCGTGGGACAGAACGGCATGCAAGAACGCGATCTCCCAGTCGGGAGGCTGGTGGGCGGAGATCTCCTTGAAGCTTTGCTGTGCGTAGGTCAACGCGCTCGGCCCCATCCCCAGCGCCGCGTGCACATGGGCGAGGAGCATCTTCGCCCTGGCCTGATGGAGTTCGGTGCCGACCTTGGCCCAGTGGAAGGCCGAGGCATGGGCGGCGTTGAGCATCTCCTGATCTTGAGAGAAATCCCTCGACGGCTCGTCGCTCAGTTGCCAGGCAAGGTTGTTGCACTCGACCGCGTGCCACCTGTGGGAACGGGCAATCTCTTCGGGAGAGGTATCAGTGGGCATGGTCTACTCCTGCGGGGGTTCCGGACCGCGTGATGACAAGTCCAGGTGTCTTCAGTCGGTCCCCGTGCATTCCACTTCCGACGAAAGCCATTGCCACGACGAGGTCACGACCGCATACAAGGTCTCCATCTGAGCGTCCGCTTCCGCGTTGCCGGACCGATATGGGGAGAACGAGAGGGTGTAGAGCATGCCGTCTCGCACAAGATAGACCTTCCGTATCGGGTCCTGCCCCGGCATGCCGTCCAGGACCAGGGCTTCTTCGCCGCCCAGGACCACGGTGTAGCGCGGAGGCTCGAGCCCGGCGACCGCCTCCACCTCTTCCTCGGCGATGGCTTCCGCGGTCTTTCCCCCTGCGTCGACCATGGTGATCCACAGTAGGCCGGGATGGGGGTTGGTGTCGGAAGGCGGCCCGAAGACCTCCGGGGTCTCGTCGCCGCCGACGAGCCCATATCCCCTCGGGTACGCGAAGCAATAGCCCATCTTCGCGTTTTCAACCGGAAGCGTGCCGATCTCCAGGGCGATGGCCGTGGCGGTCGTGGCGTACTCTCCACCCTGTGGGACGGATCCGATCCCACACGCGGCCAGCGCGAGAGGCATGATGGCAACCACCACGACGCGGCCTGCTCTCGCCAACACGGTGCTGCGGACATACAAGGATGCGTGTGACATTCCTAAGTCTCTCCGGTGAGCGACGCACAAGGGACACGGGGGGCGGAAAATGTGCGCCAAAGGCGCGGGGCAGATGGTATCCGCACCCTCATTCCGTCGGCAAGTACGGGATGGCCGAATGTCCTGGGTCCGCAGAACCCGGCCCTCGTGTATGCCGCGCAGTGAGGGAGCCTGGCCCCGCCAACGGGAAGAGCGTGCGATCGATCATCCCTTCGAGCCCGTGCCGCCTGGGGGTTGATGGATGGCGGCCTCGCAGCGCTTCAAGGCTTCCACGTTCTCTGGCCACCGAAGCCAGCCGAGGGCATCTTCGTAGATGAACCAGGCCCAGGCGTCGTGCTCGGCGGGATCGATCGTCGGGTCGACCCTAGCGCTGAGGATGGCGAGGAAGACGTTCTCCGTGATGCGCGGCGCGCGCCGAACCGAGGGGCCTCGGCCCCCGCCGAGGGGGAACGTGTATTGGTAGTCGATTGGCACCAGGCCGACCGGTTCCAGGCGCGTCTCCTCGATGAGTTCGCGGATCGCAGCTGCATCGAGGTCCTCGCCCGGCTCGACGGCACCGGTCACGCCCTGCCAGAAGCCGCCACGCGCAGGAATCCGCCGGAGGAGCAAGTACTCGTGACCATAAGTCGCCGGCGCGACCGCGTAGACGAGAACGGTGAGGAGACTATGGGGTACCACCGTCGTCATGCGATTCTAACGTATCGGAGTCCCTCGCCGGTCGGGTAGGGCCGCATGCGTGCTGCTAGAAGAGTCTCTCGAGGAGCCGAGTCACCAGCCACAGGACGAGAGGGAGAAGCAGGGCCGAAGCGAAGCCGCGAAAAGCGGCCGGGTTCCACGGCCAAGTCGACACCTTCGCGTAGAGGTCGCGTTCGAGGCTGAGCGCCCTGATCGCGGCCTCGGTCTCTTTCGCCTGGCTGAAGTCTTTCCTGGCGACATCTTGGTGAAGGGTGTCGATCGTGCTCTGGAGGAGCCTGGTCGTCCGATCGAGAGTGAGCTCCTTCTCGCGTTCGATCTGGCCCCGGATCCCGATCACCGGCACGACAAAGGTCAGGATGGCAAGGATCGCACACCCGGCATAGGTCGCGACGCTGAGGGGGTCTCCGCCTTGTGCAGGGTCGTAGAGATAGCCGAAGACGAGCAGCAGGATGATGCCGATCCCGGTGCGTGCGGTCAGAGAGGAGAAGGCATGGGCCGGGCCCAGGCCAAGGAGATTGATCTTGGTCGCCCGAGCATGCAGCCTCCGGACCATGCGGAGTTGCCGAATGCTGCGCACGAGGACACCGAAGAACGTTGCCGAGAGCAACGTGGTAATCGCGATGTCGAGAACGACAACAACGGGACTGTTCGGGATGATCTCGCCGTAGGGCGTGGGGTCGCCCAGGAAGGCAAGAATGGCGAAGGCCAGCCCGAGCGCCGCTGCCAGCCAGCCCAGCCAAGCGGGCAAGGTCGAGAGTTCGAATTGGATCGCGGCGACCTCCGCATCATCGGCCTCGAGGAGTGGGCGGAAGCCTCGAAGGGCCCGTACCCCGACCCTCATGAGGTACTGGTAAAGGCCGATCCAGTAGACGACGAAGACGGCGAAGAAGGTGTTGTAGGGGTCGATGGTCCCAAACGGGACGCTGCCGTCGATCCAGAAGGCCGCGTTGATCATGAAACCGAGAGCGAGCAGGGCGGTCAGGTAGAACCCCCACGTTCGCCCCGGCGAGCGGTCGATCCATTGAACGAGGCGATCGAGCCAACTGGGGCTGTAGGGGAGGTTGCTCGGCGATGGAGTCGAATGCATAGGAGCCTCGTGTTCGGACGGGGTGGAGTTCTGCCTCCGAGACGGCTAGGCGTCGGCAGGTTCCCGGTGCCCCTTGGACTCGGTCGATGGATCGGGGCCTGGGGAAGTATCGCGCAAGTGTCGACCAGGATGGAGCCGCCTCCTGGGTCGGATCGGGTGAGCCCGTCGAAAAGGGGCGGTAGAAATCGGCGAGGAAGGGGGAGGGAACCGCTAGAAAGCTGTGCCCTCCGAGGCGTAGACGTGGAACGGAGCGATGGTATCGAACCCCAGAGACCGGTAGAGGCTCTCGGCCATCGGCGTCGAATGGAGCACAGCGTATCGGAATCCGGCGGAACGCGCATGGTGCAGGGAGGTGAGGGTGAGAAGGCTAGCCAGGCCAAGGCCTCGGGCTTCCGGCCGCGTGACGACCGCGTAGATCCCTGCCGACCTCTCGCCCAAGTGAAGACCAGCCTTCGACACGGGTCGTCCACCTCTCCAGGCCTGCCACGAATGGGTATTGCTTCCCGGCTGGCCGAACCGGTAGGCGCGGACGATGGTGTTGTAGGTGGCGAGGTGCTCATCCGGCACGTGCCAGCGCCACGCCGCGAACTGATAGAACGCACCGGCGTCCTCCTCCCCAGCGACCTTGCGGATCTCAATCCCGTCAGGAGGAAGAGGGATTTCCGGGAGATCGTCGAGGACTCGTCCCATGCCGGCGATCGGCTCCACGTCTTTCAGGCCATGAGCCAGCAGCCGCCCCGGTAAGTCGTGAGGGACGGCGGTGGGATGGAGAACCCACATGAACTCGGCGTTCCGCCGTTGAAAATGGTCCGCGATTTCGGCGATACGGCGATCGACATCGCTTCGACCATGAAATCTCAGAACACCGTTGTACGGGATGATCGGAAGGGGGGTCTCGAACCAGAGCGCGTCGTCGTCTTCGTGCAGAGCGCAACCCGGGCCGCGTCCGAAGATCGACCAGGCCTCCCAAAGATTCGCTTCCAGAAGGTGGGCGAGTGTCTCCCTATCGGATGAGGATCCTGTCTCCATTCTCTCCGGGCTCCTTCCAACCATGCCGGTCAGGCTGGGGTGCGAGTCGGGCAAGCCAAGGAGCCTTCTCGCCGCCGAGGACCTCGGGCGTCGTGGGTACCTGACTAGCTCCTTCGAGACGCATCGATCAGCCTGGTGATCGAAACTTCGGCTAGCGACGGGAGGATGATGTCCGCCAGCGGAAACGTGAGTTGCTTGGTGACGGCATTGGGGACGGCGACGCAGAACACCCCCGCCGCCTTGGCGGCGCTGACCCCCACCGGTGAGTCTTCGAACGCCATCGCCTCCCCCGGAGCCGCCCCAAGCGCCTCGAGGACCGCCAAGTAGGAGTCGGGCCACGGCTTCGGACGAGCCACCTGATCGCGACAGCGGATGGCGTCGAACTCGCCAAGCAGGCCGAGCCTCTCCAGATGTTCCGTGACCCACGTTCGCTCAGAATTGGATGCGATCCCGAGGCGGAGCGAGAGAGCCTTCGTCTGGGAGATCACTCCGGCAACTCCCGGCATGACCGTCTGCGCGGCGATCAAGTGGAGTTCGCGAGCGGCGCGGGTCCGGCGAATCTGCTCTCGATCGATCCTTACGGAGGCACGTTCTTCGATATATGCGTACGCCTCAGGCGGCTCGGCCTGGGCTGTCAGCAGATTGGCCCACCAGGCAGGATCCATCGAGACGCCATAGCCCTCGCAGACTTCCTTCCAGGAAGTGAAGAGCGGCGTTTCAGTATCGAGGATGAGCCCGTCGAAATCCAGGATGACGGCTTTCACCGGGACGGCCTCGGAACGCACCCGCCGGGTCGGTGTCGGGATCCTCGGGTCGGGTCGTTTGCCCTCGAAGCCCCGCGTGGCTCAGGCATTCTGCCACGTGATGCCGATGATGCTCTCATAGGGGACGCTCGAGGGGTCCTTGACGTAGGTCTCGAAGAGCCCACAGTTCGTGCAAAGGTACGCCTCGAGGTTGCCGACCGGTCCCTCCTTGATGACCTTGATCACCCCCTACGTTTCCGTCCTGGCGATTCCCAGAGGAGCGGGGCAATGGCCGATCACGGAACGGGACTCCACGATTGCCTCCGTCCTCTGCATGACGTTCTCGAGGTAGCCAATCTTTCGGGACTTGCATCTAGGGCACGCGCCGGATAGCTTCATGCATTCCTCCTATAGGAGCCGAGGATCCTACCTTTCGCGGCATCCAGGAAGAATAGCAGGGTTTCGGCGGAGGTCCCAGGGTGAGGTCTGCAGGACGGGCCCATGATTGGGCTCGCGCCTCGTTTGGGCCGGGGAGGGGGTGATCGAGAAGACCACCGGCGCGAGAAGCGAGCTCCATACCCTCGCCGTCCGGCCGATCGCCAAAGCGACTGTCTGGTGATCCTTGCGTACCGTGCCTGCTTGGATCTTCACCGCGACGAGGCGCTGGTTCTCCTGCCACGACGAATCCTGGGGAGCCAACCGGGAACCCGGTCAGCGTACGCCTGCCACTCGGGTCCGAACTCTTCGAGCAGGATCCTCTCTTCCCGGCGGGCCCTCACGACAAGCCCCAGCATCGCCACGGAGAACGCGAGCGTAGCCCACGTTGGATAGAGCAGCAGAATCCCCAGACCGACCATGATGGCTGCCACGTACATGGGATGGCGGATCAGGGCGTAGGGCCCCGTGGTGACGAGGCGGTGATGCTCCTGCAATCGGACCGCAAAGCCACCGGAAGGCCCGAACATCCGACCCAGGTTGCGCAACCCCCAGAGATATAGGCCCAGACCAGCGAAGAGAAGCAATCCTCCGAGAAGAGTCACAGTCAACTCCACCGCCAGGGAGGGTTGAATGGGCAAAGGGCGCCAAAGCAGGATGCCAGCCATGAGGAACACCAGCATGACGAGCAAGACGATCGGCGGGCGGAGCGCCGCTCGTCCCCCACGGTCCGTCCGACCTCCCGGGCGGCGAAGCGACTGGAAGATGGCGACGAAGGCAACAGCAAGCGTCCCGACCGCAGCCAGGCCGCCAAGCGCACGGAGCCCGTCTATGAGCCGATCCATCCCCGGGCCCAACTCGTCCCTTGGTGTTCCCGCGCGACCCCGGAGTTCACACCGCGTTCGGAACTGTACGCCGCACCCTGATCGTCAGGGAGGCGCCGTCCGGTCGGGGAAACGAGGTCCTCCGCTCTATCCCGACTGGCGGTTGCCACCAAGGGAGGCTGCAATCCATCCGCTGAGGGCTCCGAAGAGCGTGTAGAAGATCGCGTCGAGGATGAAGAAGAAGAAGGTCGACGCGAACAGGGCGGGGAACCCGCCGGAGCGAAACGGCAGGTCCCCTTCGACCTGGAACCACCGGGCCAACTCATTGAACATCGGGACCGAAATGAAGCTGGTGGCGGCGTTCACGAAGATCCCGACGAAGGCACCGATGAGGCCGGCGAGCGCTCCCAATCCTGCGCCCTGACCCCCCTTCAAGCCAGGGCCGCCGGGTTGAAACTTGCCATAGATGAATACCGCCGCCGCACCACCAACCCAGACCCACAGGCACAAGAAGCAGTTGATGATATTGAGGATCGGTAGATTGGCGAGCAGTCCGATGATGACCCCGGCTATTGCCGCTGAGAGAAGGAACGAGCGCGAGTTCATGTGTGCCTCCATTCAGTGTCGAC
>DATIPT010000115.1:0-32824 GCA_035471625.1 Anaerolineales bacterium
TCGTCGGCTCGATCGCGCTCGCGTCTTTCGGCCTGGTCTTGCTGGCCGCCTCGGCTCGGACACGGGTAACCCTCATCATCGACGGGGAGACAAGAACCGTTGCCACGCTGGGTCGAACGGTTGGCGCAGCGTTGCGCACAGCCGGCCTGAGCCTGGAGAGTGGGGATGTGGTCGTCCCCGGCGCCAAGTCGCCGCTCCCGGCTTCGGGCGTGATTGAGCTTCGTCGGGCCCGACCCGTGACGATTGAGATCGACGGCGAGACGATCGAAGCGATCACGGCGACGGATGCGGCCGAGAACATCCTGGCCGAATCGGGTACCAAACTCTTCCCAGGGGATCGAGTGTGGATCGACGGCCTGCCGGCGACGTCTCTGGCCGCCCCGTTGCGTGTCGCCAGTCGAATTCGTGTGGACCGGGCGTTTGACCTCGACCTCGACGAGTCGGGGGCGCACCGGACTCTGCGCTCCGCCGCCGCGACCGTTGGGGAAGCGCTTTGGGAGGCGGGGATCACGCTCAGGGGTGCGGACGTCCTTCGGCCGGGCGCCGGGGCGGGGTTGCCCGGCTCGTCTGAGGTGGTGTACCTCCCAGCTCAACCCGTGGAAGTCGAGGCCGACGGCGATACGATCCTGACCTGGGCCGCCGGAGATTCGGTCGGCGAGGTCTTGGCGAACAGTGGGGTCGCGCTTGTCGGGCTCGACTATGCGGTCCCGGATGCCGGCAGTCCCGTGCCTCAGGCGACTCCAATCCGCGTCGTGCGCGTCACCGAGACCTCCGAGTTCGAGGGCGATGTCCTACCGTTCGAAACGCGGTGGGAGGGCTCCGACGAGATCGAGATCGACCGGCAGGGGATGGTTGACCCGGGACAGGCCGGGCTGCAGGGGGAGCGGACGCGTGTGCGCTATGAGGCAGGGGTGGAGACCGAGCGCATGGTCGAGGCTGCATGGACTGCGGTCGAGCCGCGAGACCGGATCATGGGATATGGAACGAAGATCGTCATCCGGACGCTGGATACCCCTGCCGGGCCGGTCGAGTACTGGCGGGCGGTATCCATGTACGCCACCTCGTATTCCCCGTGCCGTTCGGGAGTCCCGCAATGCCTGTACGGGACGGCGAGCGGTGCCAAGGTCCAAAAGGGCATTGCGGCCGTCACCGTCCCGATGTTTCTCGACATGCGCGGTCAGGTCGTGTACGTCCCGGGCTACGGGAAGGCGACAATCGGGGATACCGGGGGGGGGATCCCCGGACGCCTGTGGATCGATCTGGCCTACAGCGACGAGGACTACTTCTCCTGGCACAACTGGGTGACGGTCTACTTTCTGACGCCGGTACCGCCGTACATCGACTACATCCTGGAGTAGCCGGCATTCCCGCAACCCCCGAGTTGGATCCGTCTTCACCGAGCCGACGCTCCGGCCTTCCCAGCGCATCCAAGCGCCTGACCCGCCTGCTCACGGGAGACGTCGCCCGCAAGGGGTACCTCGCCGGACTCGATCAAGCTCTCATCAGCCTGACGAACTTCGTGGCCTCGATTCTGCTCGCCCGGGCGTTGACGCCGACGCAGTTCGGAGCCTACGGCGTCGGCTTTCTGCTGCTCCATTTCGCGCGGTCCATCCAGGAAGGTCTCGTCGTCCAGCCGATGACCTCGCTGGCCCCTTCGCTGCGCGGGGACGACCGGCGTCGACACCTGACGGGCTCGGCCCTGTCGCAGGCGGCGCTGGCCGTCTTGGGGGCGGCGACGTGTGCCGGGCTCGGATGGTTCCTGACAGAGCTCGGAAACCCGGTCGCAGGTCCTACCCTGTTCGCTCTCTGGCTGCCCGTTCTGCTCGCCCAGCCCCAGGAGTTCTTGCGACGGGTCTTCTACACCGAGGATCGTGTCTTCCTGGCGGTCCTGACGACTCTTGTGGCCAGTCTAGTCCGCCTTGGGGCACAGGGAGTTCTGCTCGCTTCGGCCAGGGACATGGGAACCGTTGGACTATACGCCATCGGGGTCGGCGGCGCGGCGGGGCTCGCGCTCGGCCTGGCCCAGACTCGTCATCTGTGGGTCTTCTCCCGCCTTGACGTCGCCGGCGTATGGAAACGCAACTGGGGATTCGGTCGATGGGTCGTCGGCGGCACCGTGACGAACTACTTCGCGATTGAGGTCTATCCCATCCTCACCGCAGGATTGGTGGACTTCGCCGCGACCGGCGTGTATCGTGCTTTGCAGAATGTCGTCGCGCCGATCCATTCGCTCATGCGGGCCATGGATACCTACTTCACGCCGCGCCTGGCAGATCGCAGGCGGGTGGCCGGATCGGCCGGGGTGGATCACATGGTGCGGCGGATGTATCTTGTCACTGCGCCGATTGTCCTGAGCGTGCTCTTGCTCGCCGTCGTCTTCGCCGAGCCGATCCTTAGCCTGCTGTATGGGCCGACCTACGTTGAGTATGCCGACGGCATGCGCTGGATGGCTCTCTTCTACCTCTTCTGGTACGCGTATTGGCCGATCCAGTCGGCGCTGAAGGCAGTGGAGGTGACACAGCCCATCTTCGCGGCGAGCTTGGCGGCGATCCTTATGATGTTCACGCTAGGCGTCTTGGCGATCTTGAAGTGGGGGGTCTACGGCACGATCGCCGGGCAGGCCTTTAGTGCGCTGATCATGAGCGTCATCCTGGGGTCCACTTGGGTCCGCTGGAGGCGTTCGCAGGCACATGGGACACACAGCTCGCCGCCGGGAACCAAGGTGTAGGGCTTGAGGGCGACGGCAGCTCCCCACTGAAAGACGTCGATCAGGCCGCCATTCGCTTGGGGCGGTGCAGCCAACGGCGCGGCAAGCGCCCCCCCCAGCCGGGTTGCCAACGGAACCAGAAGACGATGGCGAAGGCGGACGCGATCAACGCGACGTCCAGCCCCAGACTGGCATTCTCGGCATACAAGCGGTCCAGTCGCAACCGGCTCCGCAAAGGGACGTAGTACGACGCGACGACCTGGGCCAACCCGGCAAGCCCAGGCTGGACCTTGTGGCGATCGGCGAACTCTGGAAGGATGCGCAAGTACTCTCGTTCGACAACCGTCCGCAGAGGGCGCGGACCCACGAAGCTCATTTGACCGATCAGAATGTTGACCAACTGAGGAAGCTCATCGAGTGCCGTCCGCCGCAGGAACCGGCCGACGGTGAGGATCCGTTCGTCCTCCCGGCGGGCCGGAATGGGACCGGTCGAGCCCTCGGCGTTGCGTACCATGGTGCGCAACTTGAGCTGGGCAAAGTTGTGACCGCCGCGTCCAACGGAGTTCTTGACGAAGACGAGGGGACCGGGATCCTCCAGCCAGATGAGCAGGCCGATCAGGATCCATACCGGCGCTGACAGCATGAGCGCGGCGAGGGAAAGGGCGATGTCGAAGATCCTCTTGGAAGCCCGGAGCGGGGGCGGTTCCCCAAACCGGGTCTTGTGCCTCTCGAGCACCTCGCGCTTGATCTCGTCGGCGGGCGGGAAGTTGTTCTCGACCACGCCGAATTCGAGCGCGCTGGCGGCGAATGCCCCCAGGACTGTACCGACCGATCCGATCCCCAGCGCGTAGAGTCCGCCGGCACGCCCTTCGAGCGACGCAGAGCTCAGGGCGAATCCGATGAGCACGGCCAAGACGAGCCCGCCGCCAATCGCCAGGCGGTAGCGGCGCCGGGACGAGATCCGGCCTACGCCTTGACCGAGGCGGGCGATGCCGAAAGCGACGAACCCCGGCCCGAGGAATGCGACCAGCGGGGTCATCCCGCTGCCGGCCGGTGGCCCGGGTGGCGAATCGTACTGCGGGTCATGGCCTGGGCGTGGATCGCGCGTGCGATCGGTGAGGGACAACCCGGAGGGGGAGGGGATCCATTTCGCGGATGATACTCTTGGCCCACCCCGAGGTCAATTCGCACAGGTTCGAATGGCTTCGGATGTACGCCCGGGTGCAGCGAGCGGCATGTTACAATTCGCCGCCATTCCCCGGAGAATCGGATCGAGTCTATGATCCCCAAGCCTCGGATTTGGCGTTTCGTATTGCGCACGGGCGTCGCGGCATTCGCCCTCGCCACACCGGCGCTACTCCTGGTTGGCTGCGCCAGCCTATCGAAGCCGCTCGGGCCGGGTCTTGAATTGCCAACGGAGACCGCCGGGCCGGCCGTGCCCACCCGGACCGCAGTGGAAGTCGTCGGGACAATCAGCCCTGTCCCTTCAGTTGAACCGAGTCCGGAGCCGTTGTGTGGAGGCCCTCCAACGATGCTCGTCCTTGGCGTTGGGGCGGACAATCGGGATGAGGGCTATCTCTACGGCCTGGCGGACGCGATCCGGGTTGCCCGCGTCGACTTCACGGTCCCGTCCATCTCGGTCCTTTCGCTACCGCGCGACCTGTGGGTCGAAATCCCCGGCATCGCGGATCACTACGGGATCACCCACGGCAAGCTCAACCAGGCCTACTTCTACGGAAATCCGGGGATGGGCTACTACGACGGTCCCGGCGCCGGGCCGGGGTTGCTCGCTCGGACGCTGGATCTCAACTTCGGCCTGCGCCTGGACCACTACGGCGCGATCAACATGGTCACGTTTGTCCGCTTGGTCGACGCCGTGGGCGGGATTGACATCTACCTCGATGCTCCGGTCGATGGCCGGCCTGTCGATGACAAGACCGAGGACATGGGATATTTCGCGGCCGGCCATCATCACATGGATGGCGCCACCGCCCTCCGCTTCTCGCGCATCCGCAAGGTCGATACGGTGTTCGCGCGCGACGACCGTCAGTCCCAAGTCCTGTGCGCGTTGAAAGACGAGCTCCTCAGTCCGGCATCGATCATCCGGATCCCGGAGCTGGTGGCGGCGTTCCGGGACTCGGTCTTGACCGACCTCAGCCCGGCCCAAATCGCCCAGTTGGCATGCCTCGCGCCCCAGATCCGTCCCGAGAACTTGCGCCTAACCAGCGTTCCCCGTGAGCTGCTGGCGCAGTCCCGCAATGCCGATGGCTCGTTCATCTGGGATGTGGACAACCAGGAGATCCGCGACCTGATCGCCGCGTTTGTGGCCGGCGAGTGGCCGACGGCGCCGGATGAACCCTCCTGTCCGTGACTCGCGGTGATCTCCGGTGGTCGGACCTGAGCTGACGAATCGCCAGGCCGTTGTCGACCTGCTAGGGCGCTTCAACCTGCGGCCGGACAAGAAGCTCGGGCAGAACTTCCTGGTCGACCCTGGCGCCCTGGCTCGAGTCATTGAATCCGCCGACCTAACTCCCCAGTCGGTTGTCCTTGAGATTGGGGCGGGACTTGGCACACTGACCCGCCGCCTGGCTGAGACCGCCCGCCGGGTCGTGGCCGTCGAGTACGATCGCCGGCTCGAACCGATCTTGCGCGAAACTCTGGCCGACCGTCCGGCCGTGACGTTGATCATCGCCGACATCCTAAGCCTCAATCTGTCTGAAGCCATCGGCACGGAACCCTTCTCGGTGGTCTCGAATATTCCGTATCAGATTACCTCCCATCTTCTTCGACGGATGCTAGAGAACCCGACCCGTCCCGAGCGGATGGTGCTCACGGTCCAACGCGAGATCGCCGACCGGATTCTGGCGGGCCCGGGCGACATGAGTCTTCTGGCGCTTGGCGTGCAGGCCTACGGCCAGCCGCGGATCATGGCTCACATCGAAGCGCAGTCCTTCTATCCCGTTCCCCGGGTTTCGTCCGCCGTTCTGCGCGTCGACTTGCACGACCCGCCGCGCATGTCGTCCGAAGACGCCCGACGGGTCTTTCGGGTGGCCCGCGCCGGTTTCTCGCAGCCGCGCAAGAAGTTGCGCAACTCCCTGGCGGCGGGATTGCACCAATCTCCGCAGGAAATCGAGGCGCTGCTTCTCCAGGCAGGTGTATCCCCGGCGGCGCGCGCCGAGGATCTGAGCTTGGACGACTGGGAGAGGGTTGCCCGTCTGTGGAGTGCGACCCGCGCCTAGGTATCCGATCCGCGCTGCATCCCTCTGAGGCTTCGCAGATTGCGGTGCATCCACAGCACCTGCCAAACCCGGAGAGCGGCTTCTACCTGGATGCGCAGTGACATTTTCGATCTGCCATAGCGTCGATCTTCGAAATAGATAGGCTTCTCGACCACAGCGAACCCGAGGCGGTCGGCGACGTAGGCCATCTCGACCTGGAAGACATATCCGTTGGACCGGATCCGGTCCAGGGGCATGGCCCGGAGGGTCGCTGGGCGCCAGGCCCGGTACCCTCCGGTCACATCTTGCATCGGAAGGCGGAGGATGGTCCGAGCATAGAGATTCCCGAAGCGGGAAAGGGCGACGCGGCCGACACTCCAGCGCTCGTCGAGGCGGCCGCCGGGGATGTAGCGCGACCCAAAGACGGCGTCACAATGGTCCAGGGCCGCCACGAAACCCGGGATCTCGCGTGGGTCGTGGGAGAAATCGGCATCCATCTGGACGATCGCGTCAGCTGCGCGTTCCAGCGCCTTGGCGAAGCCCGCTCGGTAGGCGGTGCCAAGCCCGAGCTTGCCGGGACGGTGGAGAACGGACAGCCCCTCAGGCCGACCCCTGGCGAGGTCTTCCGCCAGCCGACCGGTGCCATCCGGAGAGCCGTCATCGACGACAAGGAGATGAACCCTTAGGCCGGGGAGGGACCACAAACTCTCCGCCAGGCGAGGGAGGTTCTCGACTTCGTTGTAGGTCGGCACGACAGCGACGACGGATCGATGCGCGGCCATGGGTCGGTCCTAGCCCTCGTCCTCGAATCGCAGCGTGACCTCGCACGCGGTCGCGTCCAGCGCCCGGCACGCGGCCTCGTCGGTGACGACGGCCGATTCAGGGACGGACCAGTACGCACCGGCCATCAGGAGTCCCATTGTTGGATTGCACACCGGCGAGTGGGAGGAACGGCCCCAGCAATCCGGGCAGTCCACAGTGCGAACCAACACGCCCCCCGGGATCTCTTCCGAGACGGGTTGCCAGTCGCTGAGTTGTCCGAGGATACGTGTGATGGCAAGGATGCCGGCGCGAAGCTTCTTGTCGGCAGGGAGCGCCTGAAACGCCGGATCCTGCATGGCCGCGATGGGCCCGTGGGGGCGCAGGACCTCTTCGAAGACCGCCATCCCCATCCGGCGCTCCATACCGGCGGCTCCCCGCCTGCCGATTGTCTCCTCCAAGGCGGCCAGCATGGCCGAGATCTGCGCGAAATCGACCCCGGAGCCTGTGCCCGCAATCGGCGGATTGGATGACCAGACTTCAAGCCCAGAGCGGCGGAGCACGGCGTCGGCCCCGTTCTGACCGAGGACATCGGCCATGACTCGAAGGTAAAGACTTGGGAAGATCGCCGGGAGGGTCTTGCCGCTGTGGTCGGTCGCGGCCATGGGCGCCCCGGGAGCTAGAGCAGGGCCGCCAGATCCTCGGTCGCCCGGCGCATGTCCAGGAAGAGCAGGCCGAGCTTGGCCTGCTGGCGAGCGAGGACCGTCAGGACGGCCTCGGTTCCGACGGCCATCAGCACGACGTACCCGTTCTGCCCCTTGATATACACCTGGTCAAGGCTGCCACGGCCGAGTTCATTGGCGATCCGTTCGCCGAGGGAGAGCATCGCCGCTGACATGGCGGCGACCCGGTCTTCCTCGACCTGAGCGGGAAGGGCGGTTGCCATCGTCAGGCCGTCGACGCTGACGACCGCCGAAGCCTCCACGTCGGGTGACGAAGCCGCAAGATCGCGAAGGCGAGCGATCATCTGGTCGGTACGGGTTTTCGTCAAGGAAGCCTCGTTCGTGCGGCGCGGCAACTTCGCACGAAGGCGACAATCTAGCATAGGGGCAAGGGGCTGTCAAGCCAAGCGGCAGAATGTGGCCTCCTTTGGCCCGGATCCAGCCCAGGAGGGCCGCCAATCTGGTAGAATGCGCCGCCTTGAAAACCTGACACGGGAACCCTACTGGAGCATCGGAGGTCCGAAGCCCCGCCGAAAGCTTCACCTTTGGAACGTCCTTCTGGGAGACGCACAAGAGCCCTATGGAACTGATCACGCAACTCTTCGACTTCATTCTTCACATCGACAAGCACCTGGGCGAGATCATCGCCCAATACGGTTACTGGACGTACTCGATCCTCTTCACGATCGTCTTCCTGGAGACCGGTGTTGTCGTCACGCCGTTCCTGCCGGGAGACTCGTTGCTGTTCGCCGCCGGCGCCATCGCGGCCACCGGCGCGCTCGATGTCTGGGTCTTGTTCGTCCTGCTGGCGGGTGCGGCCATTCTCGGCGATACGGTCAACTACTGGATCGGCAACCGGATTGGTCCACGGGTGTTCGAACAGGACGTTCGCTTCTTCAAGCGGGAGTACCTGGAGCGCACCCAGAAGTTCTACGAGAAGCACGGGGGCAAGACGATCTTCCTGGCCCGGTTCATCCCGATCATTCGCACCTTTGCCCCGTTTGTTGCTGGCGTGGGGACGATGCGCTATCGCAAGTTCATTGTCTACAACGTCGTCGGTGCACTGGTCTGGACCTCGGTCTTCATCTTCGCCGGCTACTACTTCGGCAATATCCCCTTTGTGCGTGACAACTTCGGGCTGGTGGTGATCGCGATCATCCTGATCTCCGTACTCCCCGTGGGGTACGAGTTGATACAACATCGCCTGCGCAGGGCGTCAGATCGGTCTGTAGAACCGCCGTTGCCGGAAGAGAGCGCCTAGGCTTCCCTGAGCCGAGGACGGTGGATGGTCGGGGGGGGGCGCGGCTAGGGCGTTGGCTCGTTTGTCTGAGCAGCGAGCCGCCGCCACCCGAGCGTAAGGCCGGCGGCCGATAGGGCGATCAACCCCGTCAAGAGGACAGGCGCGAGAGCCGCGAGGCCTTCCAGGCCGGATGGACCGACGCCTTCGATCGGGAATGAGACGATCCCGATCGTGACTGCGGCTGCGTTCCAGGCGGCGTGCATCGCCAGACCCGCGACGAAGGTCACCGCCATCAAGGCGTAGCGGCGTCGGCGAACCCCTTCCATCAGTCCCCAACTCGTGAGCGCGGCGGTGAAGACGTGCAGGATCGTCGCCCCCGACCGGGCGATCGTCGTCATCACCCAGCCTTCGCCCGGCTGCGTCAGAAAGAGGGCTTCGAAGAGGCCGTAGCCGGCCCCGCCCAGTGCGCCGCCCAGGAAGGCTTCGGCCGGCGCCAACCCGCGGCGGAGAAACGGCCAGACCGCCATCGTCTTGATCGTCTCCTCGAGGATCGGGATCACCACGGCCAGGTACCCATACGCAGCCGCGATAGCCAGAGGCGATCGCAGAAGCTGTGTCGCCAGTTCGAGAGAAATCTCCGGATCCGGCACAGTTCCTTGCTCCATCATGGCCAGCAGCGCGTCTCCCTCGGCTGATCCGATCAGCCAGAAGCCGGCGGCCAGGAGCAGCGGCATGATCGCAACGAACTCGACGATGAGCGCCGTGAGGGGCATCGCCGTAAGGCCGATGGTAAAGTGTCCCCAGGCGCGCGTCGGCGTCAGGGGCGGACCCAATCGGCGGACAAGCCAGGCGACCGCCGCAACCGGAACCACCGCCGTGCCCATCAGGGCCAGCGGGCCAAGGATCGATACGCCGCGGGCCTCATTGAAGGCGAGGGCCCCCAGTCCCAGACACGCGGGATAGCCCACGAGCAGGGCGAGCCAGATGGTCGCCGGAACCCGGGCCGCCGGGATGGGAAGCCCCAGGATCGCCCGCCCCGACCAGTACATTCCAGGCAACAAGGCGGCCGCCAGGACGATCAGCCCGGACATCGTCCAGGCCGTGAACATCGCGCTTTCTCCCTCGCCAGCGGCTGCGGAGACCAGTCCCAGAACGCCGAAGAGCAGGACCCCAAGGATCACCGTGACGAGACTGATCAATCCCACGACGAACAGGACCAGGTTGCCGGTATCGGTGGCCCGAGCTGTGGATGTCACGACGACTCCTCAATCTGGACGCTGCGAAGGATGGCGGCTCCGGGAGCCAGCAGGTCCAACGCTGGATCCCTGGCATCCAGTTCCTCAAGCAGGTCAAGGCCCTCGATGACTCGGCCGAAGATCGTCCGGGTCCCGGTGAGGGAAGGCAGGGGCTGCAGATTGATGAAGAACCGGCTTCCGTTCGTCCCAGGTCCTGCGCTGGAGAGCGCGACCATTCCGGCGGAATCGAAGCTCAAGGCCGGGTCAATCTCATCGGGAAGGTGGTAGCCGGGATCGCCGAGGCCGGTCTCGCTTGGGTCTCCCCCTTCGACCACGGTGCCGGGGTCCACGCGGAAGAAGCTTGTCCCGTCGAAGAATCCCTCTTCCGCCAGGAAGATGAAGCTGTTGACCGCGGCCGGCGCCGCTTGGGGGAAGAGTTGGATCACGAGGTCTCCGCCCCTCATTCGGATCGTTGCCGTGTAGCCGGAGTCGCTGTCGAGGGTCATCTCGGGGGCCGCCGAGTACTGCCGCGCCGCCAACAGTTCCAGGCGGACGGCCGCCTCAAGCTGAAGAGGGGTCGGGGAGATGCGCAGCGGGACCCCGTTCAGGAGGATTGTCGGGACTCCGGGAACACCCAGGGCCGTGGCGTCCTGGAAAGCCTGGAGCATCAGACCGGCATAGCGACCCGACGTGAGGTCTTCACGCAGGGAGAGCGGATCGACTCCGATCTCCGGCGCCTGGCTCTCAAGCCAGTCGCCGAAAGACTCAGGCGGCAGGACGGACCATTCCGCGTGACGTATCGCCAGCAGTTGAACCATGGGCCAGAACAGTCCCTGGCGACCGGCGGCCTCGGCAGCCTGCCCTGCCAAAGAATCCTTGTCGTACTCCGCCAGGACCGGGAAGTGGCGAAACACGAGGCGGACGGCCTCGGGGTGACGTTCCCGGAGTTCCAGGAGGGACTCGAGGCCGAGGGCCGCGTTGGGAGATTGGAAATCGGAGTAGACCAGGAACTCGACGGGAGCGCCTTCGAAGCCGAGGGTCCGATCCTCCGGGCCGGGCGGGGGTAACGGCAGGGGGGTCGCAGTCGGATCCGGCAGGGGCGCGGCAATGGTCGTGGGCGCGGAGGTCGATGTCGGCCCGAGTTGGATCGGTGTGCGCGTCGGCGAGGCTTCGCCTTGCGGTGGGGCCGGTTCGGCGGAACACGCGGCGCCCCCAAGCCCGACCAGCCCGGCGACGGTTGCCGCAACGACGACGCGAATACTAGGCGTCACGCGGGTCCTCCGCCCCGTACCAATCGAGCTGGATGACCTGGCCGGTGATGAAGCGTGACTCGTCCGAGGCCAGGAAGACGCAGACTGCGATGTGATCTTCGGGGCGGAGCATCTTGGACTTGTCTTCGAGGATCTGGGCGCGGAGGTCGGTGTCGGCCTTCCCGGGGGCGACGGCGTTGACCCGGATGTTGTCGGGTTTGCCTTCCTCGGCGCATGCCAGGGTGAAGCCGATTTGCCCCCATTTGCTCGCACAGTATGCGCTCAGGAGGGGGTAGCCGCGCACGCCTCCGAGGGAGGAGATGTTAATGATCGATCCCCCGCCGGCTTTCTGCATCGGCTTCCAGACATGCTTGGTGAACAGGAAGGTTCCGCCCAGGTTGACGGCAAGGGTCCGGTCAAAGGAGGCCTGCGGGATGCCCCAGATGGGCCTCATCCCGGAGATGCCGGCGTTGTTGACCAGGACGTCGATCCGGCCCCAGGTGTCCAGCACCTGCTTCACTGCGGAGCGAACCTGGTCTTCTTGTGTGACGTCGCAGGTGATCCCGAGGGCCTCAATGCCTTTGACGCGGAGAGCCTCAGCAACGGTCTGGACACGACCTGGAGTACGCGCCACGACAGCGACACGGGCACCTTCGTCAGCCAGTCCGCGGGCAAGGGCTCGGCCGATCCCTCGACTCCCCCCGGTGATGATCGCGACACGATCCTGCAGACGCAACTTCGCCCTCCAGTTCGGCGATTGTAACAAGGATGAGAGCGGATCTGCCCAGTGGACGCTTGTCTTGAAGGGTTTCCCCTCCTCCGGTATGCTTGGAAGCCGTGGGGGTGGTTGGGTCCCGGTGGGCTCCCCGGTCTTCAAAACCGGCGGCGGGTCGCACAGCGGGCCGCGGTGGGTTCGACTCCCATCCACCCCCGCCTTCTCGCGAATCGCGCATGGATGAGACGCCTGTCCTCACAACCACGCCGTCGGAAGGGCTCCAGGCCCTGGTCTCGGACGTGATGTCCATCGAAAGCGTCTCCCAGATGCAGGGGGACGCGCCGGGGATGCTCTTCCGGGGCCGCCTGACGACCGACTCGGAGAGCGCCTACGATCGGCTAGCACCCGGGTTCGAAGATCTCGGCAAGACCCTGCTGCTCCGTCGGGAGGGCACAACCGATATCGTGGTTGCGATCCCCCGCCTTCCGACGCCGGGAGCGCCCAATCCCCTGGTGAACCTCGTGCTCTTTGTCCTCACGCTTCTCAGTGTGGGCTATACCGGCCTCATCACTGGTGCCTCGTATCTCCAGCCCGGGGCAGGTTCACCGTCCGATCTCGATCTCGCGGCGCCGGGAGCGATCCTGCTCGGGGCAGCCTTCACGGCGACTTTTCTCGGAATCCTGCTGGCCCACGAATTCGGTCACTACCTGGCGGCACGGGGCCACGGCGCCCGCGTCAGCTTGCCGTACTTCATCCCGTTTCCTGGAACGCTTCTGGGGACGATGGGTGCTGCCATCCGAATGCTGGCCCCGCCGCGCAACCGCAAGACCCTCTTGGACATCGGCATGGCGGGGCCCCTGGCAGGTCTGGCGGTGGCCGTTCCGTTGCTGCTGATTGGGCTGTCGCTCTCACAAGTGGGGAATCTTCCAGCGACGTCGGCGGAGTTCTCAGGCATCAGCCTCGAGGGGAACTCGATTTTCTACCTGGCCGCCAAGTATCTGGTGAAGGGGGAACTCCTCCCTGCGCCCGCCGATCTGGGCGGCGTTCCGCCACTGGTCTACTGGGCCCGCTATCTACTCCTCGGAGTCCCAACGCCGATCGGCGGCAGGGATGTGCTGCTGCATCCCGTTGCGTGGGCCGGGTGGGCCGGGCTGATGATTACGGCGTTCAACCTGATCCCGGTCGGTCAACTGGATGGCGGCCATGCCGTCTACGTCCTGCTCGGAAACCGGGCAAGGGCGTTCTATCCCTTCGTGGTGGGCGGTCTGCTTCTGATGGGGTTTGTCTGGGCCGGGTGGTGGCTTTGGGCGGTGCTGGCGCTCCTGCTGGGGCGTGCGTACGCCCAGCCGCTCGACGACGTCACACCGCTCGACCCGCGGCGACGTTGGGTCGCTGGTCTCGGACTGGTCCTGTTCTTCCTCCTCTTCATCCCCGTACCCCTACGCTTCTTCGGCGCGGGATAGCCCGGCCGTCTGGTACAGGGAAGGAAGAAGCCGCAGGCCCCGGCCTGCGGACCTCGGTTCCTGCTTCCTGCGCGTTGTCAGCTCCCCCCCAGGGCGCCGAGAATCTCCTGGCTGTGGCCTTCCGGACGGACGTTGTTGAAGACCCGCAGGATGACGCCGTCGGGGCCGATCAGGAAGGTCGTGCGGAGGATCCCCATCGAGGTTCTACCGCCGCGTGTCTTCTCGGCCCAGACGCCATATGCCTCGGCGACGCGATGGTCTTCGTCGGCCAGGAGCGTGAAGGGAAGCCGATACTTCTCCTTGAATCGCCGGTGAGACTCGACCGAGTCCGGGCTGACCCCGAGCACCACCGCTCCGGCTTCCTGGTACGCGGGCGTGTCATCGCGGAAGGCACAGGCCTCGGTCGTGCATCCCGGCGTGTCGTCCTTCGGGTAGAAGTAGAGGACAACGGGCTGCCCGCGGAAACCCGAGAGACGGGTAGGCGAGCCGTCGTCTCCTGGGAGCTGGAAGTCAGGGGCAGGGCTTCCTGCGGCTGGGATCGGCATGCAAACTCCTTCTTCGACCGAGCTCAGCTGCGGTCGATTCTCTCTTTGGCATCGAGCATCGAGGTCTTGAATCGGATCGGGTCAGCCAGCCACGAGAGCTTGTCGATACCGGCCTCACTGGCCGTGAGGATCTCCAGATCCCCGAAATCGAAGATGCGGCCGAAGAACGACTGGACCATCTTGACGTCGTTGACCTTCTCCAACGACGAATCCGTGACGCGCTTGTTCAAGGTGCCGACGACCTGGATCACGCGCCGGTTGGTGATGACGTACTGACGATTCCACCAGTCCAGCACATCGCGGATCAGGATGGTCAAGGGGATCAAGATCAGAAGGTAGGCGAAGGCCGCGGGGGGGAACAAGACGACAAGGAAGGAGACCACCGCAAGAATGACGGCGATCAGGATCACCTCGAGGAGAACCGACCTCACGAGCATGAACCAGTGTTGACGGGCAATCACTTCCGGCCTCTCGTTGTGCGCCATCAGGCTTTCCAGGTAGGTCTTGGCCATCTTGGCCTCCAGGGAGTTGAAGCTGGATTCATTATCCCACGGGGATGCCGCTGGCGGAGGCTCGGCGGAGGCCTCTTGGCGCGGCCAGCCTGTTCGGGCTACAATGGCGCACCACGTCACTAGGAGGCGGTCCATGCAAATCGGGGAAGCATTCCAATATGTGTTCCAGGACAAGAAATGGATTGAGAAGATCGTTATCGCCGCAGTCCTCATCCTGACAATTGTCGGCGCGGTCGCGGTCGCCGGATGGATCATCGAGATCATGCGACGGGTGATCCGACGCGATCCCGAGCCATTGGCGCCCTGGAATGCCTTGGGACAGTACTTTGTCGACGGTCTGAAGGTCATCGCCATCGGTTTCATCTGGATGCTGCCGTTTACCCTGCTCAGCATGTGCCTGGGGATGTTCTCGGGGTTGGCGGGCGCCCTGGGTGGCGATTCAAACGCGACCCAGGGGATGAGCGCAGTGTTGTCGCTGTGCCTGACAGTTGTTTCGCTTCCCTACTCTCTGATCGTTTCCTTCTTGCTTCCTCCGATGTACGGAGTGCTGGCGATGGGGGCGACCTTCGGCGAGGCGCTGAACCCGGCGCGGGCGTGGCGCTTGGCCCAAGTCAACCTCGGAGGGTTCGTCATCGCCTGGCTCCTGGCTCTCATCGTCGGCTCGCTGGCTGGGATGATCGGCATCTTCCTGTGCGTCGTGGGAGTGTTCCTGCTGGTCGCATACGCATCGGCCGTCACGGGCCACCTGTACGGGCAGGCGAGCCGCGAGGCCATGGCAAACCTTCCGGCGGCCTAGTCGTCCGCCGCGCAAGCCATTCGCACGGGCCGCCCAAGGCGGCCCGTGTTTTGTTCTGATATCGACGCTGGATCCTAGCCGGGGTCCCTGATCAGCCGGCCCATCGGTGCGACGTCATATCCTGCCAGAGTGGAGACGGCGTTCCGGAAATCCTGGTCTTGCAGAAGGTCCAGGACCGGTCGCAGCATTTCCGAGTCGAAGTAGGCATCCGGGATGACGAGGTCGTAGCGTTCTTGGTAGAGAGGGACGAAGCCGAGGTTGAGAGCTGCCGCCGCTGCCCGGATCCCCAGCCCGGCGTCGGCTCGCCCGGAGGCGACCGCCGCCGCCACGCCCAGGTGGGTGAACTCTTCTCGGTCGTAGCCGGCGATCGTAGATGGATCGGTCGCCTCCCTGCGCAGGTGGTAGTCGAGCAGGATTCGCGTTCCGCTGCCTCGCTGGCGATTCACGAATACCACGCCTGGACGGGCAAGGTCTCGGACGCCGGCCAGCTGCTTCGGGTTGCCCGGCTGCGTGATCAACCCCTGTTCCCTCCCGACCAGGGCGACGATTCGGACTGGTGTGTCCGGCAGGTAGCGATGAATGTAGGGGAGGTTGAACTCGCCAGTATCCGGATCGAGCAGATGGCTGCCGGCGAGGTGGGCCTGGCCCCGGGAGAGCGCGATCAGCCCTCCCTGGCTCCCGACATTCCCCGAAACCAACCTCCGTCCGGCCCTGGCCAGGTACTGGGCCATGAGATCGAGCGTCAGGTCGTGAGAGCCGAGGGCGACGATTGTTCGATCGATCTCCGCCGGAGTCCGGTAGAGGCGAACGGTGACCGGCTGCCCCGCTTCGAGCCCCTGAATCCCAGGCGGAATGAGGACGAGACCGTCCGCTCGAACGAGTGACGAGATAACGCCGGCGCCGCGCGAGAGGGGGGCCGCCACCGTCCGCTGACCCACTCGGCCGACCGCGACCCGCAAGTACTCAAGGTCCCCGGCCGATGAGTGGACCTTGCGCGTGAGCACGGCCTCCAGGGTGACGGGTTCCGATTCAGGCATGCCGGTCCACAGGCGGAGAAGAGGCTCAACGAAGATTTCGCCGGTGAGCGCTGCCGATACCGGATAGCCGGGGACGCCCAGGATGGGGACGCGACGTTCTGGGGTTGCGCCCAGAATCCCGATCACAACCGGGTGCCCGGGGCGAACGGCGATGCCGTGTACGAGGATTTCTCCCAGTGAGCCGATCACTTCCGAGGTGTAGTCCTCCGATCCGGCGGACGAGCCGGCGTTGAGCAGGATCAGGTCGGCGTCGGCCGCCGCCGACAAGACTGCTTCGCGAATCGCTTCCAGGTCATCCCGGACAATCGGTCGGCGGTCGGCCTGGCCGCCCCATTCCTCGACCTGCGCGGCCAGCATGACGGAGTTGAACTCCGGGATCTGCCCCGGCGCCGGCTCCTCCTCGATGGGCACAAGTTCGCTGCCGGTCGGGATGATCACCACTCGAGGCCTTCGCCATACCCGGATTCGAGCGACGCCGCTGGCGGCGGCCGCGCCCAGGTCCGCCGGACGAAGGCTGTGGCCGGCCGGGAGAACGAGCTCGGTCGCGATCAGGTCTTCGCCCATCGGGCGTACATGACTCCAGGGTGGAACCGGGGTGCGGAGCCGAATGGCTTCCTGGCCTGCGTCGTTGATCTGTTCGATCTGCTCAATCGGCACGACGGCGTCGGCCCAGTCGGGAAGGGGATTGCCGGTATCGACAGGGGAAGCTTCGGATCCGATCCGAAGTCGAACAGGACTGCGTTCGCTGGCGCCGTCGGTGCTTCGACCGCGCAGGGCGAATCCGTCCATCGCGGCAGCATGATAGTGGGGCACGCTTCGGCGGGCCCATACCGGCTCGGAAGTCACGCGTCCCCGGGCTTCCCCCACGGCGACCAGCTCGGCCTCAAGCGGTCCCCATCGTCCGGCCGCCTCCAGGGCGGAACGGAGCACGCCCCAGGCCTGATCGAGCGGAATGTCGGAGAGGAACGGGGTCGAGCGCATCGGCGAGCTACTCCATCGGGATCACGTCGATGGGAGAGCCGCGGGTCAGGCCGGTCGCCTCGGCAGGGATCCGAATCAGCCCATCCGCTCGCACCAGCGTGAAGATCAGGTTCGACTTGCCGAAAACAGGATCGGCGATCCAACCGGCAGGCGTCGCCTCCAGGCGGACCGGGATGTAGTCCTCGCGTCCGGCCTCGGAAGGAACATCGGCCGCCAGCGTGGCCCGGACCGTCGCCGTGACCGCCGGTCGCATTTCGCCCGACAGTTTGCGAACCGCCGGCGGGATCATCAGTCCAGCGATAACCAGCGCGCTGACCGGATTTCCAGGGAGTCCGATGATTGGGGTCCGGCCGGCGACACCAAGAATCGTCGGCTTCCCCGGCCGGATCGCAAGCCCATGGACCAGGACGCCCGGGTCGCCAAGTCGGCTGACAACCTCGGCCGTGTTGTCGCGCGTGCTTGCAGACGAGCCAGCCGTGATGGCGACAAGATCATCCTGCGCCAGGGCCTGCCGGGCGGTCCGAAGCAACGCCTCCAGGTCATCCGGGATGATCCCATGGGCCCTCGGTTCAGCTCCCCAGCGGAGCGCAAGGGCCGAAAGCGTGTGGGTGTTGACATCGCGCACTTGCCCCGGGCCTGGGGAAGCCTCCGCCGGCACGACTTCATCGCCCGTGGATATGATCCCCAATCGCACCCGTGGCCGGACCAGAATCTCGGTGACCCCCAGGGCCATGAGCCCGCCAATCTCCTGCGGACGCAGCCGAAGCCCGGGCTCGAGGACTCGCTCCCCGGGCTGGACGTCCTCGCCAGCCGTGATCACGTTGCGACCGATGCCCAATGCAACGAAGACCTCGATCTCACCCCCCGGAACCTGCTGGGTGTCCTCCAGCATGACGACGGCGTTCGCCCCCGCGGGAATCGCCCCGCCGGTGTGGACCACGGCGGCCTGCCCCGGTCCGATGGCAAGGACCGGGGCCGCTCCCATGGGCACTTCCCCGGCTAGCTGGAGATAGCTGGGCGCGCTCGCGGATGCACCGAACGTATCCTCGGCGCGAAGCGCGTAGCCATCGACGGTAGATCGGGAGAATGGAGGCAGGGCTTCCTGTGCCGTGATCGCTTCGGCAAGGACACGTCCGAGTGCCAATGGCGTCGGGATGCGCTCGATCCGCGAGGCGAGGGGTGAGGGAATCGTTTCGAGCCATCGGCCAAGGGCGGCGCTAGGCGTGGCGAGCTTGAGGAACTCGGGCATGATCAGCTTGCGGCAAACCCGGCGAACGTCAGATAGGCGGCGAGCGCGTACAGGGCGACGGCGCCTCCGCAGAGCAGGCGCCAATTCGGACGAGCGCCGCGACGGATTCGGCCCATCTGCCAAACCTGGGCAGCGGCCAAGGGAAGGACGATCAGCAAGCCGAGGGTCACGCGACCTGGGATGTCGAGCAAGATGCCGAGGAGGAGAGCCAGACATCCAGCCACGACCGCCACGTCGTGGAGCCGCATGCCCGCATCCCATCCGATCCGCACCATCAGCGTTCGCTTGCGAAACTTGAGGTCCGTCCCGTAGTCTGGCACCTCGAAGGCGAGGATCATGGCGAAGTTGAAAAGCACAAGGGGCACAGTGGCGATGAACAGGATCCGGTGCATCGCCCCCGTCTGGAGCGCGTAGGCGAATGTCGGAACGAGAGCCGATACGATCAGCGCGGCGATGAACTCGCCGTAGCCGGAGGCGACCAGGCGGAGCGGGGGTGCGCTGTAGAAGTACGCAAGCGGGAACGTCAGTGCAAACACAGCCCAGGCCAGTACCGGAGTCTCGCCCCGGATCAGCATGGTGGTGGCGAGGAGAGCCAGGAACGTCAGGCTGACGATGGCCGCTTGGAGTGCTGTAGAACGCGGCAAACCGCCCGCCCCCAGAGCTCCGCTCCCGCCGCTGAACCAGGTTCGATTGGGATTGGTGGCGTCGGCCTCGGCATCGGCGTATTCGTTCAGGTAGTGGACCGCCAGTTGAAGCGCAAGAACCATCAGGAGACCCTCGACCGCCAGCCCTACGTGAAGGATCTCGCCGAGATAGCGAGCGACGGCGAGGCCGAGGGCGTACAGCAGGGTCGGTCCGAGCAGGAACCAAGGCCGGGTGAGAAGCAGAAAGAGGGCCAGCCTACTCCGGGTGGGATTCATCCGACCGATCCGCCGTTCGTCGATGCCGGCGGGTCCTCCGTCAGGTCATGCGTCATCAGCCGGCATATCGTCAGTGAGGGTCCGTCTGCATGGATCTCGGCCCTGACTCCAAATGGCACCAGGATTCTCGTTGAGGCCGGCAATCGGTGAGTCTCCGACAGGCCAGTCGTTGGGGAGTCGGTCCGACAGTCCTCGAGGCGGAGCGCCCCTTCGCCCTCCAGTACGGCCCAGACTTCGTCGGCAATGCGCCGCAAACACGAGAAGGTCTCCCCAGGCCGGAGACGGAGGATTTCGGCAGCTCCGAAGCGACGGAGGAGGTGGTCATCCCGGCGAAGGATCGGTGTCCGATCCGCCTTCGCCTCGATCGGATGGATGACAACGTCGTGGATCCGATCCGGGGTCCCGGGAGCCCACCGTTCGGATCGGCTCATACCGGTTCCGCGCCTGGCGAAGGCTCCGGGCCGGTCAGGGCGGCGCGGATGTCGGCCACGTGCTGACGGCGGTGATCCGCCATGCGTCGGAAGTAGCCCTCCGCCGTGAGGCTTTCCCCGCTGGGATGTCGCCCGACCAGGTCCAGGGCTTCGTCGGAGGCCGCTTCGAGAGTCGCCAACGCCTCGGCAAAGGCCGTTCGAATGTCGTCGAGAAGCTGGGCGTACGTCCGTTCTCGCCTGCGCCGGACCGCGGACCGGTTCCATCGGTCCAGGTCGAAGTTCGCCGGGACCGTCTCTTCGCCCGCCAGGAGTCGCCGGACCTGACCCAGGAGGCCCGCTTCTGCGTCCGCCAGGTGGCCGACGACATCCCGCACCGACCACGGCCCTTCGCCTTCCCCGTAGACCACCGTCCCAAGGGCGTCCTCGGGGATCCCGATCAGGACCGGTAAGGTCTCATTGTTCGCTGTTCGCATGTACGTTGCGATGTCGAGCTTGCGTTCGGACATGGGTCAGTCTCCGGAAGGCGATTGTTCTCCCGCAAAGCTCACATATCCTTCGCCATGAGGGACCGGCCGACCCGAATCGATCGCCTGTCGGACGTCGCGCAAGTGCAGCATCGGGTGGCGGTAGATCAGCTTGATCATGAAGCCAAGGGTCCCCTGGCCGAACCACGGATGGTAGCCCTCCCTGTCCAGGTCGCTCGGCGCAAGGGTTCCAATGAACTCGACGGTCTCCTGGCGTACGGATCGAAACGCCTCGACCAATTCCTGGTTGGACAGAGCTTCGAGCGTCGGCACCTGGGCCTCGTTGAACGCGTCGATATCGAAGTCCCTCGGTACGCCCGGGCCTCCAGCCAAGGTGTCCCGCATGTAGTACAGGTAGCCCCGCTCGGCGGTGATGAAGTGAGCCAGGATCTCCCGGACGCGCCACGCGGAACCGGTTGTGTAGACCCGCTGCTCCCACGCGGCCGGAGCCAGGCCCTCGAAGTAGCCGCAGACTTTCTCGCTTTCCCGTCCTAGACGTGTCTGGAGGTGATGGATCCCTTCTGTCACAGAGTCTCCCTAGCTGACGAGGTCGCCGCCATCGACCGGTATCGTTTCGCCGACGAGATACTCATTCTCGAGGCAGAAGACGACCGCCGCCGCCACGTCGGCGGCAGTCCCAGGACGACGGAGGGGGAGCGCCCCGCCGATCTCCCGCCATCGCAGGTCCGTCATTCCGGCCGGTTTCTCCACCGGTCCCGGGGCGACGCCGTTGACGCGGATGTCCGGGGCCAATGCGAGCGCCGCGGTGCGAGTGAGCATGTCGAGGCCGGCCTTGCTGATCGAATGGATCGGATATCGAGACCATGCCCGTTGGCCGGCGACGTCGGAGATGTTGACCACGGCGCCTCCGCCGCTGCTGTGCATCCGCCGGGCGGCGGCTTGCAGACAGAAGAACGCCGCCTTGAGGTTCAGGTCGATCGTCGATTGCCAGTCGGCCTCCGACGCCGCCAGCAGATCGACCGGTTCCAAGATGGCCGCCGAGTTGACCAGAACATCAAGGCGATCGAACGCTCGATCCACGTGCTCGAACAGGCCGTGCACGCCGCCAAGTTGGCGAAGGTCGGCGCCGATGGGAGTCGCACGCACACCAAGGCGTTCGGCTTCCTTCGCCGTCTGCTCGGCGGCCTCCCTCGATCGGTGGTAGTGTACCACCAGGGAACAGCCTCTCTCGGCGAGCGCGAGCGCGATGGCGCGGCCGACGCGATGGGCGCCGCCCGTCACCACGGCGCTCCTTCCGTTCAGATCCATTGCGGCCTCCTGGGAGGATCAAGTTGGAGCGCCGGACTCACCGCCGAGGTCCGGCGGCCACTCAGCCTCGGACGAGGTTCTTGAGAAACCACCACAGATTGGCCGGGCGTTCGGCCAGGCGGCGAACGTAGTACGGATACCACTCGCTTCCATAGGGCACGTAGACGCGAACCGGATACCCTTCGTCCGCGAGGAGCTGCTGCAGGTCGCTGCGGATCCCGTAGAGCATCTGGAACTCGAGGGCGGGCCTGGGCAAGCCCACCCGTTCGGCATACTGGCGGGCGAAGTCGATTCGCTTCGGATCGTGGGTGGCGATGGCGGCCAGAGCCGGAACCCGGCCGTCGGGCGACGAAGGCTCGGAGCCATGGCGCAGGGCTGCATCGATCAGCATCGAAGCGAGCCGGTCGTAGGAATTATCCACCTCGGACTTCTTCGGAAAGGCGACGGCGGCCGGTTCCATGTAGGCGCCCTTGCACAACCGAATGCGAGTACCGTTGATTGCGAGCGAGGCGACGTCGGCCTGACTCCGGTACAGGTAAGCCTGGATCACCACGCCGACGTTGGCCAGGCCTTCGGATTGGAGTTCGTGGCATATCGCCAGAGTCCGGTCGACCGTTGGCGAATCCTCCATATCGATGCGCACGAAGATCCCGCAGGTAGAGGCCTTCCGAACGATCTGACGAAGGTTTCCGAGGCAAAGCTCGTAGTCCAGCGCCAGGCCGAGCTGGGTCAGCTTCAGGGAGGCGTTCGATCGGACCCCGCTGGAACAGATTCGCTCAAGGATCTCGAGGTAGTCCTGGGTCGCCGCTCGCGCCGCCTCGGCGTGGTCGACGTGCTCTCCGAGATGGTCGAGCGTGGCATGCATTCCGCGGCGGTTCAATACGGCTATGGCATCCAACGCCTCGCCGAGAGTCTCACCGGCAACGAATCGGGATGCGGCTCGGCGGGCAAAACCCCACTGCGTGACCAGTCGACGGGCCCATCGGGCCTGGGAGAAGTAGAGAAGCAAGGCTCTCAACACGGGGAACTCCTTGGCTCTGGAGCGGCAGAGACGCATGGGCTGAAGCTGAACGCGTAGAACGTTAGACCGGGTTCCGCAAACGCCAGACGAAGTTCGTGCGCTTCAGGATCGAGATCGTGGAGGAGGTGATAGGCGCGGGGGCGATCGACGAGGACGACCGTTGCGCCGGACCGCCGAAGGAGATCGCTTCCGAAGACGCCTTCTTGGATCGGATGGCCGTCCAGCGTCGCCTCGGCCCGCATGGTTTGTTGTGGGTCTGTCTCAAGGTCCCCGCCGGAGGAGAGGACCGCGTGCACCGCAGCAGCGTGGAAGGGGAGGATGATGGCGCCCGCTCCGGCTTCCAGGGTCAGGCCGTCGTCGCGCCGGCGCCAGGACCCCTCGAGGTAGAAGCGCCCATCCGTCCGCTCCGAGGGAATGGCGAAGGTCGTGGCCTCGCTCTCGGAGGCCGGCCCGTTGCCAATCGAGTCCACTTGCAGCTCGGCCGTTGCCGGAAGGCATACGGCGCCGGCCGCGTCCTGCGGAAGCAGACTGCCGGCGGCTACGGGCATGTCCAAATCCGGCCCGCCAGTCTCCGTGATCAGCGCCCGGATCAGGCGCTCGAACTCAGGAAGGCTGCGATCGCCGACGTGCCGGAACCGGACGTACCCGTCACCGTCGACCAGGACGAGCGTGGGCCAGGCGCGGGTCGCAAAAGCCGTCCATGCGGCCTGGTCGTTGTCGAGGGCGACCGGCCAGACGATCCCCAACCTGCCGATCGCCTCCCGGACGTGGCGTGCCGAGCGGGCGAAGCGGAATTCGGGCGTGTGAACGCCGAGGACTCTCAGGCCAGCGGGGTGATACCGGTCGGTCCAGTCGCGCAAGTAGGGGAGAGTTCGGAGGCAGTTGATGCAGGTGAAATCCCAGAACTCGATCAGGACCGGATGACCACGCAGCCCGGCGAGAGTCGGTGCGCTTTCAGCGTTCAGCCACTCGACAGGGGGAAACGCAGGAGCCCGGACGAGGCGTCGGTCGAGCGCCATTGGCAGGATTCTAGCAGGCTTCCCATGGTTGCCTTGCGTGGCAGGCGTCATTCATCCTGGGGGATGACCGGCCCGGAAGCGTGCGAGGTATAATCGAAATGAGCGGCCCACTAGCTCAATTGGCAGAGCAGCTGACTCTTAATCAGTTGGTTGCAGGTTCGAGTCCTGCGTGGGTCACCACAAGCGGGCTCCCCGAAGGGAGCCCGCTGTGCGTCTCGGCGGGAAGATCGCGCTACGGCACGACCGGCCCACACTCAATCGGCTCGCAAGTCGCCGAGGGGGTGGGTGTCTCGGTCGGGGTCTCGCTGGGTGTCGGCGTCTCGGACGGCGTGGGCGACTGACTCGGCGTCTCTGTGGCCGTGGGTGAGACGGTCGATGTTGGCGTGCTGGTGGCCGTGGCGGAGGCGGTCGTCGTTGGGGACGGGGTCAGGGTCTGGGTAGGGGTCGGAGAGACCGTTGCGGTTCCGAGTTTCTCGGTCCAGAAGCGGACGCGGGCTGAGCCGCTCCGTTCGTAGAACTCGACCACGACATCCGTCTTCGACGACAGGTCCCGCTCGACGGAGTAGACCTGCGTCCCGCCGCTGTCGTGCCACTCACTAATGAGGAGCTTGCCGTCGACGTACACCCGCACGCCGTCGTCGGCCTGGGCGTTGAGTCGGTAGCGGCCCGGCTCGAACGTGATCTTGGTGGTCCACCGCACTGAGAAGTTGTCGGACGGAAGTCCCTTCGCCGCACTGGAGCTCCCCCAATCGAAGTTCACGTCTTTGTCATTCCGTACCAGCGCCGGTGAGCCGCTGAGATCGCGGTTGGCGAAGTACTCGCCCTTCCAGTCCGGGAAGTCGGTCGTCTTGGCCCAGTCCAAGCGGACGCGGGCGTCCCCCGCTCGTTCATAGTATTCGAGGCGGATCGTGTGCTTCCCGGCGACGATTGGGACCCGGGACGTGACTTCCCGGTATGCTCCGTCCTTCCATTCGTCGAGAATACGGTTGCCATCGACGTACAGCCGGGCGCCGTCGTCCATCCGGACCCGGAAGTCGTAGGTGCCGCCGGTGAAAGTGACATCGGCGGTCCATCGGACGGAGAAGTCATTGGCTGAGATCCCCGAGGCTGGTGAGCGGTCCTTCCAATCGAAGTCGATCGTCGCGTCTTGTCGGACGAGTTCGGGCGACCCCGACAGCTGGCGGTTGTCGAAATACTCCCCGCGCCAGATGGCCGCCGCGCCGGTCGATGAGGCGACGTTGACCGCGGTCCAGATCGCCGACGTGCCCTGCGACCCGACCCCGAACAGCACGCCAGACTCGTTGCGGAGCATCCAGTTCCCGCGGTAGGCGCCCGAGGCGAGTGGGGCGATCAGCGGGAGCGCGATGTCCGCCGTCGCTCCCGGAGACACCACCTTCCCAAGCGACGACGGGAGCGAAGCGCCCATGCTGCTCCCGCTGACGAAGGCCAGGGCATAGCCGGAGGTCCAGGTACAGGTTCCGGTGTTCCGAAGTCGCCATACCTTGTTGAAGGTCGCCCCCGGGCTGACCCAGGTTCCGTCGGGGATTGTCACGTCGGAGACGAACGCCGCCGAGTCCTGGCATGCAGTCGGCGCCTGGGTCGGTGCGCCCTGCGTGGGAGTCGGCTCCGGGACGGGGAGCAGCAGGTAGTCCCAGCCGAAGTCGACGCCGGTCTTTGTTTCACCGGGGGCCAGTTCGAGCGTCACGGACGCTCGTGCGAGGCTCGCTGACGATGCCGGGGCGGTCCAGCGGCCGGGCTGGAGGCCGAGCAAGGGTTGATCGTCGGCGTCAATCGCTACGCAGTACGTCCCGGGCGGGAGATCCGTGATGAAGAACGAGCCGTCGGCGAGCGCCTGAGTCGCCTGCCATGTTGCGACGGGACAGGCCCCGATCCCGATCAAGACCTGGACGCCGGCGAGCGGCGGTTCATCTGGCGCGCGCACGCCGTCCGCCTGGAATCCTCCATCCGGAGCGGAAACGCAACCGGGCGAGGCGAGCGGAGCATCACCAGTGCGCGGCTCGGACACGGCACACTGGTCGTGCCAGACTTGACCCGAGACGGCGCCGAGGGCCAGGGGGAAGGTGGGTGAGGGGACTGGCTCCGGTGAGGGGCCCACGCCGGGAGGGGACACCAGGAACAGGTATCCGGCGACTCCCGCCAGGGCCATCAAACCGAACAGGCCTCCTGCTGCCAACGCGATGAAAAGAAAAGACGCCCATGCGGGGCGCTGGTTTCCCATGCTGACCTCCGGCCTTGGCGACCCGGACTCCTTCTCGATGTCCTCGCGATCGGAACGTTCCGATCGTTGCGCACCAGTGTATTTCAGAATTCTGGAAAGGGAAGAGGGAAACACTCACGAAGCCGGCAGTTAACACGTGCAACCTCGCCGGTGCGAGCCGCGGACCCAAGAACCAATGGCCCGCGGTGGTGGCGCGGGGCATCCTTGTCGAAACGTGCCATAGTGCGCCCGCCGGCGGCGCTGCAGTCGCAATGACGCCCGACTCATGGGATGAGACCGCTGACCCAGGATCCGTGAAGGTCGCCGCGACCCGCCGCTCACACTGGTGTTATTCATAGTGGCCCCGACCACATGTCCTGCAAGAGCCCACCCGGGCTCATCCCCACAAGGAGAACCTCATGAGCTTGATCATCGGTTTGATACTCTGGCTCGTCGCCGCAGCCGTGGTGCTTCTGGTCGTCGATCGCCTGAATCTCGGCTTGAAGGTCGGCACCTTTGGCAATGCCGCGCTCGCTGCCGTCGTCATCGCCATCGTGACGGTCGTCGTCGAGTGGCTGCTCGGCGTTCTCGGGATCTCCCTCGGCGGCGGGCTCTTGGGAGCCATCTTGGCGCTGATCGTGGCGGCGGTCATCCTGATGCTTTCGGCGCGGATCTTCAAGGGAATGTCCGTATCAGGTTTCGGCGGCGCCATCATCGCCGCGATTGCCATCGCCGTTGTCGGCTGGATCCTGAACTGGCTGCTGGGCTTGTTGGGACTGGTCTAGTCGACGAGGACGCCACCTGCAAGGCGGGCGACGAGCGAGCGCGGCGGGGTCCTTGCTTGTCGGCCGAACGCGAAACGACCGCCCTCAAGGGCGGTCGTTTGGCGTTCCAAGGAGGGTGAAGCCTAGCGGCCGCGGGAGCGGCGGTCCACAGGAATCCGGGCCGGAACGTGGGTTGCACGGATCCATCCGCTGGCGAGCCATAGCCAGGCGACCAGGGTGTCTCTACGTGGGGGTCCACAGGCGGCCATGAGCGAGCGGGCGCGTTCCCGCTCTTCGCCCCGGATGCGGCGGGCGAGTCGGGCGGGGTCCGGGCAAGATCTCGATCCGGTTCTTCGGGCCATTGCAGTCTCCGGTCCCTACCGTTCGGTGTTCTTCATTCCCAACCTAGCACGGAAAGACCTTTCCAGGCTCTTACAGCGGGCCTACGAGAGCCGCTGGACGGACCGGGCCGCAAGCCGCTGGCAAGGTCCGGGGCATTCTTGAAGGCGGTTGCGCCGAAAAGCGGCTATGGTACACTCCCGCGACCGGTCGGAAGGAACATGGATCCCGAGGCCAAGCGCGTCGTCTGCATCGAAGACGAGCCCGAGATGATCGATCTCGTCCGGCTCATTCTCGGCCGCAAGGGCTTCACCGTGATCGGAGCCAACGGCGGGATTGAGGGACTCGAGGTTGTGCGGCGGGAGAAGCCGGATCTGGTCCTACTGGACCTGATGATGCCGGACATGGACGGCTGGGAGGTCTACCAGCAGATCAAGGCGGATGCCGCCTTGAAGGAGATCCCGGTCGTTGTCGTCACGGCCAAGGCGCAGTCGATCGACAAGGTCCTCGGCCTGCACATCGCCAAGGTCGATGACTACATCACGAAACCCTTTGGACCGCAGGAGCTGCTCGAGAGCGTTGACAAGATCCTGGCGGAGAAGCCGTGACGCCGACGAGCACCGGCAGGTTGCGGGGCGGCGACAGTCGCCCCGTCTTCTTGTAAGGCCCGGTCGTGGCCAAGGACGTGATCGTGCAGAACGCGACCCGCGGGCTGGTCTTGCTCGGCGCCGCCCGCTGGTGCACTTCCTTTCTCTGCAAGCTTCGAGGGCTCAGCCTTCGAAGATCGCTCCGGGAGGATGAAGGACTGGTCCTGGTGGAGAGGCGCGAGAGTCGCTGGGGGACGGCGATCCATATGTTCGGGATGTGGTTCGACCTCGGCATTGTGTGGATCCAGGAGGATGGCGTTGTCGTTGACGTCCGTCATGCCCGACCCTGGCGGATCTACGTTCCCCGGTCGCCAGCGCAGTACACGCTGGAGGCCCGACCGGAGGTCCTCAATCGCGTTCGCGTCGGGGACCGAGTGGAGTTCATGAGGCATGCCTTCCCACAGTAGCCGGCTGCTGATCGCCCTCGTTGTCGTCCTGGCGTTCGTCGCTCCGCATCCTGCGGCCGCGCAGGATGCGGGACCGATCTACATTGTCCAGGAGGGAGATACCCTGATCGGGATCGCCTTCCGGTTCGGTACGACGGTTGAGGCGCTGGCGGCCGCCAATGGTCTCGCGGATCCAGGGGCGATCTTTCCTGGCCTGCAGATCCGCATCCCTGGGTTCGAGGGGGTGAGCGGCGTCCTCACAACTCGCTCCGTCGCGGTCGGGGATTCCCTCGAGAGCATCGCCCTGCGCTACGCCACCCCACCGGCCTTCCTGGCCCGCCTCAATCGTCTGGTGACGCCAACGCGGCTGTACGTGGATCTCCCGCTCATCGTTCCCGTCGACGAAGAGGCGGTGCCGGTCTCCGCCGAAATCCAGATACCATCCGAAGGCACGACCCCGCTATCACTGGCGGTGCGGACAGGATCGAACCCATGGATCGTCGCCGCGCTGAACGGCGACAAGACCCAGCTGTGGCACGTACCGTTCTCGCCGAGATTCCTGCCCGGCGGAACCGGCGCCGTCGACGCCCTTCCCGGTGGGGTTGTCTCGGTCGACCTGGATCCCATCCGGCCGGTACAAGGGGACACCACTGTCTTCCGGGTACAACTTGCTGGCCCGGGGACCGTCGCCGGCACCCTCGGGACTCGGGAGTTGCATTTCTTCCCGGAGGCGGAGTCTGGCCAACACGTTGCGCTGCAGGGTATCCATGCCCTCCAGGATCCCGGGCTCGTGGAAATGACGCTGACCTTTGCGACCGAGGCGGGAGAGACCTTCGAATTCGTCCAACCGGTGCGGATCGAGGAGGGCGACTACGGGCGGGAGGTTCTGTCAGTGCCGGCCGAAACCGTCGATCCGGAGACGACGGGTCCGGAAGATGCCTTGATTGCCGCCGCGCTGGCTCCCGCATCACCCACGAAGATGTGGTCCGGTCCTTTCCTGTTCCCTACCGACTACTTCGACTCCTTTCCGTCCTTCTATGGGACTCGCCGCAACTACAACAACACCGGCTGGTCGTACTATCACACCGGTCTTGACCTGTACGGCAATCGCGGGAAGCCGATTACCGCCCCGGCGCCGGGGATCGTGGTCTTTGCCGGGCCGTTGACCGTTCGCGGCAACACGACCTACATTGACCACGGCTGGGGCGTCTACACCGGGTACCTGCACCAATCTGAAATCCTGGTGGAGGCGGGTCAGCGGGTCGAAGCGGGGGAGGTTGTTGGCGCGGTCGGCGACACGGGCCGGGTCACCGGACCGCATCTGCATTGGGAGATCTGGGTCGGTGGGGTCCCGGTGCAACCCTTCGATTGGACGGGGCGGGCTTTCCCCTAGTCCGCCTCGCTCTCGTCGGGGTCGATCTCGGAGCCCCGGAACGTCTCCAGGATCTGGAGGGCATCGTCCCATTTCGCTTCCGGGATGAGCACATCTACCAACCCGAAGACGCCGACGTTGACCGGGAAGAGTGAGCCGGCCGATTCGCGTGAAAGGATCGCCGGGATCTCCTGGGCTTCCAGGAGGCCGCGCAGGACTTCGGCGGAGGCCGGATCGAGGTCGCGGGCTAGCAACACCAGGCGGGCTCCTGCGGTCTCGCTCATGCCCTGTAGTATAATCTCGGCCTGCGCACGATCCCTTTGCACGACATGCCTCTGACCCCCGAGCGAGCACGGCCAATCGACTGGGCCCATTTCGACGTCACCGACGCCGACATCGAGGTGGCGACGAACCTCTTGCTGGAACGCGAGGTTCCGCTGACCTCGACTGAGATGGCCCGGGCCATCGTCGATCGGCGCCTGCAGGCCCGCGCTGAGGCCGAGGCTCTCGCATCGGCCGATCCGGACGCCCGGATTTACTTCCCGAAGGATCCCCATGCCGTCGGAGACCGGTTGATCTTCCCTGCCCTGGACGGGGCGCGCGGAACGGTGACCGGTCGGCGGCCCGGGATCAACCCGGATCTGGGGCCGTTCCTGGTCGTGCAGGTTCGTCTGGAGGGCGAGTCGACGCCCCGGGAGTTCGCCGCCGAGTTGGAAGACCACGGTCTCAACGCCGTTGCGACCCTGCCGGCTGACGAGCCGGCCGAGGATGGAGTCGAGGCCGTGATGCAGCAACACAGCCGGCAGATCGAGGCTGCCCTCGACCGTCGCCTCGGCGCGACTCGCGACATCGTCCGTATCGCCGGTCGCTGGTTCCCGGCGGCCTTGCTCGCGGAGATTCATCAGGGCCATCTCAACTTGGCGGAGGCCGTCCTGGATGTGAGCGCCGGGGGACCGCTCCCTACCAGCGAACTGCTGGCCCATGTCGAGCTGCCGGAAACGTACGACTCCGCCTTGGCGCAGTTCTCGCTCGACTTCGCCCTGCAGCAAGATGAACGCTTCGACGAGGTTGGGCCGGCGGGGCAAGTCCTGTGGTACTTGCAGCGCCTGGAACCCACGGAAGTCCTATTTACGCCCCCGCATCTCGAAGCCCTCTCGGCCCCGGAGGACCGCGCCCGCTTCACCGAAGAGCTGCTGACCCTGGAAACCGCGCTAGATGATGAGCTCTCGCCGCTCGACCTGCCGTGGGAGGCCGAGGATGAGGTCGTGCTGCCGTTGCTCTTCCCGCATTGGCGAGTCGGGGCGCTGCCTCTTTCTTCCCGACTACGTGGGCTGTTTCCGACCGCCTACGAGGCCCCCCGGATCCGTTTCATCCTGGTGGACGGGCACAGTGGGGAGAAGTTTCCGGGCTGGGTCGTCCGCAAGGCGCGCTATGTCTTCGGTCTGGATGCCTGGTATCGCCGCTATGAGGTGCCGGCGGGTGGGCTGGTCCGGGTTCGGCGGGGAGCAGTGCCCGGCGAAGTTGTCGTCGAGGCGGTCGAGCGACGCCGACGGAATGAGTGGATTCGTACCGCCGTGGTTCGCCCCGACGGGTCGATAGGCTTCACCATGCTCAAGCAGGGTCTTGGGACATCGTATGAGGAGCGCATGGTTGTCGGGGTTGCAGATATCGAGGCACTGGATGCCGCATGGCTGCAAGCACAGCGGCGTCGGGAGCCCGCCGAGAGGATTGTGCAGAACCTCTTCCTTGAACAGGCCAAGCTGAATCCCCAGACGGCAGTCCATGCCGAAGCCCTGTACTCGGGGGTCAATGTCGTCGGGCGAATGTCGCCGGGAGCGGTCTTCACCTGCCTGCTTGACGCATCACGCTATGCCTACGTGGGGGATCTCTACTGGAGGCGCGGCGATACCGCCGAGTCGGCGCATGACTGACGTCCCGCCTCCCGGGCTGCAGCGCCCGACCGTTGAGACGAAGTTCCACATCGATTACGACTGGTGGCGCCGCGCGGACCGTGAGGTCGAGGTCTACTTGCGAGACTACCTATGTGAGGAACATCGCGAGTCGCTGGCGACGATTGATGGTGAACTGCAGTTCGACGTCGTCGATCCGCAGACGGCGGAAGTGCGCCAAGTCGGGGGGATCCAGCAGGTCTTGATGAGCCACTGTGCCCGTCAGGCGAACTATATACCGGAGCACGGAAGCCTGGTCGACACGGTGTTCCGCATCCTCCTCGCCAGCGGGAATACGCCCCTTTCTTCTCTGGAGCTCAGCCAACGGCTGGGCCGTCCAGCTACCACGATCCTGAGAACGCTTTCGGCCCCACGGGTCTACAAGGGGATTCGCCCGATCCTCTAGGTCCCCGGGATCCCTCGATCCCATCCTGAGTTGACCGGCGTCTTTGAGTCGCCTACAATCCGATTCCGCCCCCGTAGCTCAGGGGACAGAGCAGGGCACTTCTAATGCCAAGGCCGCAGGTTCGAATCCTGCCGGGGGCGCCTGCGGGTGGAAACACGTGCGCGGGTCCCGACCGCTGCCGCTGCGTTGCTGCCCGCTCGCCGACCCGGCCGGTTTCCACTTTGAACGGCCGTGATCTCAAGACAGGGAGCCGATGAGCCAACGACGTCTCATCATCGCCGCCGTGGTAGTGGCTGTCCTGGCGTGCCTGGCCTTGGCCGTGTTCGGGAACCAGTACTTTGGGAATGCCGTTCGTTGCCCGGCCGGGACGGACTACACCCGGACGTACGAAACACGACATCCGGAGACCGGTTTCATGACCGGCGGAGGGGTCGTGTGCGTGACGACGGAGGGAGAAGAAATCCGGATCCCGTATCGCTAGGGGATCGCCCCGGCCGTTGTCAATCGCCGCTCAACACTCGGGCGCGACGCCACGGGGGGACATCCTCCTGCTCGGCAAGGATCTGGCGCAGCTCATAGATCTCGTCGCGTAGGCCGGCCGCCTTCTCGAACTCGAGCGCTTCGGCTGCCTGGCGCATCTCCTTCTCGAGACCCCGGATCACCTGGTTCAACTCATCCCTGGGCAGGTCCGAAGGCCGGCCGGCGCGGTACTCGCCGCGTCCTTCGGCGACGGCTTGCGAGGCCACCTGATCGGTAAGGTCCCGCACGGCCTTGACAATCGAAACGGGCTCGATGCCGTGCTCTTGATTGAAGGCCAGCTGCTTGGCCCGGCGACGCTCGGTCTCGTCCAAGGCGCGCCGCATCGAATCGGTCATATGGTCGGCATACATGATGACCTTGCCGCGCACGTGGCGCGCGGCGCGCCCGATGGTCTGGATCAAGGCGGTGTCCGACCGCAGGAATCCCTCCTTGTCGGCGTCGAGGATCGCCACCAAGGAGACTTCCGGCAGGTCGAGTCCCTCCCGCAGCAGATTGATGCCGACCACGACGTCGTAGACCCCGAGGCGCAAGTCCCGCAGGATCTCGACGCGCTCGATCGTGTCGATTTCAGAGTGCAGGTAGTGAACCTT
>DATIPT010000116.1:0-50519 GCA_035471625.1 Anaerolineales bacterium
CTCGAAGGGTGTAATCCACCCCAACAACGCCGCACGGCGAAAGAGCCGCCTCTACCGGTCGCTCAAGACCCAGGCTGCGAAGCCCTAGGGCAATTCCCACACGGAACCATCGAGGCCACGGACGCCATCCCTGCGTCCGTGGCCTTCTTCGTACGATGCGCATGCTCTAATCCGGCGCTCTCCAGGACCTCCCGTGGTCGAAGCTGAACTCCGATCGGTCGAGCAACAGATCCTTCAGCGTCTCGAGGCGGCCGGGACTCCGCCGCCGGGAACGCTCGCCTTCGCCCCGATCCCGTACGCCGGCCAATGGGGTGTCGGAAGCCCGATCTGCTTTCAAGCTGCGGCCGCGGAGGCTAGGGCCGGGCGGCCCGGTCCAGTCCCGGCCAGAGCCGCCGAGCTGGCCGAACGGGTCGCCTCAGGGATCACTCCGCCGGCCGGGATCGACCGGATCGAAGCGGATCGTGGCTATGTGAACGTCTACTTCTACACCCCGGCCTTCGCCAAGCGGGTCGTCGCAACCGTGGCGGAACAGGGGAACGACTTCGGCCGGGGCCCGAAGCGCAGCGAACGGGTCATGGTCGAATTCGCCCAACCCAATACTCACCATTCCTTCCACATCGGGCACGCCCGCAATGCGGTGCTCGGCGAGTCGCTTGCGCGGATCGTTGAGTTCGCCGGGTTCCCTACGGTGCGAGCGTCGTATCCCGGCGATATCGGCCTCGGGGTGATCACGTGCCTGTGGGCCTACGACCGCTTCCACCGGGGCCAGGAGCCGGAAGGCGTATTCGAGCGCGGGCGATGGCTTGCTGAGATCTACACCCAGGCCACCAGCCTTGTGACCGAACAACCAGAGGAAACGGAAGAGACGCGCTCCCAACGCCAGGCGCACGACCAGGAGCGTCGCGCGATGCTCCGCCGGTGGGACGAAGGCGACCCCGAAGTGCGTGAGCTATGGATGACAACGCGCCAATGGAGCCTGGACGAACTCCACGCGATCCTCCAATTGCTGGGGATCGCGATCGACGTCTACTTCTTCGAGAGCGAGGCCTCGGCCCCGGCCAAGGAGATCGTCAGCGAGCTCATCGAGCGCGGTATCGCCGAGGACGAACGGCCGGAAGGCCCCGTGCTGGTGCGAATCGATGAGAAGCTCGGCCTGACCAAGGAGCGCTACCGGACGGCCGTGCTTCTTCGAAGCGACGGGACGACGCTGTACCTCACCAACGACCTGGCTTTGGCCAAACAGAAGTTCGAACGCTACCACATCGATCGGTCGATCTATGTCGTCGACGTTCGGCAATCGCTCCACTTCCAACAGGTGTTCAAGATCCTCGAGCTGTGGGGCTTTCCCCAGGCGGCCAAGTGCCATCACCTGGCCTACGGGTTTGTGACTCTGCCCGAAGGCGCCATGTCGTCTCGCAAGGGGAATGTGGTCTACTTCATGGACGTCTACACGGAGGTTGTCGCAAGGGTCCAACGCGTCATTGACGAGAAGAACCCGGATATGCCGCCTGCCGTGCGTCCCCGGGTCGCCTCCGAGGTCGGTCTCGGGGCGCTGCTCTATGGGCTCTTGGCGGTCGACAATACCCGCGACATGGTCTTTGAGATGGATGCCGCCCTGAGCTTTGAAGGCCAGACGGGGCCCTATATCCAGAATGCCCACGTCCGGGCCGGCAGCATCCTCCGCAAGGCGGGCCAGATCCCGCCGGATCCGACTTTCGAGCACGAACTGAGCCCTCACGAAGTCGAGCTGATCGATCTGGTCGGGCGCTTCCCGGCGATCGTCGAGCAGGCCTCGGCCGAATACAAGCCGCTCATCGTGGCGAACTACGCCTACGATCTGGCGCGGCATTTCCACGCGTTCTACCACAGCGATCCGGTGCTCCAGGCCGACTCGGAGTCGGCTCGCGTGAGTCGTCTCCACCTGACCGCGGCTGTGCGCCAGACCCTGCGCAACAGCCTGCGGCTTCTTGCCATCGCCGCCCCGGAACAGATGTAGGTCGCAAGGAACCTTTGCAGGGAGGTCCGTACGGGCTATGACGAAGAAGAAGGTCTTGATCATGGGGGCCGCCGGACGCGATTTCCACAACTTCAACGTCTACTTCCGGGGCAATCCGGGATATGACGTCGTCGCCTTCACCGCGACCCAGATCCCCAACATCGAGGGCCGCCAGTATCCGCCGGCTCTTGCCGGGGACCTGTATCCCGGCGGCATCCCGATACACCCCGAGAGCGACCTCCCTCGTCTGATCCGGGAGTTGCAGGTTGACCAAGTCGTCTTCGCGTACAGCGATATCTCGCACACCTACGTTATGCACAAGGCGTCGGAGGTGCTGGCCACCGGCGCCGATTTCTGGATGCTGGGTCCTGCGGGAACCCAATTGTCCTCGACCAAACCCGTGGTCTCGGTCTGCGCCGCCCGCACCGGGAGCGGGAAGAGCCAGACGACCCGTCGCGTGGCCGACATCCTACGCGGCTTGGGCTACCGGGTCGCCGCCGTTCGCCACCCGATGCCGTACGGCGACCTCGTCCGCCAGGCCGTGCAGCGCTTCGAGTCCTACGCCGACCTGGAGGCCGCCGACTGCACCATCGAGGAGCGCGAAGAGTACGAACCTCACCTGGCCAGCGGGGTCATCGTTTACGCTGGGGTGGACTACGAGCGGATCCTGCGCCAGGCCGAAGCGGAAGTCGACGCGGTCCTCTGGGACGGCGGGAACAATGACCTTCCATTCTTCCGCAGCGATTTGCACATCGTCGTCGTCGATCCCCACCGGCCTGGCCATGAACTCGCCTATCACCCCGGAGAGGCCAACGTCCGAATGGCCGACGTGATCGTGATCAACAAGATGGATACGGCACCGGCCGAGGGCGTGGCCGAGGTGCGCCGGAACGTGGCGATGCTCAATCCCAAGGCGATCGTCGTCGAAGCTTCTTCGCCGATCTTCGTCGAGGACCCGGAGGCCATCCGAGGCAAGCGAGTGCTGGTGGTCGAAGACGGCCCGACCCTGACCCACGGCGAAATGGCCTATGGCGCCGGCTGGGTTGCCGCCCGCAATTTCGGGGCGTCGGAAATCGTCGACCCCCGCCCTTTCGCCATAGGCTCCATCGCCCAAACGTATGCCAAGTACCCGACCACCGGCGAGGTCCTCCCGGCGATGGGCTATGGAGACGACCAGGTCCGAGAGCTAGAGCAGACGATCAACAACGCTAGGGCCGATCTGGTATTGATCGGCACCCCGATCGACCTCGGCCGGATCCTCGATCTGAACAAGCCCGCCCAGCGCGTCCGCTACGAGCTCCAGGAGATCGGCCCGCCGACCCTGACCGAGATCCTCGAGAGCCGCTTCCCACGGAAGTAGCATCCTGCCGATGCCTCGGCGGCGCCCGCGGCCGATCCGTCTCGAGTGGGATAGCGTCCGCCCGGAAGCTGCGCTGGACGTGCAGCTGACGCTCGAATCCGTCGTCCCCGGCCGCGACGGCACTCATGGGTACGGGCGGTTGTTGCTCGGCGACAACCTTGCCGTCATGACAGGCCTGGTTCCTGATCTCGAGGGCCAGATCGATCTCGTCTACGTTGACCCGCCCTTCCAAACCGGCAAATCCTTCACTGCCCGTGTAGGCTCGCAGGAAGACTCCCGTCGGCCGGGCGAGTGGATCACCCGCCCAGGGTACGAAGACCGCTGGGCAGACCTGGCCGCCTACCTCGATTTCCTGCGCCCGAGGCTCCAGCTCATCTACAGACTGCTGGCTCCCACGGGCACCCTCTACGTCCACTTGGACTGGAGATCAGCTCCCTACGTCCGTGTGCTGCTGGACGATCTGTTCGGCTCCGACCGGCTGCTCAACGAAGTCGTGTGGCTCTACCATGGCCCGTCCCCAATCCGTACGGCGTTCTCTCGCAAACATGACACGATCCTTGTCTATACGAAGTCTGCGAGGTACACGTTCAATGCCGATGCGGTGCGCATCCCCTACGACGCGGCTACTTGGAAGACATTCGCCGGATCCTCCAAGGCAGGCTTCGGAAAATCCCCCGACCTGAAACGCGGGAAGGTTCCGGAAGACTGGTGGTATTTCCCGGTCGTTGCCCGCCTTCACAGCGAGCGTACGGGTTATCCCACCCAAAAGCCGGAGGCCCTGCTCGAGAGGATCGTGCGCGCCTCCAGCCGACCAGGCGATCTCGTGGCGGACTTCTTCTGCGGGTCTGGGACGACTCTGGTGACATCGGCTCGTCTGGGGCGCCGGTGGATCGGTGGCGACGCATCCGCCCTTGCGTGCGCCACTTCATACCGCCGATTGCTCCTGGAGAGTCCACCGAAGGGGTTCACCCTCTGGTCAGCGGATGCGCCCAGGATCCGGAGCCTGGAGCGGTGGCTCAGCGTCAGGGTCGAAGGCCCGGAGATTGAGGTCGGGCTCCGGTCCGGACGCCGGTTCCAGGTCCTGGAAGTCGATTGGGCGTACGACGGCCAGACCTTCCACAGCCGAGGCCATTCGGCAAGACCCTGGCGATCGGCGACACCCCCTACCCCGCTTCGTCATCGCTTCTCGAAGAGCGGCCCTCACTCGATCGCCGTCCGCGCCGTGGATGTGGATGGCGCGGTCTACCGGGTGAACCTCGCTCGCGAGACCCGCTCCACCCGCCCCTCCAGCGGCACAAACAGGCGCTCCCCTTCCGCACAGCGTTCCGAGAAATGAAGGCGCCCCCGGCTCTGGGGGCGCAGGACGCCTCGACGGGCAGCGCCGGGGCTACCCGGGAAGATCCAGTCGGTAGCCGACACCCCGGATCGTCTTCAGGAACCGTGGCGATGAAGGATCTGGCTCGACAGCTCGGCGCAGCCAGCTCATGTGGACATCGAGCGTCCGCGTGTCGCCGGTGTAGTCCGTATGCCACACTTGCCGGATCAGGCTCGCCCTCGTCATGAGTTTCCCTGGGTTCTGAAGGAAGACTTCCAGAAGGCGGACTTCCTTCGGAGTCAGGCGAGACTCTCGCCCCAGGCAGCGCACCGTCCGCTGCGCCAGGTTGAGATGGATCGGCCCGACCTCGAGGGCGAAGCGTGTGTCTCCGGGCAGCAGGCGGACGACCCGATTGAGGAGTTTGCGCGGCGTAAAGGGTTGGGTCAGCACAACGCTCGCGCTGCGAATCGAATCGGGGTTGGTCCCCTTCGGCGTGACCAGCAATATGGGGACGCCGTTCAGTCCGGATCGCAGCGAGCGGCACATGCGGGCTCCGCTGGCACGCATCGAGGCGGCGTCGAGGATTACCAGATCCGGCTCATTGCGCTGGGCGGAATGCAGGGCGCGGTCGATCTTGTGGTGAATGCTGACCCGGTAGCCCTTCTTTTCCAGAATCGGCGCCAGCGAAGGTGCACTGGCGCGTCCACTCTCGATCAGCAGGATCCTGGAGGAAGTCACCGAGTCTGGCTCCAGAGGACAATGGAGGCAGCCTGTCGATGATCCGGCTGCCTTGCACGCATTATACCTGGAAACTTAAGGCGGGAACAATGACACTTAAGTTCGATCCACTCGCCGGCCCAACGGGTGCAATGGTCCGGGGCGGCATCTGGTCTTCCAAGGCACGCCTGCTCCACGGAGGCCAGCTCCAGCCACAGGGATCAAACCGCGAGCCCTACGGTGTACGCGAGGGAGTCGGGGTCGGCGGATCCCCGGTTATCGTAAAGCGGCCGGATATCTTCCAGGTCGTCCCAAGGAAGATCTGCACCTCGTATTCGCCCGGGAGCCAGCCTCGTTCCGGGGTGCATTCGGTATAGCCGTAGCCACCCGTTCCTCCGGTCCAGTCTTCTCCTTCGGAACACACGACGCGGCCTTCGAGGTACCAGAGCGCCGTCCACCGGACACCGTCGTCGAGTCCATCGTAGGTAAAGGCTCCGTAGAGCGTCTCGATCGGGTTCTCGAAAGACTCGGAGGGTGCGATCGCCAAGTTCGTCACGTTCAAACGTGTGGCGAACAAGATCGGCGACAGGATTGCCTCGGGCCTTGGCGTCACCGTTTCCTGAAGGGCCAGCAGGAGGAGGTCGGGCAACTGGGGCGTTGGGCTGGCCGTCGCCGTTGGCGTGACCGATGGAGTCGCCGAGATGCTCGGTGTGACCGTGATCGTAGGGGTATCCGTGATCGTCGGGGTCAGGCTCGCGGTCGGCGACGGTGTGATGGAAGGTGTCGGTGGGAAGACAACGTAGGCTGCCGGGCGGCCCAGGGTGAAGACGACGACGGCCGCCAGGCCGACGACGACCGCCACGAGGGCCAGGCGCCACCCGCCAGCGGTCTGTTCACGCCGGAGAAGGTAGTAGCGCAGACGTCCGGCCCCGACGATCCTTCGTACCGCAAAGACCAGGAGCACGACCGACGTCAACAGCAGGCTCCAGGCGATCCAGGAGACAGTCTGGTCGATCGTCATGGCGTCCCCCGAGTCTACCCCATCAGGGGGGAGCCAGTGGCCTGAACCGGCTAGGTCACGTTGAAGTAGGTGTAATGGTAGAGGATTCGCCCGCCAACGAGGCCCAGGGTGTCGTTCCCGTCGATGACCGCGCCCCGGTCGCTCGTGGCCTTCCACGTGAACTGACGAGTGCTTCCGCTTCCGCTCTTCCCGGTCACTTCAAAGTGCCCATTGGGAAGAACCGTCCCCAACAGGCCCTCATACCAGGTGCGGATCGAGTCGCGGCCGATGGCCGTCCGTTCGCCGGTGACGTGGGCAGCGTTCTCAAGATACAGCCCCGAGACAAGCCCGGCGTCCTTCTGGTTCAGGCGACCCAGCAGGCGCTCCGGCATATCGGCGATCGGGTTCCCCTCCGGCCATTCGAAGCCGGCGACCGCATCCCACAGATCGATCATCGTCGACCGCGTGGCGAAGTCGTACGCCCAGAAGTTGACCGCTTCGATCCCCATCTCCCGCGCTTTGCGGAGAAACCGGATGACCTCATCGGCACTGGGTCGCCACGCATTGTGGCTGTAGGTCGGACCGGTCACCAGGACCGGTCGGGCTGGCTTCAAGGCCATGTACTGGGCCACGCTCCGCTCGAGTTGCTCCTCTGGATTGTGGGCGAACTCGAAGTACACCTGGGGCATGGAGAAGTCACAGCGATCGAGGAACTGGGAGTAGGGCAGCTGATAGTGGATCTGCGGATACCGGTAGGTGCTCAGCCCGATCGGCACGTTGGGCAGGCCGGCCCGCAGCTCCCTCATGAACCGTTCGGCGGCGACCTTCTTCCCTGGTTTCTTGTATTCCTTCTCGGCATCGATGACGTAGCCGTCAAGCCCCAGGGCCCTCATCCGATTGATGGCAAGCCTCGCCTCTCCAATCGGATCGTCGCCTCGGACATAGTGCCAACCCCAGACCTGGATCCCAGCGTTCTTCAGCGCGTCACGGACCGGCGGAATGTAGTCGATCTTGCGCTTGGGATCGTAGTTGTAGATCCAGTTGGCCCCGTCGGCGATCTTGATCAAGACGTGCGACAGCCTGGCCGACTGCGCCCGCGCCGCGATTCGCGCCGGATCGCCGCCGTCGCACTTGGGGATCTGCCACATGAAGTAGCCCTTACCCTTGATTGGCATCTCCCGACTCCTTGGGATCGTCCCGGGATGAAGGATCGGCGGCGGGCCGCGACGATCGGCCGCCTCGGCGCACCGCGCCGGCGCCGTATCGCCGCCGGATCGAATCGATCGCGGCCAACAGGCGTTCGTCCGCCTGCCACTGGCTGTCGAATAGGGACAACTGCCGCAACTTCGGCCCGAGTTGCGAGACTCCGACCCCGAGCAGGCGGACGGCTCGGCCGGGGGTCCACGCCTTCTCAAAGAGACCCAGAACCGACCGGTAGATCTCGCCGTCCTGATCGGTCGGCTGTTCAAGCCCGATCTGCCGCGTAATCGTCTTAAAGTCCGGCCAGCGCAGCTTCAGCCGAACCGTCCTTCCGGCCACGCCGTCTTCCCGAAGCCGTCCACCGACCGACTCGCTCAAGGCGCGCAGCGTCCGCCGGAGTTCTGCCGGATCGGCGACGTCCTGGGCGAAGGTGGTTTCACTCGACATAGAACGGGCCTCATGGCTCTCGACCACGGGCCGGTCATCTTCTCCGCGCGCCCTTGCTGCAAGTTCGATGCCATACCGGCCGAAGTGAGCGGCCATCCAGGCATCGTCCCGCCTCGCCAGATCCGCAATGGTGCGGATCCCCTCCGACTGCAGGCGCTCGCGAGCCCGCGGGCCGACCCCCCAGAGCATCTCCACCGGCAGCGGAGCCAGAAAGCTCGTCTCCTCACCGGGCGGCACAACCACCAGGCCCCCCGGCTTGCCCACCTCGGTGGCGATCTTGGCGACGAGCTTGTTGGTGGCCACCCCCCAGGAGGTCGGCAACGAGAACTGACTCGTGATCTCCGCCCTCAGGGCTTCAGCGGCCGACTGCCCTCCCCGGCGGTCGTCGCTGACATCCAGAAACGCCTCGTCAATCGAGATCGGTTCAACCGCAGGCGCCGCCTCCCGCAGCAGCGACATGACCTGATCGGAGAGGTGCGCGTAGCGCGCGTGCCTGGGGCGAACAACCTTGAGCTCTGGACACAGGCGCAGGGCCTGGGCCGTCGGCATCGCCGAGCGGACGCCGAAGGGACGCGAGGCATACGACGCCGACGAGACGACGCCCCGCCCCTTCGGGTCGCCGGCAACCACGAAAGGCCGGCCACGCAGGCCAGGATCGTCGAGCTCTTCAACGGAACAGAAGAAGGCATCCAGGTCGACATGGAGGATCGTCCTCGGTTTGGTCATCGCGGGTTGACACTCCCTCACTCGACGATAGAATCAGGCTGCGGTCGGGAGGAGGTTCCTTTGCGCAACTGCACCGTTTGCCGTTCCGAGTCCCCGGACACTGCGCTCGTTTGCGTCAGCTGCGGTGCCGACCTGACAATTCACGACGCCACCGCCGTCGCGCTGCGCCAGCTCCAGGGAAACGATCGCGTGCTCCGGATCCGCCTTCTGGTCGCCGACGACGCCTGTCCCGCGTGCCGTGCGGCCGAAGGCGAGTTCCCCAAGGATGACGTGCCAGCGCTGCCGGTGCAGGGATGTTCCCATCCCTTGGGCTGCCGCTGTTTCTACCTACCGGCGCTGGCCGAGATCTACCCCTAGCCTCCGGCCCTCCCCAACCTTTCCACGAAGGCGAGCGCGTCCTCGCGCGATTGGACCTCGCCGATGGCCTGGGCCTCCCGCAACGCGTCCAAGATCCTCCCGACTTCCGGCCCGGGTGGGATTTCGTTGGTTTGCATGACTTCATCCCCGGTCAGGAACGGAACCGGCGCCACCCCCGGCTGGCTTGGCTCGAACCAGGACGCCAGCAGAGCCTGCGCGGTGGCCAGCCGGGTCCTCCACGCGGCTTCCGGCACCGGGGGCACATCACGCCCCAACAAATCGGCCATGGAGAGAAGGACCACAGAGACGCCGGTCGACTCGGCTGCCCGGAAGAACCGGTAAATGCCACGTGCCGTGGGCCCGCCGTCCGCTTCCAGCCAGGCGGGTCGCATGTGATGGAGAACCGTCATCTCGACTTCCGCCTGCTCGACGGTGCTCAGCCGCAGACGCCGACTGGCCTCGATGGCCAATCGGCTTCCGACGAGTTCGTGCCCGAGGAACCGCAGACGGCCGTCGACGATCGCCTCGGTCTCAGGCTTTCCGGTATCGTGCAACAGAGCGGCCCAGGCCAGCAACGCCCGGCGCCTCCGCCCGAAACTCGGGCTGAATTCCAGATACTCGCAAAGGCTCGCTCGGAAGCGCCCAAGCGCGGTCAACGTCTCGGCCTCGACGAGATCTTTCGCAACGGCCCCCTCTTCCGCATCGCACAGCAGGCCGACCAGGTCCCCCAAGCGGTCGACCGTCGCCAAGGTGTGGGTTAGTCCGTCGAAGGCGTGCGGTTCTGGTTGAACCAGCCCGCGCAGGCGTCCCAGCTCCGGCACGAGGCTTTCGAGCAGGCCGAGCTCGTCCATCAATCGCAAGCCCTGGCCGGGCCTGCGTCCGTCAAGGATTCGAAACAGCTCGTCCCGAAGACGCTCAGGCGAAACCCGGTCCAGGATCGTATGCGCCGACCGGACCTGCCGCAGCGTCTCCGGGTCCATCCGAAGGCCGAGATCGACGGCGAACCGCACGGCGCGCAGCCCGCGCACCGGGTCGTCGGCGATGGCCTTTGGAGAACAAGCCCGCAGCAGCTTCTCGCGTAGATCGCGCCCGCCGTGGAGTGGGTCGAGTACCTCTCCCGCGAAGCCCTCCTGGGAAAGCGGCAGCGCCATGGCGTTGACCGTGAAATCGCGCAACCCGAGGTCCTCGAGGATGTCGGGGCCTCGCATCGTGGCGAAATCGAAGGTGGCGCGCCGTCCGGCGCCGATGGTCAAGAGGATCCGGCCCGCGCCGCGCCCCGGATCCAGGTCGAAATAGTCGGCGCCCAGCTCGTTGGCCAAGCGACGGCCAAGCCGCGCTCCATCCCTTTCCACGGCGAAATCGAAGTCGAGAGTTGGCCGCCCGAGAATGAGATCCCGCACGCAACCGCCGACCAACCAGACGCGGAAGCCACCCAGGGCGGGAAGCAGGGTGCGCACCGGCTCGGGCAAAAGGAGGGTAGAGGCCGTCATCGTCCGACGGAGGCTAGCCGGTCTGGAGAATCTTGTCGGGTTGGACCACGCCTACGAAGGGAAGATTCCGGTAGAACTCATCCAGATCAAGTCCGTAGCCAAAGACGAACCGGTCGGGGATCGTGAAACCCCGGTAGTGGATCGGCACGACCGCCTCGCGCCGCTCGGCCTTGTCAAGCAGCGCGCAGACGCGCAGACTCTTCGGCCGGCGCGCCGAGAGCAACTCGAGCACCGAGGCGATCGTACGCCCGCTGTCGATGATGTCTTCCACCAACAAGACATGCCGGCCCTCAATCGCCGTGGTGAGATCGAGCGTGATCCGGACCTGGCCGGTCGAGTCGCGTACGCCGGCGCCGTAGGAGGCGACCGCCATGAAGTCGATCGTGTGCGGGACGGTCAGCCGGCGCATCAGATCAACCAGGAACATGACCCCGCCGCGCAGAATGCAGATCAGGTGCGGGTCCATCCCGTCGTAGTCGCGGCTGATCTCGGCGCCGAGCTCGGCGACGCGATCCTGCAGCCGATCTTGATCGATCAGGATCTCGGCCAGGAAGTCGTGATAGTCCTGCATGGTCAATCCCTGGGGACTTCGTGGTGACGCCGGCAACGGGCTTCGTAGAGTTCGCTTGCGCCGACGACGACGACGGGGTCGCTGAAACGTGCCGGCCGACCGTTGATCAAACGCTGCGTCCGAGACGCCGGCCCACCGCATACCATGCAGATCGCGTGCAGCTTGTCGACCTGTTCGGCCAGGGCCAGGAGCAACGGCATCGGGCCGAACGGTTCGCCACGGAAGTCGAGGTCAAGCCCGGCCACGAGCACCCGGGCGCCGTCCTGCGCCAGGTCCGAAACGACACCGACGATCTCGTCATCGAAGAACTGAGCTTCGTCCACCGCCACGACGGTCGTCTGGTCGCGGACGAGAGCCGGGATCATCGCCGCCCGCTCGACGGGCGTGGCTTCGAACTCGGTGCCAGCATGGGAGGTGACCTTCCCAGCGGCATAGCGGACATCGAGGCTCGGCTTGAAGACCTGGACCGCCTGGCGCGCAATGCGGGCGCGCCGCAACCGCCGGATCAACTCGTCGGTCTTTCCACTGAACATCGAACCGGTGATGACTTCAATCCCCGGACCGCTGTAGGTCATCGTGGGCCTCGTCGAGTCATCGGCAAAGAGAAGGGGCAGGTGCCTTGGCACCTGCCCCCAGTGTACACCAGGCGGTTCGAACCAAGCCTCACCCGGCGGGTTCGGACTCCGGCGCCTCCGGCGTCGGGAGCTCGAAGCCTTGCGCCCGCAAGCGCCGCTTGAGGTCGACCAAGCTCTTCTGGCCGAAGCCGTCGACGGCCAACATCGCCGCATCGCCCATCGCCAGGCGGTCGAGCGCCTGACCGACGCGGGTGATCCCGGCTCGCGCCAGCGCGTCCTCGGCCCGCTTGCCCAACTCCAGCTCGGCGATCGGGATCTCCGGCGAAACCTTCTCGGCCTCCCGGGCGTCGACTTCAGCCAAGAAATCCTGCCTGGCCTGCAGCTTCTTGTAGAAGCGATCGACCTGGCCCTCGGTGTCGACGATGCGCTGCTCGCCCGTGTAGAAGGGGTGGCACTGCGAACACACATCGGTCGTGATCGACTCGACGGTTGAGCCGGTATGCCAGGTGTTCCCGCAGGCACAGGTCACGGTCGCACTCGGAAAGTACTTCGGATGGATGCTCGTCTTCATTCCCAACTGCCTCCCCGGAGGATGGCCTCCGACCGCAGACCGCTGATCCCGGGGACCGGACTCAGTCGGCGCGCCGGCCGAGGTGAACCGCTACGCCGCCGGAACGACGTTGACCCGCTTGCGCCCGCCGCGGGCGAAGTCGAAGACCACGACTCCATCCGATGTGGCGAACAGGGTGTCATCGCTGCCCCGGTCCACATTGCGACCAGGGTGGATCCGGGTTCCGCGCTGGCGAACCAGGATACAACCAGCGCGCACGTGTTCGCCGCCGTAGCGCTTCACGCCCAATCGCTGCGCTCGACTATCGCGTCCGTTGCGGCTGGAGCCGCCGCCCTTCTTGTGAGCCATGATCTTCCCTATGAGCCTTTCTTCTTGGTGGTCTTCGCGCCGGACTTTGCACCACCGGCGGACTTGCGCCCGGCGCTCTTGGTCGTACCGGCCGCGGCCTTGGCCTTGGCCGCCGTCTTCTTGCGAGGCGCGGCCTTCGGTTCCTCGGCCTTGGCGGAATCCTTGCGCTCGACTCCGGGCAAGTCGATCTGGTCGATTCTCAATCGAGAATAGGTCTGACGGTGGCCAAGCATCCGCCGCCGCCGCTTCTTGGGCTGGTACCGGAAGACGACGACCTTCTTCGCCCGGATCTCGCCCAGCACGGTCGCCCGGACCCGAGCGCCGTCAACCTTCGGCGCCCCAACCAAGACCTGGTCGCCTTCGGCAGCGAGCAAGACCTCCGAGAACTCGAAGGTCTCGCCTTCGGGCTGGCCCAGGCGGTCGACCTCGAGGGTCTCTCCTTCCCGGGCAACGTATTGCTTCCCACCGGAAGTCACGATCGCGTAACGCATTTTCGCTTGCCTCCCGCTTCACTTCGCCTTCCTGCCGGCGCGCCGCGCAGGCGGAAGGGGAAGGGGCCCTACAGACGTTCCGCCCCGACTGCGCACGCGGGGCGGCGAACCGTCATTCTAACCTCCGCCGAGCAGACCTGTCAATGGCGAAGGCCCGGCGGGGCGCACCCTATTCTGCGGCGACGACCGCCGTCTCCTCCGGCAATTCCCCGGTCGGGGTCGGGGTCGGGCTCAGGCGCGCATCATGCAGCATCACTTGCTCCCCGGGGAACGCCGTCCCGGCGGGGATCAACTTGCCGATGATCACGTTCTCCTTCAGCCCGCGCAAGTAGTCCATCTTGCCCTCGATCGCCGCGCCGGCCAGCACCTTGATCGTATGCTGGAAGGACGACGCCGAGAGGAACGAGTCGGTGCTGAGCGACGCCTTGGTGACTCCCAGCAAGACCGGGACGGCGCGCGCCGGCTGCTTGCCGTCACTCAAGAGGCGCTCGTTGATTTCCTTGAGGTACAAGCGCTCGACCAGGTCGCCCGGCAGTAGATCGGTGTCGCCCGGATGGGTCACCTGGACCTTCGAGAGCATCTTCCGGATGATGACCTCGAAGTGCTTGTCGTTGATGTTCTGGCCCTGCGAGCGGTACACCTTCTGAACTTCGGTCAGCAGGTAGAGCTCGCAGGCCTCCCGCCCGTTGATCCGCAGGATCCGGTGCGGGTTCAGCGAGCCTTCGGTCAGCTGCTGGCCGGCCTCGACCTTTTCGCCGTCCTTGACGAGGATCCGGGCGCTCGGGGCCACCTCGTAGACCGCCTCGTCGATCTGATCGTAGGAAACGATGACCTTGCGGTCTTCGATCCGGACGCGTCCGGCGTGCGTCGCCGAAATTCGCGCCTCGCCGCGGGTGGCGATGACGTCCCCGGGTTTGATCTCCGTCCCGTCCTCGACGCGCATCGACCAATTGCCCGGGACGTTGTACTCGTCCTGGATCAGTTCGCTGTTCATGATCTGGACGACCCGCTGCCCCTCGGCATGCACCCCGTGGATGATCTTGACCGTTCCGGCGATCTCGGCGGTGACCGCCTCGCCCTTCGGCTTCTTGCGAGCCTCGAACAGCTCCTCAACGCGCGGGAGGCCGGTTGTGATGTCGCCGCCGGCGGCGACGCCACCGGTGTGGAAGGTGCGCAAGGTGAGCTGCGTGCCGGGCTCACCGATCGACTGCGCGGCAACGATCCCGACCGTCGCCCCCTGCTCCACCTCTTCGCCGCGTCCGAGGTCCGTCCCGTAGCATTCAGCGCACATCCCGAACGGAAGTTCACAGGTCAGAGGCGAGCGGACGTAGACCGCCTCGATCCCGGCGGCGTCCAGTCCGCCGGCCACTTCGAGAGAGATCGTCTCGCCGCGGTCGAGCATCACCTCGCCGGTCTCGGGATGAGCCACCGTATCGGCCACGACCCGGCCGACCATACGATCGGCGAACGCCTGGCCGGCGACATCGTCCGAACGCCGGATCCAGATCCCTTGATCGGTGCCGCAATCCGGCGAGCTGATGATCGTATCCTGAGCCACGTCGACCAGGCGCCGCGTGAGGTACCCGGCATCGGCGGTGCGCAGCGCGGTATCGGTCAGACCCTTGCGGGCGCCGTGCGTCGAAATGAAGTATTCGAGCGTGCTCAGTCCATCGCGGAAGTTGGAGCGGATCGGCAGCGGGATGATTCGTCCCGCCGGATCAGCCATCAGACCGCGCATCCCGGCCAGCTGAGAGATTGGGCCAAACCCGCCCTTGGTCGCGCCCGAGATCGCCATTGTGCTCAGGCTTCCGGCCGGGTCCATCCCGCGGCGGACTGCTTTGGCGACCTCGCTGGTGGTCTCCTGCCAAAGCTCGATGATCCGCTCGGTCTGCTCCTGCTCGGTTAGCAGCCCGCGCAGGTAGTCCCGACGCACACCTTCGGCTTCCTCGATCGTCCGCGCCACGATCGTCTCCTTCTCCGGCGGCACGGCGATGTCGGAGACGGCGATCGTCGTCCCCGATCGAGTGGCATAGGCGAAGCCGATGTCCTTGATGGCGTCGACAACGGCCGGGGTCCCCTCCTCCCGCAGGAGGTTGTAGACCTCCCCGACGAGTTCCTGCATCGAGCCCTTGTCCAGGACGCGGTTGACGAACCGGATCTCCTCCGGGAGTACGCGGTTGAAGAGCACGCGGCCGACGGTTGTCTGGAGCAGGCGGCGCTCCGCCTCGGGCAGGCGGCGCCCGTTTTCGTCGTACCAGGTGTCGGTCAGGAGTCGGATCGGGGTGTGGATTTCCACCTGCCCCAGACCGTACGCCAGCTCGACTTCATCGAGATCGGCGAAGGCCCGGCCCTCGCCGCGATGCTTGCGGCCGTCGACCGCCATCGTCAGGTAGTAGACGCCGAGAACCATGTCCTTCGACGGGCCCACGACGGGCTCGCCGTCGGCCGGCTTGAGCAGGTTCTTCGCCGAGAGCATCAGGCGGCGGGCTTCCTCGACTGCCTTCTGCGAGAGCGGGAGATGGACCGACATCTGGTCGCCGTCGAAGTCGGCGTTGAAGGCGAAGCAGACCAGCGGGTGCAGTTCGATCGCCTTGCCCTCGACCAGCACGGGCTCGAAGGCCTGGATCCCGAGGCGGTGCAGGGTCGGCGCCCGATTCAGCAGGACCGGCCGGTCCTGGATGACTTCCTCCAGTACCTCCCAGACCTCCGGGCGCTCGCGCTCGATGATTCGCTTGGCGCCCTTGACATTGGCGGCGTAGTTGTAGGCGACCAGCTTGGAGATCACGAACGGGCGGTATAGCTCGAGGGCCATCGTCTTCGGGAGGCCGCACTGGTAGAGCTTGAGGTGCGGGCCAATGACGATCACCGAACGCCCCGAGTAGTCGACGCGCTTGCCGAGCAGGTTCCGGCGGAATCGCCCCTTCTTGCCCTTCAACATGTCGCTCAGGGATTTGAGCTCGCGCCGACCGCGGCGTGAGAGCGCCTTGCCGCGCTGGGCGTTGTCGATCAGGGAATCGACGGCCTCCTGCAGCATACGCTTCTCGTTGCGGACGATCACATCCGGGGCGCCCAACTCGACCAGCCGCTTGAGGCGGTTGTTGCGGTTGATGACTCTCCGGTAGAGGTCATTCAAATCGGAAGTGGCGAAGCGGCCGCCATCCAGCTGGACCATCGGTCGCAAATCGGGCGGGATCACTGGCAAGACGGTCAGGACCATCCATTCCGGACGGTTCCCCGACCGGCGGAACGCCTCGACGACCTTGAGGCGCTTGGTCGCCTTCTTGCGGCGCTGCTTGCTGCGGGTGAGCCGAATCTCCTCCCACAGGTCCTTGGCCATCGCTTCCAGATCGAGCCCGCGCAGGATCTCGTGGAAGGCTTCCGCGCCCATTTCCGCTCGGAAGACTTGCCCCCATCGCGTCTTCAACTCGCGGTAGCTCGCCTCTCCCAGGAACATCATCGGGCGAATGGCATCCAGTTCCTCGCGCTCAGCCATCAATTGCTGGACGGCCTCCGGGCTTCCTTCCTCCGATCCACTGCGCAGGTCGACGACGGCCAGATCGCTCTCGGCCTTGACCTGTTCGATCTCCATCCGCAACGCCTCGACCTCGGCCTCGCGACGCTCCTTGAGCGCCGATTCGATCTGATCCAGCCGCTGCTTGACGGACTTCTGCACCTTGGTCAAGTGTTCGCGGGTGATCTCCTCGCCCTTCTCGGCGATGATGGTCTCGGTCGACTTGAAGTGCACCGGGGTGCGCGCCGGCTTGCCCAGTTTCTCCGTCAGGGAGGCCTCGAGGCGCTGGCCCTCTTGGATGACCGGCTCGATCTCCGCCGCAACGGTTTCGTCAAAGGTCTCGCGGATCTCCTTCGACCGCGCCTCCAACTCGTCGATGCGGCGCTTGCGGGCAGCCTTCAGCTGGGCGATCCGCTGGTTCAGCGCATCCGACTGCTCGCGCTCGAGGCGGGTGATCTCTTCCTCGATGCGCTTGATCGCCTTCCGGCGCGCCTCCTCGTCGACATGGGTCACGACGTACTGGGCAAAGTACAGGACCCGATCCAGATTCCGTCGCGAGATGTCGAGCAGCAGGCCGAGGTAGGAAGGGACCCGGCGGGTGTACCAGACATGCGCCACCGGCGCGGCCAGGGTGATGTGGCCCATCCGCTCGCGGCGGACCGCCGAACGGGTCACCTCGACGCCGCACTTCTCACAGGTGATGCCCTTGAAGCGAATGTTCTTGTATTTCCCGCAATAGCACTGCCAGTCCTTCGTCGGGCCGAAGATGGCCTCGCAAAACAAGCCGTCCTTCTCCGGTCGAAGGCGCCGGTAGTTGATCGTCTCCGGCTTGGTGACTTCGCCATACGACCAACTGTAGATCGTCTCGGGCGAAGCCAGGCTGATCCGCAGCGCTCGAAAACCCTTCGCTTCTACGCTCACAACGCCTCCATCCGGGATCGTCCGCCGAGGGGTCCCCACGCTTGAATTCGAACAAACGTGCTAGTCGCCCAGCAAAGCAAAACAAGCGCCCGAGAGCCTATTCCCTCAAGCGCTGTCCTGCCGCTAGGCGGTTATCGGAGTGTCAACGCGCTGGTATTTTACGCCGGGTCCCCTGGCTGTCAAGGGCCCCTGCCCCTCAGCCGGGAAGGGACCTGGACTGATGCACGGGGACTTCCAGGACAAACGTGCTGCCCGAACCTAGGCGACTCTCGACCGAGATCCGCCCGCCGTGTTGTTCGGCGATCGACTTGACAATCGCCAGCCCCAGCCCCGAACCGCTCTCACGGCCACCGTTGGCGCCGCCTGCCCGGTAGAACTTCTCGAACAGGCGGGGTTGGTCGGCCGGGGCGATCCCCACGCCGCTGTCCTCGACCCGGAAGATCTGCATACCCTCGGCCTGGGCCGCGCTGACTTTGACCCTCCCCTTCGCCGGAGTGTACTTGATGGCATTGTCCACCAGATTGGCCACCGCCTGCCGCAGCAGGGTGGCATCGGCGTCGATCGCCGTCATCGTATCGGGCATCTCGACGGTCAGGGAGATCTGCTTGTTCGCCGCTTGAGGCCGATAGGTCGATACCACCTCCTCCAGGATCGCCCCGGGCTCGACGGTTTCTAGGCTCAGACCGACCCCCGCTTCGATCCGTCCCAGATCCAGGAGGCCGTCCACCAGACGAGCCATCTGGTCGACGCTGTCGAGGATCTTGCGGGAGAATTCCTTCTGCTGGTCATTGAGAGTCCCGACCATCGAGAGCATCGTCCCGTAGCCGCGCATCAGTGTCAGCGGGGTCCGTAGGTCGTGGCTGACGGTGGCGACGAACTCCGACTTGAGCATGTCGAGTTTCTTGTAGTGCGTAATATCGCGTAGCACGCAGACCTTGCCCCCGCGATGCGGACCGACCCCTTCGAGCTCCAGGACCGAGGCGAACAGGACCCGGCCGTCCGCCAAGCTGATCTCTCCACTGACCGGATCGGCCACACCGGCGCGCAGCATGTCATCGAGTCTGGGCACCCCGACGACCTGCGCGATCGGCTTTCGTCGGGCCTGTTCGGGACTGACCCGCAACACCATGGCCGCCGCCGGATTGGCGTGAACGACGTTGCCCTCGGGATCGAGGAGCAGGACGGCATCGGGGGTCGCCTCAAGGGTGGCTCCGAGCCGCAGCCGCTCCTGTTCGGCGCGCTGGTAGAGGCGGGCGTTCGCCACCGAGACCCCCAGCTGCCCGGCGAGGATGGTCAGCAGGCTCGTCTCATCCGAGGAGAAGACATGCGGCCGGCGATAGCCGATCCACAACGTCCCGACAAATTCCTCTTCACTTCGCATCGGCAGGGCCAGCAGCCCTTCCATCGGCTCCGTCAGAAGCCGGAGATCCAGCACCGCCCGGGCGCGCGCCGGATTCTCCAAGACGAACCGGCCGCGCTCCCGGCTCAGGTCTAGGAGCTGTCGATCGAGGGTTGTCCAGCCGCCGGGGTCGACCCCGGATGTGTAGCGCTCGAGATCTCCCGTTTCCCCGTCGCGCGGTGCCAGCGCCACGCGCACGAAGTCGCTTTCGGTCAGGTCTTGGACTCCCATCAGAATCGGCGGAAGGACCTCAGCGAGGTTGAAACTGGCCGCCATCCGCTGCGTCGCCTGCAGCAGCAGATCCATCTCCTCGAGGCGGATCTTCAAGCTGCGGCGCATGCGCTCCAAGGCCGAAGCCAACCGCCCGACTTCGTCCTCACCGACCCCAGGCACCGGCCGATCGAGATTGCCGCGCGCAATCGACTCGGCCGCCAGGGTCATCTGCCGCAACGGACGCGTCAGCGTCCGGCTGACCGCGTAGGCGAGCAACACGACCACCACACCCGCGACGGCCATCACGGCGAACAGCCGGGCGGCGATCTCGATCGCCAGTCGATCGACGGCTGTGCCGGGTACGGTCAGGACGACGACCCAGGAAGAACCGGGTACCGGGTAGACGAAAGCCAGTTGCCGGGTGCCGTCCGGGGCCGTGAGATCGAACACCTCGCTCGAGACGGCGTTCGCCATCAAGGTCGATCCGCCGACTTGTCGGCGATCCGAATGCATCAGGATCGTGCCGTTCTCATTGGCGATCAGCGCCGTGCCGGCAGGAAACTCGGCGATCACTGTCCCGACCGGCTGGAGGAGCGGGTTGCTCGAAAGCTGCGTCCATCCCGCCAGGACCCCGATCACTTCCCCGCCCTCGACGCCGGCGACGGGCGCCAGGAAGATCGCTTCCGACGATGGCGGCTGCGAGCCAGACACGCCGGTAATCTCCTGAGGTACGCCTGCCAGCGAAGCTGCCAGCGCCGCTTCCGCTTCGAGGGACAGCGGTGTCGGCTCGCCCCCGGCAAGCGAGGCGAACCCCGTCCGCTGCCCTGAGGAGTCAAAGTAAGCCACAGCCTGGAAATACGGGAAGCTTGCCAAGATCGGCCGTAGAGCTTCGCCCGACGCCAGTTGGTCTCGGTCCATCCGGGAGGCAAGTTCGGCGGCTTGCTGCAAGAACGACCGCCCTGTTTGGATGAAGAACGGGACACCGCCTCCCGCCTGGATCGCGGTCTGCTCCATTTGCGCTTCCACCAGGTCGCGCGCCGAGGCCCGGGCCAGCGCCCAATCTCCGACCAGCAGCACCACGCCGGCGACCATCCCCACCAGCAGGAAGAAGGCCACCATCCGAGTCCCAAGGGAGCGGAGGTACGGCGCGGAGACGAGACGGGCCGGCTTTGTCCAGCGGGCAGGAAAGAGAAACAAGACTCCTTCTCCCACCAGCCCGGCAAGTAGCGCCTGGATCATCGCCGCTTGCAGGATCGTCTGGGACTGCGCCAGCACATACTCGACCCCATCCAGAATCGGGCCACCGCTGTAGACAAACAGTTCCAGGCCGCGTAGCCCCGCCAATGCCAACCCGGCGAGGAGCGTCGCCACGATCGGACGGCGAGCCGCCGACCCCAGGATGTCTCGGTAGGGCCTGCGAAGAGTCCACGCTGCCAGCATGGCGGTCAGAGTGAGGCTGGCCGGCGTGAGCAGACTATGGGTGTACCAGCCGCCAACGATGAACCCGGCGACCAGCCCGACGACGGCGGCCGGGGCGCTGCCCAGCCAGCCGGCGGCCAGGATGAGGGGGATCAGTCCGAAGAGCGGCCCGGCCTGTCCGGAGGGCTCCAGAGGCAGGCCGGGGTTGGAGAGGCCTCCCGGGGCCGGCAGGTAGAGCACAAAGGCGGCCTGCGCCGCCGCACCGGCAAGGATGAGGGATCCCGGAAGGGGCCACCCCAGCACCAGGGGCGAAATCCCGCGGCGGCGGTGGTCGATGAGTTTCCAGAGAATGAGGGCCAGGGAAGCGAGAAGGAGGAGGTATCCCAACCAGCGAAGCGGCAATCCATAGCCGAACTCGCCGGTGAGTCCCCACAGTTGGAGTGTCATCCGCAGAAGGTGCGAGCCGTCACGCCGGTGGGATTATAGCACCGCGGCGCTCCCGGCTTGCCGCGCCCTGCCCTTTGTGCTAGACTGCCCGACACTCGTCGATCGCGAGGCGCGTCCCGCCGATGGCCGACAAGATCCTCATCATCGACGACGATGTCGACACCCTCAAGCTCGTCGGTCTGATGTTGGAGCGGCAGGGGTACGAGATCGCCGTCGCCAACAATGGGGCCCTGGGCCTGACCAAGGCGGCCGCCGAGAACCCTCACCTGATCCTGCTCGATGTGATGATGCCCGACCTCGATGGCTACGAGGTCACCCGGCGGTTGCGGGCCGACTCGGCCACGGCGCACATCCCGGTCATCATGTTCACGGCCAAGACGATGGTCGACGACAAGGTGGCCGGCTTCGAGGCGGGTGTCGACGACTACCTGACCAAGCCCACCCACCCGGCCGAGTTGACGGCCCACGTCAAGGCCGTCCTGGCAAGGGCGGCCCAAGTCAAGGCGGCCCCCGTCGACCGGGCCAAGATCATCGCCTTCCTGGGCGCCAAGGGCGGCGTCGGGACCACCACCCTGGCCCTCAACGTCAGTGTGTCCCTGCAGTCACGCGGCCAGGACGTGATCCTCGCCGAGTTCAATCCAGGACGCGGATCGATCGGCCTCAATCTGGGCGTACGCGATCCCACCGGTCTCGCCAGCCTGCTGACCCGATCGATGAAGGACATCCATTTGCGATCGGTCGAATCGGAGCTTCTCAGCGACCGCACCGGTGTGCGGCTTCTGTTGGCCTCTCCCCGCCCCAATCAGACCGATCTCGATCTGGCCGTCTCGCAGATGGAGGCGGTCTTGAACAACCTGGCGTCGATGTGCACGGTCGTCGTGATCGATCTCGGAGACGGCATCCGTCCCTACACGAAGGCAATCCTTCGGGCCGTCGATCGACTGCTGATCGTCACCGAGCCGATCTTCCCGTCGAACATCCTGGCGCGCAACCTCTTGGAAGAGCTCGAGCGCGACGGCATCCGTTCCGAAAAGATCCACCTGGCGTTGGTCAACCGCGAGCGCACCAGCCTGCAAATCCCGTGGCGTCAGGTGGCCGGCGACCTCGGTCTTGAGCTCGCCGGGATCGTCTCGCCGGCCCCCGAGCAGGCCCATCAATCCGCCCAATCCGGACGCCCGCTCGTTGTCTCCCACCCTGAGAGTCTGATCGCCGAACAGCTCCACAAACTGACCGAGAACATCGCCGAACAGCTGCAGCTCACATCGGAATGAAGACCCACATCCTCCCGGCTGGCGACCGGCCGCGCCTCAACGGCGTGCGCTGGCGTGGAGGGGATCATCGGCAAGATCTCGCCTCGCGTGCGCTGGGGTGTCCCGGGCGAGGTCAAGGATGACCAAGACCCAGACCCCGGATGTTTCGGGGCGGTCCTCCGTGCCGAATCACCCTCAGCTCCTGCGCCGGTACGCTCGGCTGCTCGAGGTCTCCGTCGAGTTGGCGTCCACCCTGGATCTGGATGTCCTGCTTCAGAACGTGGTTGAAGCCGCCCGCGAGCTTACCGAGTGTGAGGCGACTTCGTTGCTGCTCCATGATTCTACGACCCAGCACCTGCACTTCGAAGCCGCCACCGGCGTCCTCCTCAGTCGCGGTGAGCGGATCATCGTCCCCACCGAAAACAGCATCGCCGGCTGGGTCTACTCGCATGGCGAGTCCCTGCACGTCGAAGACACCGTCGCCGACAACCGGTTCTACCCGGAAGTCGATGTCCTGACCCAGTTCCAGACCCGCTCCGTCCTGTGCGTCCCTCTGCGCACGCCGGACAAGACCCTGGGCGTCATCGAGGCGGTCAACAAGGTCGTGCCCCCCTTCACCGAGGAGGATGAACGGTTGTTGCTCTCCCTCGCAGCCCAGGCGGCGATCGCCATCGAGAATGCCAGCCTCTTCCAACAAAGCGACCTGGTGGCCGAAATGGTGCACGAACTGCGCACCCCCCTGGCCTCCTTGACGGCGGCCGCGCACCTGCTCAAGCGGACTGAGCTGCCTGAGGAGCAGCGCAATCGGCTGGCTGATACGGTCTACATGGAGGTCTTTCGCCTGAACGAGATGGCCACCGACTTCTTGGAGCTGGCACGGCTCGAATCAGGGCGGGGGCGCCTGGTCCGTGAGCCCGTCCATCTCGGAGGGCTGGTCCAGGAGTGCATTGAGATCGTCCGCCCACAGGCGGATGCCGACGGGATCACCATCGAGAGCGAGACGGACGCCTCGCTCGCCCCCGTACCTGGGGATCGCAATCGCCTCAAGCAGGTTTTCCTGAATCTCCTGACAAACGCGATCAAATACAACCAGACCGGCGGCACGGTCCATGTGCGCGTCTCGCTTGAGGACGGGGAAGCGGTGACTTGCATTCGCGATACCGGCCGGGGGATCCCGCCGGAAAGCCTGCCTCACATCTTTGAGCGGTTCTACCGGGTTCCCGAGCAAGGCCGAAGTGTCGGGGGGACCGGTCTTGGCCTGGCGATTGCCAAGCGCATTGTGGATGCGTCCCACGGACGGATCACGGTGGAGACGCAACTCGGCAAAGGGAGCACGTTCTGTGTCCGGCTGCCTGCCGGGCCGGCGACGTTCCCCGACACGCGCCCTCTGCGCGACGCCGCCCGAGCCATCAGCCCCGCTCGGGGAAAACCGTCGAGCTCAAGGCCCGGCTAGCCACGCCTCCCGAACTGGCGCTCGAGCGAATCCACGGAAATGTGGATCATCGTCGGCCTTCCGTGAGGACAGGTTCGCGGAGACCGACAGGACTCCAGCTCTCGCACCAGTCGTTCCTGTTCGACCAGCGATAGAATCTGGCCCGAGCGAATCGCACCTCGTTTGCAGACCCGGGCTGCGAGCCGAACCTCGACCTCGCCCTCCAGACCGGACTCATCTTCTTCGAAATCTCCCAGGGCCGTCCGAACCGCCGTCGCTGGGTCGAGGTCCGTTAGCACGGCCGGCAACGTGCGGACCCGCACGGCAGTCTCACCGAACAGCTCCGCCTGGATCCCGATCCTCTCCAGCGAAGGCAACAACGGCTCCAGTGACTGAACTTCGCCGCGGCTCAGCTCGATGGGGTCGAGATCCATAAGGGTTTGCATCGGAATGGCGGCGGCCGACATGGCCTCGCGGAGACGCTCGAACAGGATCCGCTCGTGGGCGGCATGCTGGTCGATCAGGTACAGGCCGTCGGGACCTTCTGCGACGAGATACGCCGCGCCGACCTGTCCGACGGCACGGAGCAGGGGAACGTCGCCCAGCAATCGCGGCGCGGGCGTCTCCGGCCCGCCCGCGGCCTGCGGCTCAAGCGCCGCCACCTTCGACCAGGCCAGGGAGCCAGGGACTGCCGGGGACTCCGTCTGCCAGCGGGTCGCGAGATCGACCTCCGGCGGCGCCGCCTGCGAGAGCAACGTGGCTCGGATCGTCCGCTGAACGGTACCCAAGACCTGATCCGGGTTGCGGAACCGGACCTCGGCCTTGGACGGATGGACGTTGACGTCGACCTCAGCTGGATCGATGTCGATCTGCACGAACCCCATCGGGAATCGGCCGACCATCAGCAGGCCATGGTACGCCTGGACGACAGCCGCGCTGAGTCCCGCGTCCTGGATCCACCGACCATTCACGAAGAAGGTCAGGTCCCGCCGGTTGGAACGGTGGATGCTTGGCGGACTGACGAAACCAGAAACGCCCACCGGTCCTTCCACCGGGGGTACGAGCTCGATGAGTGAGCGGGCCGTCGCCACGTCGAAGACCGCCGCCAGGGCTTCGCGTCGATCTCCGTTTCCAGCCGTCTCCACCGACACCCGGTTCTCAGACACCAGGCGAAATGCGACCGACGCGTAGGCGACGGCATAGCGGCCTACGAGGTCGAGGATCCGCTTCCTTTCGGTCGCCTCCGACTTGAGGAACTTCTTCCGGGCCGGGGTGTTGAAGAAGAGGTCGCGCACGGTCGTGACGGTGCCCGGCGGCGCACCGCGCGCCGTCACGCGCCCCGCCTGGCCCCCCTCAACCTTGAGCGCAGCGCCCTTCGGTGCGTCGGCCTCCCGGCTGACGATCTCGAAGCGCGAGACTGCGGCGATCGAGGCCAGGGCTTCCCCGCGGAACCCGAGCGTGCGGATGGCGAAGAGATCTTCGCGCGAGGCAAGCTTGGACGTCGCGTAGCGTGCGACCGTCAGGCTGAGTTCTTCTGCCGAAATGCCGACTCCGTCATCGGCGACCTCGATGCGCGTCTGCCCGGCGCCCTCCATCCGGACCTCGATCCGCCGCGCCCCGGCGTCGAGGGCGTTCTCGATCAACTCACGCACCACCGACGCCGGTCGCTCAACGACCTCCCCGGCGGCAATCGCGGAGGCGACTTCTTGCGGGAGCACGCGAATGGGCATGGACCGCGATTATAGCGTCCCAAAGGGTGGGAGCCTGGCTTGGTCGCAGCCTCGTCGATCCGGAAGGTCTCAGCCGGGGTTGCGTTGACGGTCGGCCGAGTGCGCCCTATACTCCTCCCTTGTGGACTGGCTTGGCGTTGCTGCCCTGGCCGTGCTGTTTGCGCTGACGGCGATCGCGCTCTTCCGAAGCGTGATCACGCGTCGGCGGCGCGCACTCTGGCTGCTGTTGATCCCGCTGGGGCTCTTCACGCTGAGATGGGCCATCTACCGGAGCCATTGGGGCGAACTCGGCCTTGGCGTGCTATTCGCGACGGTCGCCGTTGTCGTCTGGTGGTTCGCCTACGGTCGACGACTCCCCCCGCCGACAGACGACAACATCCGCGTCTGGACGAAGGACGATCCCTTCTAGTCCCGTGCCGACGATCCGCACTCTGCTCCTCGATCTCGACGACACACTGTACCCCGCCGGGAACGGCCTGTGGGAGGCGATCGGCCTGAGGATCAATGAGTTCATCGTCCACAAGGTCGGCGTGTCGCCGGATGCAGCCTCCGCCCTGCGCGAACGCTACTTCCGAGAATACGGGACGAGCCTGAACGGCTTGCGGGTCCACCATGCCATCGACCCCCATGAGTACCTCGCCTATGTCCACGATGTTCCATTGGACTCGTACCTCGCGCCCGACCCCCGCCTTCGCCACACCCTCGGGAGCCTTGCGGTCCGGCCAGTCATCTTCACGAATGCCGATCGGGGCCATGCCAGCCGCGTCCTGGCGCGCCTTGGCGTGGCCGACTTGATCGAACAGATCATCGACATCGAAGCCCTGGGGTGGATCAACAAGCCCGAGCCAGGGGCCTATCGACGAGCCCTGTCCCTTTGTGGGGAACCGGAACCTGAAGCTTCGCTCGTCGTGGACGATCAGCTCCGAAACCTGGACCCGGCCGCTGCCCTCGGGATGCATACAGTCCTCGTCGGAGGCGTCCGCCCGGCGGACTCACGCCACGACTGGATCGCCACCGTGCACGGACTTCCTTCGGTGGTCGCGGGGCTTGCCCGGAACCCGGAGCCATGAGACCGCCTTCGACCCGCCCATCTTCCCCGGGAACACTGGACGCGATGCGTCAACGAATGGCCTGAATGCGCCGCGACAAGCGTGTCTCGATGCCGGAGGCTGTCGGGCTCATCCCTGGAGAAGGCGGGGTCATCGCCCTGGGCGGTACCACTCTCTACCGCCGACCAATGGCCTTCAGTCTGGCTTTGCGCGCCCAGTTCCTTGGGGCCGGTCGCCCGCACGGCCTGACCTTGCTGTGCTTCACCGCCGGCCTCGAAAGCGATCTCCTGGTCGGCGCCGGGATGGTCCAGCGGGTGCGCACGTGCTACTTCGGGCTCGAGGCGTTCGGCTTCGCGCCGGCTTTCACCGAAGCGGTCCACGCAGGCCGCCTGGAGGTCATCGAGGAGAGCGAGGCCAGCTTGGCCATGGGCATTCGCGCTCGGATGGCCGGCATCGGGTTTATGCCGTCCGCAGCCTGGATCGGGACCGACATGCCAAGTCTCCGACCGGATGTGCGGACGGTGATCGATCCGTACTCCGGAGAAGAGTTGATGGCGTTTCCGGCCATCGGCTGCGACACGGCGATCATCCACGCGCTGGAAGCCGATCGGGAGGGGAACGCGGCGATCGGACGACACTGGGGTCTCGACCACGAGCTGTCACTCGTAGCCGAAACCGTCATCGTGACCGCCGAGCGCCTCGTCGACCGGCTGGAGGAGGCCGACATCGTTGCCCCCGCCGTCGACGCCGTTGTCGAAACGCCGCGCGGGGCCTGGCCGACGTCGTGCTACCCCCAATACCCGCTCGACGGGCGAAGCATCCTCGCCTACCAGGAGGCAGCCGGGACCCCGGCCCTGGATGCTCTCTTGGCCTCCTGGGCGAACGCTCCAAGCCCGAGCTAGCCAACTCTCCGCCGCTGGCTCGGCCTTCGGCGGCTCACGTCCCCGCCCGGATTCGTTCTCTCCTGCCGCCCCTTCTCACCCTTCGCTCATCGAAGTATGCTAGGGTTGCCGTCGGAGGTTGTTGCGTGTCCCGATTCGTCAAGATCCTGATTGCGGTCGAACTGTCACTTCTGCTGGTGACGGCTTGCTTTGTGGGTGGCCTGAGCGCCGGCCTGGTTCTTCCCCAGTTGAACCCATCGGCAGGGGCAGCGCTGTCCGGGTGGCTTGCCTCCCCCCTCCCCGACTCTTGGATCACCTTCCCGGAGGCGACGGCCGCGCCGACAACCGCCGATCCCGATCGACTCTTCGCCCCGTTCTGGCAAGCCTGGCAGATCGTACACGACGAGTTCGTCGACCAGCCGTTGGATGATCCAAGCCTGATGCAGGGCGCGATCCGCGGGATGCTCGAAGCCCTCGGCGACGATCAGACCGGCTACATGGACCCGGAGGAATACGACCAGGCGAACATCCCTCTCGAAGGCGAGTATGAGGGAATCGGCGCATGGGTCGATACCGAAAGCGAGTTCCTGACGATCATCTCTGCCATGCCTGGGTCGCCTGCCGAAGCTGCCGGGTTGCTCCCCGGAGACCAGGTCATCGCCGTGGATGGGCAGGACATGACCGGGATCCCGGCCCAGTTGGTGATTCGGCGGGTCATGGGCCCGGAGGGCACCGTCGTCGTGCTGACGATCCGCCGTGAGACGGAAGCCGAGCCGTTCGACGTGAGCGTCACCCGCAGTCGGATCGCCATCCCCAGCGTCGAGAGTCGGTTGCTGGATGAGGGAGTGGGCTACATCCGGCTGTCTACCTTCGGGGACGACACTGTCGGAGAACTTCGCTCTGCCCTGCGAGAGCTCCTGGCGGAAGACCCGACCGGACTGATCCTCGACCTCCGGGGCAACGGCGGGGGCTATCTGCGTGCGGCCGTGGATGTGTCTTCCGAGTTCATCGCGGAGGGGGTGATCCTCTCAGAACGCTTCGGGGATGGCCGCGAGGAACCGTACTACGCCGACGGCGATGGGCTCGCGCTCGAGATCCCGCTCGTCGTCCTGATCAACGGCGGGAGTGCCTCCGCTTCCGAGATCGTCGCCGGCGCCGTCCAGGATTACGGACGCGGCTGGCTGGTGGGCGAGCGGTCATTCGGCAAGGGATCTGTTCAGAATTGGCACCCGCTCCAGAACGACTCCGGGGCCATCCGTGTGACGATTGCCCGTTGGTATACCCCCGACGGCCGATCGATCCAGGACGACGGACTCCTGCCGGATATCCAGGTGGAATTCACGCAGGAGGGGTTCCCGGCTGACAGCGACTCCCAACTGGAGCGCGCCGTTCAACTCCTTCTCGACGCCCGTTCCCAAGGAAGCACCGCTCCGAAGCTGGAACCCGCGCTCCGATAGCCTGCAGCGCTTCCTTTTCGGCGTTCAGCCATCTCTCACCCCCCATTTAGCGCCATCTAACGTCGGAGGATGACGATTCCATCCGACCAAGTTCCGGGTCGGGAGGTGACGTATGGGCAAGACGTCCATTGGTGTGGCAGGGATCGCCGTTGTCGGATGCCTGGTCGCGGTGGCGGCCTTCTTCGGTGCGACCGTCGGCGCCGGCGGAGCCTATCTCGCGTTGCGGTCGGCGCCGGCCCCGGCTGCGGTGGCGCCGGCCCCGACCTCCCCACCCGTCGAAGCTTCGCTTTCCGCACCCGAGGCGCCGGTAGACCTTCCGGCAGCTCCGTCGATTGCGACTGCAGTAGGCAAGGTCGGTCCGGCCGTTGTGACGATCGTGAACAACCTGAGTGCCTCCTTCGGCCCGGGCGGCTCGGAGTCGCCGACGGCTACAGGGTCCGGGGTGATCATCTCCGATGAGGGATATATCGTCACCAACCATCATGTCGTCGAGGGCTCGTCCAGCCTGGAGGTGATCTTCTCCGACGGATCGAGGGTGGATGCGACCCTCGTCGGCAGCGATCCCTTCGCCGACATCGCCGTCGTTCGGATTGACGCCCCGGTGCCGGCCGTCGCGCTGTGGGGCGAGTCGTCGACCCTCGTCCCTGGCGAGCCTGTCGTTGCGATCGGATCCCCGCTTGGGGATTTCGTCAACACCGTGACCGCGGGCGTCGTCAGCGCCACCCACCGATCGATCGAAGCCTCGGCCGGTTTCCGGATGGAGGAATTGATCCAGACCGATGCGGCGATCAACCACGGTAATTCAGGTGGGCCGTTGGTGGATCTGGAGGGCCGGATCGTCGGTATCAACACCCTCGTGGTCCGGGGCAACGGGTTGGGCGCGGTCGCCGAAGGACTCGGGTTTGCGGTCGAGAGCGACCGCGCCCGGGCCGTGGCGAGTGCGATCATCCGGGACGGCGCCTTTCCCCGACCCTATCTCGGAGTTCAGTGGGAGTGGGTCACACCTGATGTGGCCGGCCGGAACGGCCTGGGTGATCGCTTCGGAGCGTACCTGGGCGAAGTCGTCGGTGGCAGTCCGGCGGATCAGGCCGGTTTGCGCAGGGGCGATGTGCTCACAGGGATCGACGGCGTCGCCTTCGATGCCGATCGTCCGTTTCTGAATCGACTGCTCGAATACAGTCCGGGTGCGACCGTGCGATTTGACCTCCTCCGAAACGGCTCCTTGATTTCGGTCTCCGTGACGCTGGGGCAACGCCCGGCAGCCTAGCTGCGGCACCCGCAACGCCCGTTTTTTGACACACTCCCGCCCGGATGCTAGAATGCGTCCGGGCGGTTTGTCTTCGCGGCCGCCGTGCGTGCAGTCCGACGAAGGCGACCGGCCTGCGCGGGGTTCAGGCCCGGCGAGACTGGAGGGGACGGATGCCCACCCGTACCGTACGCCTGAACTACCCGGCGACGCTCCTCCGCCAACCCATCCTCCACCAGTTCATTCGAGAGTTCGACCTTACGGTGAACATCGTGCGCGCCCAGATGTCGCTGGAGGAGGGTTGGCTCGAGATCGAAGTCGACGGGTCGATGGAAGAACTCGACCGGGGGCAAGCCTGGCTCGAGACTCAGGGCGTTCAAGTCATCCTGCTCGACTAGAGGCACCAACCGTGGAACCCTCCGTGATCGACGTCACGCTCGAAGAGATCCGCCGACTCCTCGAGAGAGGGGAGTTCGAGCGGGCGATCGCCGCGCTGATCCGGCTCCGTCCGGCCGATCGCGCCGAGGCATTTGCCGATCTTCCGGAGGACGACCAGGCCGCGCTGCTGCCCCGTCTAGACATCCCGGCGGCCGCCGATCTGCTCGAGGAGCTCGAAGACACGGCCGCCGCATCCGCCGCCGAGTCCTTGCCCACCGAACGCCTGGCCGACGTCCTCGACGAAATGGAGCCGGACGAGGCCGCCGACATCCTGGGCGATCTCGATCCCACTCGTGCCGCGCAGGCCCTGGCCGAGATGGAGGAGGCCGAGGAAGTCCGGCCGCTGCTCGGACATCCCGACGAGTCAGCCGGCGGACTGATGACGACCGACTATGTCGCCCTGCGGCGACAAACGACCGCCGCCCAGGCGATCGAATTCCTGCGACAGACATGGGTTGAACAGGCCGCCACGCCCTATTACCTTTACGTCGTCGATCGCGACCGGAAGCTCTTGGGGGTCGTCGGTCTGCGCGAGCTGGTTGTTGCACCCCCAGAGACCGTGGCCGAAGCCCTGATGGCGCGCGACATCGTCTACGTCACGACCGACACCGACCAGGAAGAAGCCGCCCGCCAGATGTCGCACTACGACTTGTTCGCGCTCCCGGTCGTAGATCCTCAGGGGGTCCTGCAAGGCGTCATCACGCACGACGACATCATCGACGTCCTCGAGGAAGAGGCGACTGAAGACGTCCTCAGCCTCGGCGCCGTCCAGGCCGGATCGATCAGCGACCGACCGTACTGGACGCTTCGCGCCGGAGAGATCGTCCGCAGCCGCTTCACCTGGCTGCTGGTCCTTTTCGTCGCTCAGACGTTGACCAGCATGGTGATGCGTCGGTTCCAGGACCAGCTGAGTGCGGCGATCACGCTTGCCTTGTTCATCCCTCTCCTGATTGGTACGGGCGGCAACGCCGGCTCGCAGACGGTGGCGACCGTCATCCGCGGGCTCGCGCTTCAAGAGATCGAACCTCGCGACGCGGGGCGGGTTCTCTTGAGGGAAGTTCGCAACGGCGCCCTGCTGGGACTCTTGCTCGGTCCGGTGGCCTTCATCTGGGTGCTCCTCACCGGCGCCGCCGGCGAGTACGCGCTCGTCGTCGCCGCCACGGTCTTCGTCCTGTGCATCTGGGCCAATGCGGTCGGCGCGCTGGTGCCGATCCTGGCCGCCGTGCTGGGGATCGACCCGACGGTCATGTCGGCGCCTCTGATCTCGACGTTGGTCGACGCAACCGGTCTGTTGATCTACTTCTCCGTGGCGATCGCGGTCCTCGGCAACCTGTGACCCCGCCGTCTCCGGGTCCATCGAACACAGCACACCGGTCACCCACGCCAGATCCTCAAAGCGAGACGGTCGATCGGGTCGCCTGGCCCGGGCCTGGGTGGCTCGCAGCCTTCCTCCGCTGGTTCTTCCGGCATCTCTACACGTCGATCGCCTTTGCCTACGACGCGGTTGCCTGGCTGAGCTCCTTTGGCGCTTGGGACCGTTGGCGCCGGACGGTGCTGCACGATATCGAGCCGGGACGTCTGATGCTCGAGATCGGATGTGGAACCGGTCACCTGCTTGCCCAGGCGCTTGCCCAAGGACACCGGATGGTGGCGATCGACGCTTCTCCGCAAATGACCCGGATCACCCGTCGCCGGCTGCGACGGCTCGGGGCGGCGGCCGTCGTCGTCCGCGCCGAGGCCCAGGCGCTTCCGTTCCCTCCGGCTGTTTTCGCGGCCTGCGTCTCCACGTTCCCAAGCGAGTACATCTTCGATCCAGCCACGCAAGGCGAGATCCATCGGGTACTCTCGCCGCAGGGGCGCCTCGTCGTGGTCGCCACAGCGCGGATCCGCCCTCGCCTACCGTGGGAGTTCTTCGTCCGATGGCTGTACGAGTGGACCGGCGAGTCCCCGGTGCCGAACGATGAGTGGCTCGAACCGGTTCGCCAGGCCGGGTTCGACCTCCACTTCCGCACGATCTCGATCCCGGGGGCTGACGTCGTCCAGGCCGTCGGGATCCGCACAGACTGAATCGTCGACTCCGGCATGCTACAATCGCCTCCCATGCGCGATCGTGCGCTCGTGCACCCCGGCGATCTCGTCCTCTTGATCGATGCGAAGAACAAGCTCTTCATCTTCCGCTTGGAACCCGGCCGTCAACTCCAGACGCACCGAGGGGTTCTGCGGCACGATGACCTCGTGGGAGTCGCCTGGGGGGCCTCTGTCCGCACTCATCTCGGCGAGGCCTTCCAGGTCCTAAGTCCGACTCTGCACGACCTCCTGCTCCATCTGCGCAGAAGTTCGCAGATCATCTTTCCGAAGGAACTCGGGTACATCCTCTTGCGCCTCTCCGCCGGCGCCGGCTCCCGGGTTGTCGAAGCCGGGACCGGATCCGGGGCGTTGACCCTCGCCCTGGCCTGGTCGGTGGGAGCCGAGGGTCGGGTTTTCTCGTACGATCGGCGCGCCGACATGCAATCGCTCGCCCGGCGGAATCTGGAGCAGGTCGGCCTCGAGACGCGAGTGACCTTCCACGAACAGGACATCGAAGCCGGCTTCGGGGAGACCGACGTCGACGCCTTGTTCCTCGATCTCCCCGATCCGCACCTCTTCCTGCCGCAGGTGCGCTCCTCCCTGCGCCCTGGCTCTCCCTTCGGGGCAATCCTTCCAACCGCCAACCAGGTCGCGGCGCTGTTGACGGCGCTCGACTCAAACGGCTTTGCTTTCGTCGAAGTCTGCGAGATCCTGCTGCGGTTCTACAAGACCGTACCCCAGCGTCTCCGTCCGGTCGATCGAATGGTCGCCCACACCGGGTACTTGGTCTTCGCCAGGCCCCTTCTCGATCCGCCCCACCTGGGCGAGGCATCGCTCGAACCGGAGGGCGAGCCCTGATTCCCGATCTCCCGTCGCGTCTGGGCGCAGCCCTCCGGGCCCGGCCGTCTCAGGTCGTTCCCGAGTGGTCGGCGCGGCCCGCGGCCGTCCTCGTGCCGCTCCTGCTGCAAGACGACGCCTGGCACGTCTTGTTTACCGTCCGCACCGAGAACCTCGAGACCCATCGTGGACAAGTCTCGTTTCCCGGCGGCGGGATCGAACCCGGGGACCGCGACCCGGAGGCGGCGGCATTGCGGGAAGCTTGGGAGGAGATCGGCCTGCAGCCGGCCGACGTCCGCGTTCTGGGCCGGATGGACGCGCTATTGACCGTCACCCAATACATGATTACCCCGGTCCTGGGGACCATCTCCTGGCCGTACCCACTTGAGCTCGATCCAATCGAAGTCGCCAGCGTGTTCCACACCCCCCTGGATTGGCTGGCCGAACCGAAGAACCTCGAAGTCCGGATGCGCGATCCGATCGTCGGTGGGCCTCCGGTCCCGGTGTACTACTTCCGTCCCTACCAGGGGCACACGATCTGGGGAGCCTCGGCCCGGATCACCCTCGACCTTCTTCGCCTTCTAGGAATCGATCCCCTGGCCCGAGAATAGAAGGGAGCGGCCTGGGGCCGCTCCCTGAACGACTGGGGATCGAAGGTTTCAGTCCGCCTTCGGCGGCGCCTTGCCAGGGGCCGCCTTGGGGGCCTCGCCCTCCTCTTCGCCCTCTTCTTCCCTCTTGCCGCGTCCGATGATCTCGGGTTCCGCCTCGGCGGCAACCGCCTCCGGAGCTACTTCCTCGAGCTTCTCCTCGACCTGGTAGATCACGCGAGCGATGACCAGGTGCGAGTCGCTCAGGACGCGGACTCCCTTGCCGGCAAAGATGTCCCCGACGGTGATGCGCGCTTCCATCGTCGAGAGTGGTTCGAGGTCAACCGTGATCCGTGACGGCAGGTCCTCGGGCAGCGCCTCGACCTCGATTTCGCTCACACCGGTCACCAGGACGCCACCGAACAGCTTGACCGCCGGCGCCTCGCCCGTCAGATCCACGGGAACCGTGGTCCGGATCGCAACGTCCAGGGCGACTTTCAGCAGGTCCACGTGGTCCATCGACCGGCGCAGGGGATGACGCTGGACCTCGCGCACCAGGACCTTGTGCGTTTCCCCGTCGACTTGCAGATCGAGCAGCGTGGACGCGCTCGCCTGGTCGAGCACGCGGGCGGCATCCTTCGCATCCAGCTCGATCGCGATCGGATCGGTCCCCCGTCCGTACAGGACGGCCGGCAGCCGGCCGGCACGGCGCAGGATGCTCACACCCTTTCCCTTGACGGTCCGCACGGAGGCTTTCAACGTTCTGTTTTCCATCTTCCTCTTCTCCGGGACGCCTCTCACCCATCCGGGCTACCCTCGTCCCATGGATTCCGGCCTGCGGCCGGTGGCAATCCTATCTTCGACGCAACAAGCGGCTCCCAACCAGGAGCACGAGTCCGGTCACGGCCCCGGCCAGGATCCCGGCTACGGCCGCCCCACGCGAATCTAGAACGGTCTCGACGTCGCCGTGAACCTCGCGGGCCAGCAAGATCAAGGTGTTGCTCTGATCCAGCTGGGCCGTGTCGGCCACCGTGAGCCCGACCCGCGAGGCGTGCAATCGTGCATCTTGCGCGATCAGAGCCGCCGCGAACGACTGCTCGGCGCCGATCTCGTCCCCTCGGCCGGCGACAATGAGCGACTGCTGGGCAACGACGCTCTCCGCGTCGACGCGTCCGGCAACCGCCTGCCGCAGCTCGACCTCGGTGGCGAGAACACGATTGACACCGCCCTGGTGAATCCGGACCGAAACCGCTTCCACGGTTTCGACCATCCCACCATCCAAGTGGATGACCTCGCCCTCAATCGTCTCGGCGTCGGTTGGCTCTTGGTAGTCGCTCATGATCCGTCCTTCTCCGGGCGGCGGTCGTTCCATGCACGTCGCAACAAGCCATTCTAAACGCTCCCTGGGGATGCGTCAACGATCCGCCAAGCGATGCCTTTGTCGGTCCCCACCCCCCACGGCGCACGCCCGCTAGAGCCCCTCAACCCTCGTCGATCGCCCGCTTTTTGACCCACCCCGGCCTGGATGTTAGAATGACCGATTGGCTCGGATACAGACCTGTGGCGCGCCGTTGCCTCCTCGCTTGTCTCGCCCTCGCTGCCGCCATGATCGGCGTGTCGGGTCGCGCTTCGGCACAAGCGCCCGGCTTCGCCGAAATCGGGTCACCCGCCGAAGGGCAATCGGTCAGCGGTGTGGTCACGATCACGGGCACGGCGGACCATCCCGCCTTCTTGCGCTTCGACCTGGCCTTCTCGTACCGTGAAAACCCGACCGACACATGGTTTCGCCTGGGGGATCCGGTGACGACGCGCGTGCGGCAGGGAACGCTGGGCCTGTGGGACACCACCCTGCTCGCGCCAGGGGCCTACCGGATCCGCCTGCGGGTTCATCTTGACAACGGCGCGGTCCTGACCGACGAGGTCACCGACCTCCGGGTCGGACTCCCGCCGCCCCCCACCCCGACGGCCTCGGCAGCGGGAGTATCGCCGGCGACAGCCCTGCCGCCTACCCAGGCCGCCCCTTCGCCAGTCCCGACGACGTCGGCCGCTCCGGTACGGCGCACCGATCCGGTCGGTTTGGCGGCGGCCATCGGCGGAGGGACGGCGGCCGCCGTCCTGCTGTTCCTGGCCATCTTCCTGCCCCTTCGGCGGAGGATGGCCCTGTGGGCCGGCTCGATGCGCATGCGCCGACTCCTCCGTCAGGACGAACAGCGACGGCGAGGCCGGAACCGCCGATGAGCGAACCGGCCCTCCATCCCTACCTCATTGTCGGCCTGGGAAACCCGGGACGCCGCTTCCGGAACAGCCGACACAACATCGGGTTCATGCTGGTGGATGCGTTGGCACGCGAAATGGACGTCGCCTTCAGCCGTCACCAGCACCAGGCCCTGCTGACGGATGGCCGACTCGAAGGCGCCCGCGTCTTCCTGGCGAAGCCGCAGACCTTCATGAACCTCGTGGGCACTTCCGTCGGACCCCTCGCTCGCTACTACCGCATCCCGACCGAATCCGTTGTGATCGTCTTTGATGATCTCGATCTTCCGCTTGGCAACACCCGCCTTCGCGGGGAAGGCGGATCCGGCGGCCACCGCGGCATGGAGTCGATCCTTGGGGCCCTCGGTTCCGAGCGCGTCCCTCGTCTCCGACTGGGGATCGGCCGTCCTCCGGGTCGGAAGGATCCGGCCGATTTCGTGCTCGAAGACTTCGGGGACGATGAAGAAGACCTCGTGGACGGCCTCATCGACCGGGGCGTGGCGTGCCTGCGGACCTTCGTGCGCGATGGGCTCGAGCGGGCGATGAGCACGTTCAATCCGGCTTCCGGCTGACCGATGGACCTTTCCGCTCTCGTTCGCCATTTCCACGACACGGAGGCGTACCGGTCGCTGGCCCACCGCATTGCCGGCGGTGACGCCCCGGCTACCGTGCCGCTCCCCCGCTCGGCCCGCGGGCTCCTGGCAGCGACCTTGGCCAAGGAGTTCGATCACCCGCTCCTTCTTGTCACCCCAAGGCCAGATCGGCTCCTGGCCATCGAAGAGGAGTTGGCGAGTTGGGCGCCTGATCTCGTTGTGCTCAGCTTCGTCGGCCCCACCCCGCTGTTCTATGAAGCGGAACCGTGGGGTCCGCGCACGATCGCCCAACGGGTCCAGGTGCTTTCTGCACTGCAAGCGGCGCCGCACGCGTCGGATCGCCGGGCGATGGTGATCCTTGCTTCGGCCAAGGGCCTGATCACCCGGACCCTCAGCCCTGGCCAATGGCAGGCCCATTCCCGAACGCTGGTCCCCGGCCAGACGATCAAGCCCGACGTCGTCCTGTCGTTCCTGGTCAGCGTTGGATACCGAGGCGAGACGCTGGTCGTCGAGGCTGGGCAATTCAGCCGGCGCGGCGGGATTCTCGACGTGTGGCCACCGTCCGACGAGGCGCCGTCGCGACTCGAGTTCCTTGGGGATGAGATCGAATCGATCCGTTCCTTCGACCCGGCACAGCAGCGATCCCTCGTGGCGCGCTCCTCCCTGACCATCCCGCCGGCACGGGAAGGGCTCCCGGAACTGATCTCACCTGCGATGCGGGCTCTCCTGCCGGAGGATCCTGCCGATGCTGAGGCGCGCCTCGAGTTCCTTCTGCCTTTGATGGCCGACGAACCCTCCACGATCCTCGACTTCCTCCCGGATGAGACCGCCATCCTCCTCGACGATCGGGCGGCGATCGAAGAAGCGATCACCGAGCAGGAGGAGCAGGCGGTGGAGCAAGCGCGTGCCGCGCCGTTCGGCCGCCTCCCGCGTCGGTCCCCTCTACCCTACGCACCGCTCGACGAACTCCGCGATTGGCTCGAAGCTCGGCGGGCGATCGACCTCGGCTATCTATCCGGGCCGGAGGGCGACCCGGATCCGTTGTCGGCCGCCTTTGCGCCGGCCCCACGCTTCGCCGGCCAGCTCAAGCGCCTCACGGAACATCTGCAGGAGCACCGCACCCTGCACGAGACTTCGATCCTGGTCAGCCGCCAGGCCGACCGGCTGGCTGAAGTCTGGGCGGAGGACGCTGGCGAAGCCGAAATCGTCGAGCAGCTGCCGGACAGACTCCATCCGGGCGACGTCTTCTTCCTGCGCGGATCCCTGAGTGATGGATGGATCCTCGAAGCGGGGGACACAGCCATCCGCTTGCTCTCCGATGCGGAGGTCTTCGGGTGGGGTCGGCCGCAACCGCGCATGCGGCCGCTCCCAGCGGCCCGATCCCCGGAGGCCGCCTTCGCCGACCTCCATCCAGGCGATTGGGTCGTCCATCTCGACTTCGGCATAGGCCGGTATGTCGACCTCGTGGAACGCACCCTCGACGGCGTCCTCCGGGAGTACCTCCTGATCGAATACGCCGATGGCGGGCAGGTGTACGTACCGATCTACCAGGCCGACCGGATCACCCGATACATCGGGGCGGATGGCGGGCCGGTGACACCTTCCCGACTCGGAACGGCGGAATGGGAGCGCGCCAAGGGCGAGGCCCGGCGCGCCGTCGAGGCTGTCGCCCACGATTTGCTCGACCTCTACGCCCGCAGGCTCCAAGCGGTCGGGCATGCGTTCGGCGCCGATACGGCCTGGCAGCACGAGCTCGAGGCATCGTTCCCCTACGTCGAGACCGACGACCAGCGGCGCGCTGTTGAAGCGGTCCGGAACGATATGGAGCGACCACGCCCGATGGATCGCTTGATCTGCGGCGACGCCGGGTACGGCAAGACCGAGGTCGCATTGCGGGCGGCCTTCAAGGCCGTCATGGGGGGTAAGCAGGTCGCCGTCCTCGTGCCGACGACGGTCCTGGCACAGCAACACTTCCGCACGTTCCGCCAGCGGCTCGCCGCCTTCCCCACCGAGATCGAGATGCTGTCGCGGTTCCGCACCCGTGCAGAAACCACGCAGATCCTCGAGCGCCTGGCGGCCGGATCGATCGACATCGTGATCGGCACCCATCGCTTGCTTCAGCGTGACGTGGTGTTCCGGGACCTCGGCCTGGTGATCATCGACGAGGAACAGCGATTCGGCGTCACCCCCAAGGAACACCTCAAGCAGATCCGTACCGAGATCGACGTGTTGACCCTCACCGCCACGCCGATCCCCCGGACTCTGTACATGGCGCTGACCGGTGCACGCGACATCTCGACAATCAATACCCCTCCGGAGGAACGGCTCCCGGTGGCCACACACGTGGGACCCTATGACCCGCGCCTGGTCCGCCAAGCCGTCCTGCGCGAACTCGACCGGGGAGGACAAGTCTTTTTCGTTCACAACCGTGTCCAGACGATCCACGCGATGGAACGCCGGTTGGAACACCTGCTCCCAGAGGCCCGCCTGGCCGTCGCCCACGGGCAGATGCCTGAAACCGATCTGGCTGAGGTGATGGAGCGATTCACTTCCGGCGAGGTCGACATCCTGGTCAGCACCTCGATTATCGAGTCGGGCCTGGACATCCCGAATGCCAATACCCTGATCGTCGACCGGGCCGACGGCTTCGGCCTGGCCCAGCTGTATCAGCTTCGAGGCCGCGTCGGGCGAGGCGCCGCCCGCGGCTATGCCTACCTCTTCCGCCCGACCCGCACCAGGTCCGGAGATGACGCGCTCCGAAGGCTCGAGATCCTTGCCGAGAACACCCAGTTAGGCGCCGGATTCAACATCGCCATGCAGGACATGGAGCTGCGCGGGGCCGGGGAGATCCTCGGAACGCGGCAACACGGACACATTGTGGCCATCGGTTTCCATCTGTACACCCGCCTGCTGGCAGGCGCGGTCCGCCGCCAACGCGAGGCCCTCGAGGGCTCGCTGCCGGATCTCGAAGGGATGCTCGGCGAAGCCGAGCCGCTCGCCGTCGACATCGACCTTCCCTTGCCCACCGCGCTGCCGGCGGACTACATCTCCGACCGAGGGTTTCGGCTCCACCTCTATCGGCGCATGGCGACGCTGCGGAACGAAACGGAACTCCTCCAACTCCGCCAGGAACTGGAAGATCGTTTCGGGCCTGCGCCGAAGGAGGTCGACAGCCTGCTCTATCTCCTGCGAGTGAAGATCCTGTCAGACCGCGCCGGGGTGGAAGGGATCAGCATCGAGAACGGGCAGATCCTGATCCACCTTCCGGGCGCAGACCAACGATTCCGAGCGGGGGATTTGGAACCGGACGTCCGCCGAAGCAAGCGTGGCCTGTGGATCCCGCGATCCGGCGCCTGGCAAGTGCGTCTCGAAAGCCTGCTACAGTCGCTGATCGGGCCCGCCGTTCCGGCCTGAAGGGCCTTCGCCGAGCTCGACCCCCCGCTCGCGGCGCACGAAATAGCGCTCTGTCGCCCAGTCGACCAAGCCCGGCCAGAGTCGGGCCAGCCATAGGATGGGCCTCATCCGCCAAGGTAGGACGACAAAGGGTTTCGGCCGATCGGCCAGATCGGCGATGGCGGTACCGGTCGCCTCCACACTCAGAACCCAACGGCGGGGCGTGCGCAGGCGGGTGCGTCGCCTCGCGACCGACTCTTCAGCGAAACCGGTATCGACCGCGCCCGGAAGGAAGTGAACGACGCGGATTCCCCACACGCCGGCCTCCCGGCGCAGGGCGTCGGCGAAGCCCCTCAAGCCGAACTTGGTGGCGGCGTAGATGGAGTAGGTTGGCGTGGCGACCAGGCCAGCCAACGAGCCAACCAGAATGATCGTGCCCTCCCGGCGGGCGATCATCGACGGCAGGACCGCTTGAACCACCAGGATCGTCCCCAGCAGGTTGGTGTCGATCTGTCTTCGGATCCCGGATTCGGGATCCATGCGGTCGAGGAAGTCCATCACCCCGATTCCGGCACTGGCAACCAGCAGATCGACTTGCCCAAAGGATTGCTCGACCGACAGTATGGCGGCGGCCACCTGATCGGGCGCGGCGACATCGAACTGCTTCGTCGCAAACGCCTGGGACGGGTGCCGGGCTCGCAGGTCGGCCTCGATCCTGGCGAGGCGATCCGGATCGCGCCCGGCCACCACGACGTTCCATCCGCGGGCTGCGAGGGCGGCTGCGGCGGAAGCCCCGATCCCAGCCGAGCCGCCCGTGATCAGCGCCGTGCGCCCCGATGGAGCGGAAGTGGACATCCGAGAGAAGGGAGTCTTCCTAGAAGATCTCAGATTCCGGCCCGGAGTTGGACGAGACGCGAGATATACGGTTGATTGTCGACATACTCGATCCCGACCAGCCAGGTGGTCCAGGCGTACTCGCTCTCACCGGGCTGTGACGGAAAAAAGAGTGCGGAGTAGTTCAGGTTCGAGTACTCCGACGGCCAGCGGGCCTCCCGCAGGGCCGGTCCGATCCGGGTCTCGTTGCATGCGAAAACAACTTCCCCAGCGGCGATCCGGTCCAGGCGGGGGACGACCACATCCGCCGCGGTCCCGCGGATCGCCCCGCCGCTCAACTGGGTTCCCCAATCGTATTCCGTGTTGGCTTGGAAGAGAGTGGCCACGTCGCCGGGCCGGAAGATGACCTCTGGATTCCACCAATCGTAGCGAATCGCCAGGCCGCGACGCGGGCTGACGATAGCCTGCAACCCGACGCCGTCTCGGTCGGCGATCGTCCGCCGCAGCGCCGCAAGCAACGGCTCGATTCGGGAATCGCTGCAGAAGGCCTCCGGCGGTACATCCTGTGTCAGGCTGAGCGCCGGTACCCATCCAGTGCCACCGGATGGGCGGCGGATCTCCACCCACGTGGAGCTTCCCAGGCTCGTGGTCGTCCCTGTAAGTGCCAGGCCGCGCTGCCCAAACTCCAACGAACCGACCGCCCCGCCCGATACGCCGGCGACCTGGCGGATCACGAGGGTCTCGCCTTCGGGAATCCCGAAGACCGCATGTGGGAACTGGAAGCCCGGCCCCGGAGTGAAAAGATACAGCGGCGTGCGCGTGACCCCGGCGGCCGCCGTCAGCGTTGACGGCAACAAGTCGCCGCCAACGAGGATCGGGATCGTGCCGCGGCTACAACCGAGTGCCGCGAAGCCGACGACGCATACGAAAGCGGCGAGTTTGAGGAGCGCCTGGCCAGGTCGGGCGATCACCGGAAAGGTCCGTCGGGATCGATCGCCGGTCACCCCGGCGGGGCGCCTGGCGACGGCGACGAAGCGGGCTTCCCGGGCTTCGATCGTTGTGGCGAGGGTGCCAGCGCCAGGTCGAGGACCTTGTCCATATGCCGGACCAATCGCACATCGAGCTCGCGCTTCGCCTTGCGGGGGATCTCGATCAGATCCTTGCGATTCTGAGCGGGGATGATGACCGTCTTCAGTTTCAGGCGGTGGGCGGCCAGCACCTTCTCACGCACGCCCCCGATCGGGAGCACGCGGCCGCGAAGGGTGATTTCTCCGCTCATCCCGACTTCGCGTCGGACCGGACGGCGCGTCAGCGCGGAGGCCAGCGCGGTCGCCATCGTGATTCCGGCGCTCGGGCCGTCCTTCGGGATGGCTCCTTCCGGAACGTGGATGTGGATGTCGGTCTTCTCAAAGATCTCGGGGTCCACGCCGAGTTCGCGGGCGCGCGACTTGATGTACGAGACGGCCGCCTGGGCCGACTCCTGCATCACCTCGCCGACCTGCCCGGTGACCTGGACGCCTCCCTTTCCCTCGACGAGGAGGACTTCGACGGCCATCGTCTCCCCGCCATTCTCGGTCCAAGCGAGGCCGGTGGCCGCACCGACCTGATCCTTCTTCTCCGCTTCGTGCGGGGTCACTTCGGCAGGCCCCAGCAAGCGTGCCAGCATCGCCTTCGTCACGGCCGGCGCTAGCGGACGACCCTCAGCCTTACGACGGGCCGCCTTGCGGCAAATCGTCCCGATGGACCGCTCCAGGTTGCGGACTCCCGCCTCCCACGTGTAGTCACGGATGATCGTCTGCAGGATGGCCTCATCGAGCACCAACTCCTCGGCATTCAATCCGTTCTGCTCCAATTGGCGCGGGATGAGGAACTTCTTGGCGATGACGACCTTCTCCTCCTCGATGTATCCCGGGAATTCGATGACTTCCAGCCGATCGAGGAGCGCCGGAGGGATCGAGGACAGGGTATTGGCGGTCGTGACGAAGAGGACGCGCGAGAGATCGTAGGGCACCTCGAGGTAGTGATCCGAGAAAGCGTGGTTCTGCTCCGGGTCGAGGACTTCGAGCAAAGCCGCCGCCGGGTCGCCGCGGAAATCGGCGCCAAGCTTGTCGATCTCGTCGAGCATGATCAGCGGATTGACCGTGCCGGCCCGCCGCATCGCGTGCACAATGCGTCCGGGCAGCGCGCCGATGTACGTCCGTCGGTGGCCGCGGATCTCGGCCTCGTCGCGTATCCCCCCCAGCGACATACGGACAAACTTCCGGCCGAGGGCCTCGGCGATCGACTTGCCCAGGGAGGTCTTCCCGGTTCCCGGGGGCCCGACAAAGCACAGGATCGGCTGGCGCTGCTTCTCCGCCGCCAAGCTGCGCACGGCGATGTACTCCAGGATCCGTTCCTTGGCCTTCTTCAACCCGTAGTGGCCGCGGGCCAGCACCCGGCCGGCGTGACCGACGTCCAGGTTGTCCGGAGTAGTCGCGGTCCACGGCAGTTCGATCAGCCAATCCAGGTAGGTCCGGATGATCCCGACCTCGGGCGACATCGCCGGCATCTGGTTCAGCCGGCTGACTTCCTTGAGTGCCCGCTCCTGGATCTCTTCGGGCAATCCCAGGTGGACGATACGTTCGCGCAGTTCGACCAGCTCCTGCGCCCAGACGTCGGCTTCGCCGAGCTCGGTCTGGATCGCCTTCATCTGCTCGCGCAGGTACATCTCCCGCTGCGACCGGTCAACTTCGGTCTGCACCTTGCTGTGGATCTGATCTTCCAACTCGAGGACATCGAGCTCCCGGCCCAGCAGGATGCTCATCCGTTGCAGGCGGGTGACCGGGTCGAAGATCTCCAAGACCGCCTGGCGCTCAGCCACCGTCAGGCTCAAGGCGGAAGCGATCAGATCCGCAAGCCAGCCCGGATCTTCAATGTTGACGGCGTAGACGTAGGCTTCATCGGGAAGCGAGCGATTGAGCTGGACGCACTTCTCGAAGAGCGTCAGGACCGCCCGCATCAGAGCGACGGTCTCCTTGGAACGGTCGGGCAGGTCATCGATCGGTCGCCCGCGAGCCCGCAGGTAGGCCCCGCCGGGAAGGAACTCCGTGATCTGGATCCGGCGCCGTCCCTGGGTCAATACGGAGGTCGTCCCGTCGGGGAGCTGCATCAGGCGGCCGACGGCGATCTCCGTCCCGACGGCGTATAGGTCGTCGGGACCGGGGCCTTCGAGCTCCGGGTCCATCTGGGCGACGGCGATCATTGTCTCCCCGGCGCGGATCGAGTCCTCGATCGCCGCCCGGGTCGGTTCGTGCCCGACGAAGAGCGGAGTCACCATGTTTGGGTAGAGCACGACGTCGCGCAAGGGAAGGACGGAAACTTCGATCAGGCCATGGTCATCGATTGGAGCATCTTCAACGTCGTACAGCTCGTCGGCCCGGCGATTGATCGAGTCGCCGAAGTCGACCGGTACATGGGGCCAGCGACCAAGGATCCCGCTCATCGAGAGACCTCCGGCGCCGCGAAGCAAGACCGGAGCGGCTTCATCGGTCGGCCTCCCGATCCGCCTGCGCTTGCAGCCGCTCCCAAGCGGCGAGGGCTTCGCCGGAGACGAACAGGCTCCCGGCTGTGACGATCACCTCGCCGGGGCGAGCGCGCTCGACGGCGCGGCGCAACGCGGCCTCGACCGGAACGACGACCTCCGACCGGATCCCGTGGCTGTGGGCCAGCGAGGTCACGGCCTCGGGTTCCGTGGCCCGCGGGTGCACCGCCTGAGTCAGGATGAGGCGGGATACCCGCGGCAGAAGCTCCAGGAGCATTCCGGCCACATCCTTGTCGGCCGAGGCACCGAACACAAGGGTGACTGGCTGTCCGGGGAAATAATCATCTAGCGCCAGTCGAAGCTTGAGGGCTGAGTCGCGATTGTGGGCCGAGTCGACGATCACAATTGGATCCGTCGACAGGACTTGGAACCGGGCTGGCCAGGAGACGTGGGCAAAGCCGCGGCGGATCGCCTCCTCCGAGACCTCCAGGCCCCCTTGGCGGAGGGCCCGCAGCGCCGCATAGGCGACGGCCGCATTGACCACCTGGTGATGACCGAGGAGCGGGATCTGATACCGCGGTGGGGCCCACTCCTCTCCGCCCCCCGACTCGACGAAAGCGTCCATCAAGGGCTGTTCCGCAGCCGACCAGATGTGCAGGCTCTGATGTTGGAGGTCGTGCGCCCGGGGCGCGTACAGCCAATCCCGCCCGACCTTGATCAGCGGGGCCCCTCTGGCACTGGCGGTCTCCTCGACGACCAGTTCAGCTTCGCGCTGTTGGGGCGCCAGGACGACCGGGACCCCTGGCTTGATGATCCCGGCCTTCTCCGCCGCGATCTCGGAGAGCTTCTCCCCCAGCAAATGGGTGTGGTCGTAGGACAGCGATGTGATGACCGAGACGCGCGGCGTGATGACATTCGTGGCGTCGAGCCGTCCGCCCAGGCCGACCTCGATCACCGCCACGTCGACCTTCCGCCGGGCAAAGTACGCAAAGGCCGCCGCGGTGATGAGCTCAAAGGTCGTCAGGCCGGGGATCTCCTCGACATGCGGCTTGAGCTGATCGACAATCGGGCCTACATCCGCCTCGGGGATCTCCTCTCCGTCGACCCGGATGCGCTCGGTGAAGCGAATCAGATGAGGCGAGGTGTACAGCCCAGTTCGATATCCCGCGGCCTGCAGGCACGAAGCGACCAGCGACGAGACCGAGCCTTTCCCCTTGGTCCCGGCGACGTGGACCGTGTGGTAGGCGTTCTGCGGATCGCCCAGACGCCGGAGGAGTTCGACCACGCGCGAGAGGTCGAAGACCTCGGCCGAGTAGCGGTAGCTCCGCTCCTGGCTGTAGTCGACGAAGCCGTAGAGATAGTCCAGCGCTTCCGGATAGGTCGAGGCGCTCATCGGAACTTGATTCTAACCGCCGGCCGCCGTCGCGGCAAGGAAGCGTGAACCCACGAGCTGCTTGCGACCGACACACCCAGACCCGCAGTTTTCACGGGCCGCGTCGACCGGCAGTGCAAGATTCGTGCGGTCCTGCGGCTCCCGTATCCGGAGGACCGCGCCCGATGTCAAGGTTGCCCCTTGCCGCAAATCGCGCTATCATGGGCCGACTCCCCGCAAGACCTAGACTGGAGGCGCTCCCACCCAAGAGACCGGATCCCAAGTTGTCTCGCGTGCAAGTCCACCATAGATCCCACAGGAGGAAAGGAGCACGATGAACAAGCGATCCCTCTTCTTGGCCATGAACCTGCTCGTCGTCATGGCCCTCGCCCTGGGGGCGTGCGCAACGCCGACTGAGGCCCCCACCGAAGCACCGCCGCCCCCGCCCCCGACCGCGGAGCCGCCGACAGCCGAACCGATGCCCGAGATCGGGACTCCTGACCACCCGATCAAAGTGCTGTTCGTCCCGTCGGTCGACGCACAGGTAATCGTTGCCGGAGGCGAGATCATGGCCGACGCCCTCAACCAGGCGACCGGCCTGACCTTCGAGGTCAGCGTCCCGACCTCCTACGCCGCGACGATCGAAGAGATGTGCGCCTCCCCGACGGACACGATGGGCTTCATCCCCGGCCTCGGCTACGCGCTCGGCAGCCAGCTGTGCGGGATCGATGTCTCCTTCAAGGCCGTTCGCTTCGGCTACGACGTCTACTGGGCGCAGATCCTTGTCCCGCGCGACAGTGACATCGACTCGCTCGAAGACCTGGAAGGCCTGAAGTGGGGCTACGGGGATCCCGGCTCGACCTCCGGCTACATGGTCCCGCTCGTCATGCTGAATGAAGCCGGCGTGACGCCGGGCGAGCAGGTCCAGACCGGTGGGCACAACCAGTCGGCCCAGGCTTTGTACAACGGCGAGGTCGATTTCGCCACGACGTTCTATTCGCCGCCGACAAGCCTTGCCAGCGGCGAGGCGGTGTTCGATCCAGCCAACCCGGACATCTCGGATGACCTGGTGGAGAGCTGCGGCCTGAACGCCGACGGCAACCTGGTGTGCGGCGACCTGCGCGTCCGCGACGCCCGGGCCAACATCCGCGAGGGTGCGCCGGACGTCATCCAGGTCGAGCGGATCCTGATGATCTCCCCAGACATCCCGAACGATACCCTGTCCTTCGGGCCGGAGTTCCCGGCAGACCTGCGCGCCCAGATCGAAGCGGCGCTGGTCGCCTTCGCCGAGACCGAAGCCTGGGGCGCCTCGATCGGGAACCAGGACTTCTACAACTGGACCGGTCTCTCGCCCGCCACGGACGAGGAGTACGACTTCATCCGCCAGATGGTCACGGCGGTTGGGATGACGATGGAGGATCTCGGCCAGTAGCTTTCGGCCGACCGAGAGGTGGCCCCGGAAGCCGGGGCCACCTCTCCGATCCTTCCAACGTATTCTTCCTCATCCGATATCCATGCTCAGCGTTCGGAAGCTCCACAAGACCTATGAGGGCGGCGTCCAGGCCCTGGCCGACGTCTCGTTCGACGTCCCCGACGGCCAATTCCTGGCGGTCATCGGTCTGAGCGGGTCCGGCAAGTCGACCCTCTTGCGGTGCATCAATCGCCTCGTCGAGCCGACGTCGGGCCAAGTCGTATGGGACGGCGTCGAGGTCACCGCCGCCAGCAAGGAAGAACTGCGTCGAATCCGCCGGCGGATCGGGATGGTCTTCCAGCACTTCAACCTCGTCCATCGCTCGAGCGTCCTGACCAACGTCCTCGCCGGGCGTCTCGGGTACGTCACGCCGGCGTGGAGCCTGATCAACCGCTTTCCCAAGGCCGATCTGGAGAAGGCCTACCGGCAATTGGCCCGGGTCGGGATCGCCGACAAGGCGAACTTCCGCGCCGACGAACTGAGCGGCGGCCAACAACAACGCGTGGGCGTGGCCCGGGCCCTGATGCAGGACCCGAAGATGATCCTGGCGGACGAGCCCGTGGCCAGCCTCGACCCGGTCCTGGCCCATTCGATCATGCAGTACCTCGAGCAGATCAACCGGGAAGACGGGGTCACCGTGATCTGTAGCCTGCATTTCCTCGACCTGGTCCATCGCTACGCCACCCGCGCCATCGCCCTCAACGAAGGGCGGATGGTCTACGACGGCGACCCCAAGGGGATCGACGACGTACGATTCAAGGAGATCTATGGACAAGACGCCGAACGGGTCGGCTAAGCGCCCACGAAGCCCGTGGCGGCGTTTCTTGCGGAGCCTGACGGTCGGCGCCAGCATCGTCATCGCGTTCGTCGTCTACGCGTACGGATTCCAGGTCACCCAGGTCGATCTCGAAGAGGCGCAATCCCCCCGCCGACAGGAACAACTGGTTCGCATCCTGCGGGCCCTCGCCCACCCCGATATCCTGACCTTCCCCCAGGCCGAGCTTGTGGTCGAGGCACCGTTCTACATGCCCTGCCCGAGCATCCCGCTTCAAATGCAGGAGGCCAATCCACGCGGGCCGTACATCCTGCTCAGTCCCGCGTGCACCGAATCGGGAGGTCGGATTCGGGTCGACGGGTTCAACTTCGATGCGGGCACGACCGCCAGCATCTCCCTGATTCCGCCCAGCGGGGTAAGCCTGAGGCTGGGCCAGGCGACGGCCGACGCGGCCGGGGACTTCTCCGAAATGGTGCAACTCCCGGAGCGCTCGAGCGATGAGCTTCAGACGATCCGGGCCGTCGTCCGCCAGAACACCGGAACCCCCCGGCTCTCGCGGACCGCGATCGACACCTGGGACAAGATCGTCGAAACTGTCTTCCTGGCGTTCCTGGCCACCACATTCGGGGTGCTCATCGCCGTCCCCTTGAGCTTCATGGCCGCCCGGAACCTGATGAAGGGAGTCACCGGGACCATCGGCGGGATCTCGCTGACATTCCTCTCGATTATTCCCGGCGTGTGGATCGGGTCGACGCTTGCCCGCTATGCGGTCGCCGCCAGCGAGGCGGTTCAGACTGCCCCCTTGCTCAGCCTGGGGCTTGTCGGGGTCTCCTTCGCCGGCGCCGGGATCGGCGCCCGGTGGGCCCTACCGCCCGTCGAGCTCGCCCGACCCCCCCTGTGGAAGCGTCTCGCCCGCGCCGGGGCGCTCACCCTGGCCGCCCTGGTCGGCCTCTTCGGACTCATCTTCCTTTCTCGCTTCCTCGAGCAGACCGGGGACGCCCTTGCCGGAGTCCTCGGTGTGGTGGCGTTCCTGGGGATCTTCATCGGAGATCTGGGAGAAATCCTCTCGCTGTTGATCGTCGTGATCGCCGTCGCCGCGACCGCCGGAAGCCTGGGGAGCGCCGCCGGGCGCCTGGGCGAGGCGATGCACTCCCGCCTCAAGCCGGCCGTCGCTCGGATCCTCGATCTGATCCTCGGCGCGGCCGCCGGGGCGGCGGTTGGCCTGGGCTTCATGGCGGTCATCGACTGGTTGTACGAACTGGGCGACCCGCTCATCGTCTACGTCGCCCCGGCGGCGATCGGCGCCAGCCTCGGGTTGATCCTCGGGGTGCGCTACGGCCGCCGCGACACGATCCCGGTCGGGCTCCTGATCTACAACCTGTCTCGAACCCTGCTCAACGTGTTTCGGGCAATCGAACCCCTGATCATGGTAATCGTCGCCGTGGTCTGGGTCGGGATCGGACCGTTCGCCGGCGTCATCGCCCTTTCGATCCACACGGTGGCCGCGCTCGCCAAGCTCTACTCGGAACAGGTCGAGAGCATTCTCCCTGGGCCGCTCGAGGCGATTGCCGCAACCGGCGCCACCCGGATCCAGACCATCATCTACGCCGTTGTCCCGCAGGTGGTCCCCCCGTACATCTCGTTCACGATGTACCGCTGGGACATCAACGTGCGCTTCTCGACCGTGATCGGGTTCGCCGGCGGCGGCGGGATCGGGTTCCTGCTGATCCAGAACATCAACCTGCTGAACTATCGCGCCGCCGCGGCGCAGATGCTTGCGATCGCGATCGTCGTCACCATCCTCGACTACCTCAGCAGCTACCTTCGGGAGAAGTTCGTCTAGACCCCACCCGGGCCCGGCGCGCCCTGTGGCCTCGCCTTCGGCGACCGCTTTCATCGACGGGATGTTATAATCCGCCGCCGATGAACGAGCCGGTCCTCGTCATCAATGCGAACTACGAGCCGCTCAATATCTGCTCAATGCGGCGGGCGCTCGGCCTGCTTCTGACCGGCAAAGCCGAGATGCTGGCCAACGGACGGGGGTACGTCCACACCGTCCGGCTCTCCGTCCCGCGCCCCTCGGTGATCCGGCTCGACCGCATGGTTCGACGCCCCCGCCCAAAGGTTCGGCTGACCAAGCGCGAACTTTTCCGTCGCGACAACCACACCTGCCAGTACTGCGGGCAGCGCGCCCCGCGGCTGACCCTCGACCACGTCATTCCCCGCCATCGTGGCGGTGAGCACGTATGGACCAACCTGG
>DATIPT010000117.1:0-5822 GCA_035471625.1 Anaerolineales bacterium
GATCGCAGGTCCCTGTCGGCGTCTCAATCGGCTTGCAGGCGGACACCGGCCTGCTGGTAGAGGCGGCGAGGGAGTATCTCCAGCAGGGATACCGACGAGTCAAGATCAAGATCAAGCCGGGGAGGGATCTGGAGGATGTGCGCGCCGTCCGCCGTGCTTTTCCGGATCTGGCGCTTCAGGTCGACGCCAATTCTGCGTACACGCTCGCTCAGGCGCCCCTGTTCGAAGCGCTCGATGCCTATGACTTGATCCTGATCGAGCAGCCGCTGGCTGAGGATGATCTGCTGGACCATGCCAGCTTGCAGGCCCGATTGCGGACTCCGATCTGCCTGGATGAATCCATCCTGACCGTGCGGCACGCCGAGCAGGCCCTGGCGATCGATGCGTGTCGGGTCGTCAACATCAAGGCCGGCAGGGTGGGCGGCCTGACGGAGGCCCGGGCGATCCACGATCTTTGTCACGACCGGGGCGTCCCGGTGTGGTGCGGCGGGATGCTCGAGACGGGGATCGGTCGGGCGTCGAACCTGGCGCTTGCATCGCTCCCGGGGTTCACGCTGCCGGGAGACATTTCAGCGTCGTCGCGCTACTACGCGCGCGATATTGCCGAGCCGACCTTCGGGTTGAACCCGGACGGAACCATTGATGTTCCCACGCAGCCGGGGCTTGGGGTGCGTGTTCTCGACAAGGAGCTGGCCGCGGTAACGCTGCGAGCCGAAACCTACCGGCCTTGAGGCCTGAGCCGGTCCGGCCAGGGTTCCGGGGCTAGGGGGCCGCCGGCGGGATCCATGCTTCGATCCAGTCCAGCGAGGCGGCCCCGGCATACGCGATCACCAACATCTTGAGGGTCTTCCCGATCCAGGTCCAGAACAGAAAGGCGGGGATGGGCATCCGCAACATGCCGGCCGACGCTCCGGCAATATCGAAGAACGGGTTTGGAACGAAGGCCAGCGCAAGGATTGCCAGTCCTCCGTAGCGGCGGGTCCAGGCTTCGAGGGTGGGATAGATCGCGGTGCGTTCCGCGATCGATTGACCGCTGTAGCCTGCCAGGTAGCCGGTCAGTTCACCCAAGGCGGCCCCGGCGCCGGCGGCAAGGGCGACCGCCCCGGGGGACATCACCCCGCCCAGGGCGAAGGTCAGGGCGAAGCCCGGCGCCGGAAGGATGATCGTGGCGTTCGAGATCAGAGAAAGCAGGAAGATCCCCGGAAGTCCGTAGGCAGCCAGCGAGGCGGTTTGATCGCGGATCGAGAAGATGAAGATCGAGATCCCGATGCACGCGACGAGTGCGCCGACTCGCGCCAAGGCCACCCCGGCGCGGCGGACGCCCGGGGAGAAGGTCACGCCTCAAGGATCTCGATGGCCTGGATGCGAACGGCCGCGGCCGACCGCTGATTCGGATCACGTGGGGGGATCGCCATCAACACCTCGATCCCTTCACTCACGCGCCCAAAAACAGAATGTTTGTCGTCAAGCCAAGGGGTGGCCACGTGGGTGATGAAGAACTGTGAGCCATTGGTGTTCGGCCCTGCGTTCGCCATCGACAGCACACCCGGACCGTCGTGCCGCAGCGACGGATGGAACTCGTCACCGAAGGTGTATCCCGGACCGCCAGTCCCAGTGCCGGTCGGATCGCCTCCCTGGGCCATGAAGTCAGGAATGACCCGGTGGAACGTCACGCCGTCGTAGTAGCCCTGGCGGGCCAGGAAGACGAAGTTGTTCACGGTCTGCGGCGCCCGGTCGGCGTACAGGTCGAGGACCATTTCGCCCACGTCGGTCTTCATCCGGGCGCGATAGGTCTTGGTCAGATCGAGCGCCATGGGGGGCGGGTTCTTCCACGAGGCTTGGGTCACGGTTCCTCCTTAGCGGGTGGCAAGCAGAGATTGGATCCGGGCGACAACCATGTCCATAGCGACGACGTTCAGGCCGCCCTCCGGGATGATCACATCCGCATACCGCTTGGATGGCTCGACGAACTCCAGGTGCATCGGTCGAACCGTGGTCTCGTACTGGCGGATGACAGACTCGACGGTGCGGCCCCGGTCCTTGATGTCGCGCTGGAGCCTACGGATGAAACGCACGTCGGCGTCGGTGTCGACGAAGATCTTCACGTCGAAGAGCTCCCGCAGCGCTGGCTCGGCAAAGACCAGGATCCCTTCGACCAGAATGACCGGCTGAGGCCGAACCGGCTGGGTCTGGTCGGTGCGCGCGTGTGTGGTGAAGTCATAGACCGGGACCTGCACCGTCTCCCAGCGGCGAAGGCCGCGCAGATGCCGGACCAACAGATCCGTCTCGAGGGAATTGGGATGATCGAAGTTGATCATGTCTCGCTGGGCGCGGGGCAGGTCCTGAAGATCGCGATAGTAGGCGTCGTGGGCGAGGAAGGCGATGTTCTCGGCGCCGACCCGGGCCAGGATAGCGTTGGCGACCGTCGTCTTCCCGGAGCCGGTTCCTCCGGCGATGCCGATGATGATCGGGGGAGGTCGGTCGCCCATAAGTTGATTATACGCGGCCCATCGGGACCAGTTCGCGACGATAGCGGGGCCGACGGGGATGGTCCTGGACAAGGGAGAACCCTGAACGGCGGAACAGGCCCTCCGTGCCGGTCCAGACCTCTTCGGGCGAAAGGCCCTCGCCACGCCGCGGGAAGGCTTCGAGGGCAGAGGCGCCCTGCCGGGGCGCGTCCGCAAGGACTTCCCGAAGGAGTCTTTGTGCCAGGCCTTGGCCACGGGCGCTTGGCGCCAGAAGGAAGCACGTGATCGCCCAGGTCGAAGGGTCCGCCGGAAGCGCGTATTCCCGCACCAGCCTTTCCAGCCGGTCGCGTCGGCCAACTTGGGCCCAGCCGATCGGCGTCTCGTCGCGGTAGAGGAGATAGCCGTCGTACTCACCTTGGTCGAAGAGCGATTCGCGCAGGGCGCGGTTCTCCGCCGGACTTCGGTCGGCCCAGCCGTCCCACGTCGGCACCCACCAGGCCACGCACTGGCAGAGCCCGCACCCGTTCGCATCGGAATGAAGTGAAAAGAAGTCCTGCCGGAGGGACTCGCGGAGGCGCCGGACGGCGAGAGTCATCCTGCCCGCTCAGGTCACCCGGGTCGGAGTAGCTCGGGAGGCCGACAGAAGACGTCGAGGGTCGACCTCGAACAGGGCTCGCGGGGTGCCGCCGGCAGCCCAGATCGTCGGGTGGCGCAGCAGGTCTTCGTCGAAGTAGATCTCGATCGGCGACGTGTGACCGACGGGGGGCACACCGCCGATTGCGAACCCGGTCGCGTTCCGGACGAAGTCGGGCTCAGCCCGTTCGATCGAGTCTCCGATGCGCTGGCCGAAGGCGGCCTCATCGACGCGATTGGCGCCGCTGGTGATGACAAGGATGGGCTTGCCGGTGAGCGCGGAGCGAAAGACAAGTGACTTGGCGATCTGGCCGATGTCGCATCCTACAGCCTCGGCCGCCTGGGCGGCGCTGCGGGTGCTCTCCTCGAGTTCGACGATCTGGGCCGGGATCCCAAGTCGGGTGAGTTCATCCTGAACGCGACGGGCACTGGGGTGGAGCGCCATAGCGACAAGACCCTCGAAGCGGCGCCGGGCGCACCCGTGCGGAGGAGTGCGCCCGGCCGGTCACAAGGCTGGAGCCACCAGTGGGACTCGAACCCACGACCTGACGTTTACGAAACGCCCGCTCTGCCGGCTGAGCTATGGTGGCGGTGAGGTTCATTATACCAATCTGATCGAGGGTACCGTCTGCTGGTAGGATGGGCGACCCGCCCGGTGACCGGTCTGCCCAGGGGTTTCGGCGCCTTGGCAAGCGCGGACGGGGCATGGATAATCGGGCTATGCGTGTCGCCATGATCTCCTACCACACTTGCCCTCTCGCCACCCTGGGTGGGAAGGACACCGGCGGCATGAACGTCTACGTCCGCGACCTGACGAAGGAGCTGGGTCGCCGCGGGATCGGGGTCGACGTTTTCACCCGTTCGCAGGATGAGCACGTGCCGCACGTGCTCCATGACCTTGGCTTCGGCAACCGGATCGTCCACGTGCCCGCCGGGCCCGAGTCGCCGATGCCCAAGGACCAACTCGCCGACCATCTCCCCGCGTTCATCGCATTCATCGAGGAGTTTGCCGCCACGAAGGGGATCCGCTACGACCTGGTCCACTCGCACTACTGGCTGTCGGGCCTGGCCGGCCTCGAGCTGCGATCCCGGTGGGGAACGCCCGTCATCCACATGTTCCACACGCTGGCCGCGATGAAGACCAAGGTGGCCCGCAGCGAGGATGAAGTGGCGTCTCAGCTTCGCCTCGATTCGGAGGGGCGCCTGCTTCGGAACGCCGATCGGATCATCGCTGCGACGCAGGCGGAGTTGGCCCAATTCCAGTGGCTCTACCATGCCGACACACAGCGTGTTGCCGTCATCCCGCCGGGTGTCGATACGGCCCATTTCTACCCGATCCCATCCGATGAGGCCTTGGAGTACGCCGGGGTCCCATCCGACAAGCGCATGGTCCTTTTTGTCGGGCGGGTGGAACCCCTCAAGGGGATCGACGGGCTGTTGAAGGCCATCGCCGTGTTGAGGGCGCAGACTCCCGATCTGTACGCCTCCCTCTGCATGGCAGTCATCGGCGGGTCCGCCGATGACGGAGAAGACGTTGCGACCGAGATGTCCCGCCTCCAGGAAATCCGCCGGGCTCTCGCAATCGAGGAGACGGTCACGTTCCTCGGCCAAAAGGCCCAGGACAGCCTGCCCTACTACTACTCGGCGGCCGAAGTGGTGGTGGTGCCATCGCACTACGAGTCCTTCGGACTGGTTGCCCTTGAAGCTATGGCGTGTGGAACGCCCGTCGTCGCCTCCGAGACCGGAGGACTGGCGTTCCTGGTCCGCGACGGGGAGACGGGGTTCCACGTTCCGACAGGTGATCCCGAGGCACTCGCCGAACGGCTGCGGCGGCTCCTGACGGATGAAGTCCTGCGTCGGCGGCTAGGCCAGCAGGCCGCCGACTACGCCAGGCGCTACGCCTGGCCCATCATCGCCGACCAAGTGATAGACCTGTATCACGGCACCCTTGGCCTTCATGCTTGATCGCCGCTGCGAGTGAGGTCGGAATGGTGACAGCGTGAGCCCGCTCGACGCGGTTCTCGAGTTCGCTTCGGATCTGACGAAGTCGCTGCTTCCGGGAGGGATCCCGTTCCTCCTGATCGGGCTGACGGTGGGGGTTGTCCTGCTCCTGCGCAGGGAGGGGCGCCGATCGCGGGCGGTCGGCTGGCTGGCCGGCCTTGCCATCTTCTACTGGCTTCTGGCGATGCCCCTGGTGGCAGGCGGCTTGGAACGGGTGCTGGCTTCCGGCTACCGGCCCCTCGACAACGCTTCCGAGGCCTCCGGAGCTGAGTTGGTCGTGGTGCTGACCGGCGGCGGGGTCACGCTGCGGGCCGATGGCCAGGCGATCGACATCCTCAGTCAGGCGAGCGCCTATCGAATGCTGGAGGCGGAGCGGTTGTACGATCTGTTGGGCGGCCCCCGGTTGCTGATCTCCGGAGGCCCTGCCGGAGGCGTACCCGAAGGCAATCCCGAGGCCGAAGCGATGAAGGCCGAACTCATCGCCCGTGGGATTCCGGAAGCACAGATCTGGGTCGAATCCGCTTCGCCGGATACGCACCAGCAGGCGATCTTGGTGGGGAGGAAGCTCCACGAGCTGGGCATCGAGCCCTTCGTGCTTGTGACCTCGGCCGAGCACATGCGCCGGGCGTTGGGCGCTTTCCGCCAGGAGGGGATGGATCCGATCCCTTCGGCGGCACCGAGCCCCAGGGGCGTCGGACCACCGCTCGGGAACCTTCTTCC
>DATIPT010000118.1:0-13795 GCA_035471625.1 Anaerolineales bacterium
AGCCCACCGCGGAAGACTTCGAGCTCGCTTTCTTCGGGTGAGATCATCCAAACTTGCGTGGCCAGAGCACCGGCCAGGTAGCGATCGTGGGTTACCAGCAGGATCGTCTCAGGGAAGGCTGCCAGCGCATCCTGGAGCGCCTCCTGGGCGGGCAAATCGAGGTTGTTCGTCGGCTCGTCGAGCACCAGCAGGTTCGCCCCGGCCTGGGCCATCCGCGCCAGAGCGAGGCGACGACGCTCTCCGCCGCTCAGCGCGTCGACGCGCTTGTAGACATCCTCAGCCAGTCCAAAACGTGCCAGCCAGCTTCGCGCCGGCCCGTCGGCCAACTCGGGCGCGACCGCCTGCAGGGACGCCAGCACGGTCTGCTCCGCCTGTAGCTCAGCTTCCATCTGAGTCAGGTGAGCCGGGCGAACAGACGGCCCGAAGGCAATCGAACCGGCATGAGGCTGGGACTCACCGAGCAACGTCCGCAAGAGGCTGGTCTTGCCGGCGCCGTTGGGGCCAAGCACCGTAACGCATTCGCCGCGAGCCAGACCGAGATCCGGGACGGTGAAGAGGGGGCGTCCGGTCCCGGGATGCGCAATCACCAGGTCTTTCGTCTCGAGGATCTTGTCGCCGGGCCGGCCGGAGGGATCCAGCCTGATTCGAGGTCCGGCGACGTCCTTTCGCAGCTCGATCGCCTCCTCGTCGAGAAACCGTTCCAAGCGCTTGCGCCGACCTTTGGCCTGGCGGGTCTTCTGACCGGCGATGTTGCGCCGAATGAAGTCGGTCTCCCTACGGATGCGATCCTGCTGGGCCTCGTACAACCTCTCCTGCTCCAGGCGTCGGGCGGCACGAATCTGGGCGAAGGCGCGGTAGTTCCCCGGGAAGATCTCGATCCCGCCGGGCGAAAGCTCCCAGATCGTGTCCACCGTGTGATCGAGGAAGTAGCGATCATGCGAGACGATCAGCGCGGCCCCGGGCCAATCGCGCAGCCAGGCCTCCAGCCATTCCATCGCGTCGATGTCGAGGTGGTTGGTCGGCTCATCCAGGAGGAGCAAGCCGGGATCCTCGAGCAGGAGGCGAGCCAGCCAGAGCCTCGTCCGTTCGCCCCCCGAGAGACGGCCGACGGATTGATCCCAAAGGTCGGCTCCGATCCCCAGCCCCCGCAGGACCTGTCGCACGCGGGTTGCGAATGTGTATCCGCCGTCGCGTTCGAAAGCTTCCTGGAGCGGACCGTAGGTTGCCAGGGCGTCTTCAGCCCGATTCGGGTCGGCCATCTCCCCTTCCAGGCGGGCCAGCTCGCGTTCCCTGCGCTGCAGGTCGGCGAAGGGATCCAGGCAGAACTCCCAGACGCTGCGCCCCCCGGCGCCGGCGTGCGGAAACGGACCGCTGGCATCCTGCGGCAGGTATCCGATTCGCAGGGATCGCGCCCGATGGATGCGGCCGCGATCTGGCCGCTCCTTGCCCGCGAGCAACTCGAGCAACGTCGACTTGCCGACCCCGTTGGGGCCCACGAGCGCCGCCCGCGCCTGATGAGGGATCGCCAGGCTCACGCCTGCGAAGATGTCTTGCGCGCCGTGCGCCTTCGCCAGATCCTTGGCGGTGACTAGGGACATCGGGTCATCGGGAGGATTATATCGAGCCGTTCCACGACGCTGAATGGCCGGGTAGACCGTCAGCATCGCCGGCTGGACTATAATGCCCAGCAGGTTCCCCAACGTCACTGATCGTGTCCAATCCATCCGTCGCCCCTTACCGCAGTCTGCTCATCGCCGCCGGTCTCCTGGCGTTCCTCGGTTGGGCGGGCCTCGTCCTGCTGGTCAATGCGTCCCTGCCCACAATCGGACCACGCTGGTTGTTCTTCACCCTCCTGACGACGGCCGCCACCGGCACGGCTTTGCCGTTCCTCTGGCTGCTGCACCGTCGGTTCGATCGAGACCCTTCGCCGGTCGGCGCGGGGGTGCTGTTGCGCCAAGGTCTGCTCTTCGGCCTGTACCTTTCTCTGTGCACCTGGCTCCAGATCAACCGGTCCCTCAGCCTCGGCCTGGCCCTGGTGATCGCCGCCGGGTTGGTCGTGATCGAAATACTCATCCGCCTGACCGAGCGCGCCCGCTGGAGGCCCGGACGGTGAGCCTGCGCGACCTGCCGTCGATCGAGCGCCTCCTGCAGCGCGACGACGGCGCCGCCCTGCGCGATGAGTACGGGCATGCGTTGGCCGTCGAAGCTCTGCGCCTCGAACTCGAACGGGCGCGTCACGCCATTCGCCAGGGCGGAGCCCTTCCGAGTCATGAGATCGTGATCCAGGACGCCAGGCGATGGATCGCCCTCCACCTCGCATCGACTCTGCAGCCAGTCATCAACGCCACCGGCGTCATCCTCCACACGAATCTCGGCCGGGCGCCGCTCAGTCGCGACGCGCAGGCGGCCGTGCTGGCGGCTGCGACCCACTTCACCAGCCTCGAGTACGAACTCGAGGCGGGCACCCGCGGGCGACGCGAGGCCCACGTCGAACCGCTCCTGTGCCGCCTGACCGGGGCGGAAGCAGCGATCGTCGTCAACAACAACGCCGGCGCCGTCCTCCTGGCCCTCACCGGCCTGGCGTCCGGTCGGGAGGTCATCGTCAGCCGCTCCCAGTTGATCGAGATCGGCGGCGGATTCCGAATTCCCGACGTTCTCGCCCAATCGGGGGCGGAGCTGGTCGAAGTCGGTACGACCAACCGCACCCATCGGGCGGATATCGAACGCGCCCTCTCTCCCCGGACGGCCCTGCTGATGCGGGCCCACCCGTCCAACTTCCGGCTGATCGGGTTCACCACCGTGCCAACCCTCGCCGAGATGATCGACATCGGTCGTGAGGCGGGCGTCCCGGTGCTGGACGACATCGGCTCCGGCGCCCTTCTCGATACACAGACTTTCGGGCTCGGCCACGAGCCGATGGTGCAAGAATCCATCCAGGCCGGGGCATCGCTGGTCGCCTTCTCCGGCGACAAGCTCCTGGGAGGACCTCAGTCCGGGATCCTGGTCGGGGAACGCGCCTGGATCGATCCCTTGCGGAATCATCCTCTGGCCCGGGCCTTGCGCGCCGACAAACTTTGCCTGGCCGGCTTGCACGCCACCCTGACGCACTATGCGCGCGGCGAAGCGCTGACCGAGATCCCGGTTTGGCGCATGATCTCGATGCCGGAGGACGAGATCCGTGCCCGAGTTGAATCCTGGGCGTCCCAGCTTCCATCCGTTCTCGCGCGTCCCTCGCGATCAACGGTCGGCGGGGGGAGCCTCCCGGAGGAGACGCTTCCCAGCTGGACGCTGGCGCTCGAGACCGACCACCCGAACGAATGGGCCGCCCGGTTGCGGGGCGCAACGCCGGCGGTGATCGCGCGGGTCGAGGATGACTTCGTCGTGTTCGACCCCCGGACCGTGCTGCCCGAGCAGGATCCGGCGCTGCTCGACGCCATCCGTCGCACCCTGACACCGCAGCCCTGAGGAGAAGCCCGCATGAAGGCCGATCTCGATGCCCATCTTGAACGCGAGCGGTTGGAGGGTTTGCTGGTCGTCGGACCCGCAAAGCACAACCCCAGCATGGCCTACTTCACCGGTCCGGCCCATCTCGGCGGCGGCTATCTGGCCCGGCGGACCGGCTCCGAGCCCAGGCTCTACGTCTTCCCGATGGAACGGGAGGAGGCCGCCCGCACCGGCCTGCGCTCCGAGTCGCTCGAGTGGCACGCCGCCAACAAGCAGGCCGAAGGCAATCCCTTCGAAACCCACGCGATCCTGCTCGAGCGCATCCTCCGCGACAACGAGATGACTGGGCGCGTGCTCTGCTGCGGGATCACCGACGCTGGGTTTGCCCTGGAGACTGTCAGCCGGCTCCGAACGAAGATCCCGTCGCTCGAACTGGTCGGCTTTCCTGAGTCGCGCTCGCCACTCAACCAGGCACGGGCGACCAAGGACGAGACCGAGTTGACCCGCATTCGCCAGATGGGGCAGCGGACGATCGAGGTCGTCGGATGGGTAGCGGATTTCCTCACCTCGCAGGACGTGCGCGACGGCCTGCTCGTCAACCGCACCGGGGAGGTCGTGCGGGTCGGGGATGTCAAGCGGCGGATCAACCTATGGCTGGCGGAGCGCGGCCTGGAGAATCCGGAGGGGACGATTTTCGCCATCGGCCACGACGCCGGGGTTCCCCACAGCGTCGGCCGGGATGACCAGCCGATCCCTGTCGGCCAGCCCATCGTCTTCGACATCTTCCCGTGCGAGGGAGGAGGCGGCTACTTCTACGACCTGACTCGCACCTGGTGCTTGGGTCATGCCCCGGATGAAGTCGAGCAGGTGTACCAGGACGTCCGGGAGGCCTACCGGCGGGGGATGGACCAGGTGCATGAAGGCGTCGAATGCCGCGCCCTGCAAATCGCCACGTGCGAATTCTTCGAAGAACGCGGCCACCCGACCGTGCTGAACACGCCTGAGACCCTCGAGGGCTACGTCCACTCGCTGGGTCATGGACTGGGCCTGGCCGTCCACGAGCCCCCCCATTTCCACCCGCTCCAGGAACCTCCCGACATCTTGACCGGCGGTCACGTGGTCACCATCGAGCCAGGGCTATACTACCCCTCGCGCAACCTCGGCGTCCGGCTCGAGGACACGGTGGCCGTCGGACCCAACGGCGCCGAGGTTCTGGCGCCGTATCCGATGGATCTCGTCCTCCCGATGCGGGGCAACTCGCGTGGCCAAACGAAAAGCCGAGCCCAAGCCAAGAAAGCCAAGCCGAGCAAGAAGCGCTCCGGCTGAGACGGCTCCCAAGCCGAAGGCCGCCCGCTCGACGCGTCTGCTCGCCATCGAGACGTCGTGCGACGAGACGGCGGCGGCCGTCGTCGAAGACGGGCGCCGCATCGCCTCGAGCGTCGTCGCCTCCCAAGTCGCTGAGCACGCCCGCTATGGCGGTGTCTTCCCCGAGGCCGCCTCGCGAATGCACATCGAAGCGATCCTGCCGGTCGTCCAGGAGGCGCTGGCGAAGGGGCACGTAGGACTCGACGGGATCGATGCGATCGCCGTCACCCGCGGGCCGGGATTGGCCGGATCACTCGTCGTCGGGCTGAACTGCGCCAAGGGTCTCGCCCTGGCGCGCGGCCTGCCCCTGATCGGCATCAATCACCTCGAAGCCCACTTGTATTCGATCTGGCTGGTCGAAGGCGAGCCGGAGCCGGAGTTCCCGATGCTCGGCCTGATCGTATCGGGCGGCCATACCGAACTCGTCCTGATGCGGGATCATCTGGCCTATGAACGGCTCGGCGGAACGGTCGATGATGCGGCCGGGGAGGCCTTCGACAAGGTCGCTCGGCTGCTGGGTCTGGCGTACCCGGGCGGTCCGTCGATTCAGGCCGCAGCCGAGGAGGGCGATCCGCGGGCCTTCAAGTTCCCGCGCGCCTGGATGGAGGGGACCTGGGATTTCTCCTTCAGCGGCTTGAAGACCGCCGTCTTGCGCGAGGTCCGCAAGCACCAGCCGGACGTTAAAGCCGGCATGGAAGACCCGGCGCCGGGCTTGTCGGTCGCCGATCTGGCCGCCTCGTTCCAGGCAGCCGTGGTCGACGTCCTGGTCGAGAAGACGATCGCTGCGGCGGAGTCGTACGAGGCTCGGACGATCCTGGTGGCGGGCGGCGTCTCGGCCAACACGGCACTCCGCCATCGGTTCGTCGACCGCAGTCGGATCCCGGCGCGGGTTCCTCCCTTGTCGCTGTGCACCGACAACGCCGCGATGGTCGCCGCCGTCGGCCATGTGAGGTTCCTGGCCGGACAGCGCGACGCGCTGGACCTCGACGTCCTTCCGAACTGGCCGCTCGGGATCTAGATCAAGCCCACTGGACCGCTGCCGACCCAAGGTCTCGTGGCGAGGCCTGCGGGGCGGCCCTGAGGTCGATGCGGCGCGCCAGGCTGAGGCGAGCGGCTAGTCTTCTGAGGAAGGCAGCGTGGGAGGCCAATTCGCCGGTCCGCCGTCGTCTTCCTCGCCTCGCGCCCAACGTTCGATCTTCTCCTGGAAGGCGTTGGTCGCTGCCGGACTGGGCAGGGGTTCGGTGCGTGGTCGCTTGCGGCGGATCTGGCCTTCAAGGACCATCGTCATCCCCTTGCGAAGCAAGAGGCTTCCGGTCTTCTGCTGCCCGGGCGCGTCGGGAGCTGACGGGGGTCGTCGCCGCTCAAGCTCGCGAGGAGCATCCTTGCCGTTTCCCGGCTTCGGTGCGCCAGCTGTGGATGCCTCGAGGACGGGCTCCGAAGGCTCACGATCGGGTTCGAAGGGCTCAGGTCGCGGCGGGATCACGGCCCGGGCGAGGCCGGTGTCGTCCTCGGGTGCTTCGGCGAGAGGTTCACCCGCCGATTCCGCTTCTTCGAAGACGCGCTGCGGTTTGTCCCTATCGGGACCGTCGTCGTGCACGAGCTCGACGTCGAGCAGGTTGGCGAGGGAGGCGACCTCGGTCGCCATTCCACGAATGATCCGGCGGGCGTCCTGCTCCTTCTCCCGGCGCGCCATCCACGTCAGTCCCCGCCGCAAGTTGAGCAGCGTCTCCTCGACCAGTGTTCCCATCATCGGGCCGCCGGCCTCGGGTTCGCGCAGCACGATTACTGTCTGGGGGTCGTCGCCTTCGAGGCCGAGCTCGGAGAGGAAGACGTCCAGCGTCCGGCCCCCGAGTTCGATCTCGCCGTGACGGACGCCGTCGATGAGGGGGATCGAGTCGATCAGGCTCAGAACCGACTCGCCTCCCTGCGCGAGCACCGCCTCGAGGTCACGCTCGGCTTGCGGATTGAGGATTTCCGCCCGTCCCTTGTGGTCGAGCACGGCCACACCGAAGGGCAGGCACGAGAGCAGCCGGGTGAGGTACACCTGGGTCCGCTTGAGCTGTTGGATCCGACCGGCGACCTCCTCTTCGAGCATGTCGCCGCGCCGTCGCTGGACCTCGCCCATGCGCAAGTTGTCGAGCAGCGCCCGGCGCAACTCCACGGCGCGCGAGACGACGTTGTCGAAGACGATCAGGTGATCGAAGGGCTTGGTCAGGTAGGCGAAGGCGCCATGATTCAGGGCCTGGACGGCGTTGTCGAGGGTGGCCGAAGCCGTCACCACGACAACCTGGGCATGGGCGTCCATCGCTTTCATCTGTTGAAGCAGCTCGAGGCCGGTGACATCCGGCATATAGATGTCGGTCACGAGCAGATCGTAGCGGTTCGCTTCGATCTGGGCGCGGGCATCCTTTCCGCTTTCGGCCCGCTCGACCTCCAGGCCCATCTTCTCCAGCCGCCGCGCCATCAGATCGCGGAGCGGAGCCTCGTCGTCACACACCAGGGCTTTCAGTTTCGCCATCGTTGCCTCGATCGATCTCGCCTCGTCGTCTCACAATCCTGATCAATACGGATGATCGCTCGACCATACCGGGTCGTCCGCGCCGACGGCCGAGGAACTTCCCAGCGTTCCATGCCGCAGGTTTCCCGACCGGTCGAGGATGGCCTGACCCGATCCCTCGTCGATGTGCCACAGCCCGACGACGCTCGGGCCGGTAGACAGCGGCGCCAGCGGCGGCGTGAAGCTTGCCGTATACAGCGCAGTGCTGGCGACGCGGGCCTCGGCGATGTACCCGGCGAAGTACTCGCTGGCGAAGGAGCCGGCGCGACCGAGGGTCAGCGTGCCGCCGCTATCGGCCGGGACACTCACCGGTACCGACGCGGCGAGGGTCCCGCCGACGAACAGCCGCAGGGTGCCGCTTCCATCGAGGGTCGCCGCCACGTGGTACCAGGTCCCGACAGCGGCGCTGATCCCGGAACAAACCGTCGAGGGCGGCTGCGCCTGTCGGAAGACGAACTCGTCCGCCGGGGCTGCAGGGCAGTCGACGCCTCCCCCATCGATGTAGAGCGCGAACGTCGCCGCCGTGTTGGTGCCATCGGCATCGGAGATGAAGGTCTCCCGTTGGCCGGAATCGGCGGTTCGCTTGACCCAGGCTTCGACCGTGTACGTCGTCAAGGCGGGCAGGTTCACCGTCGCCGCGATGTCGTCGGATCCGTCGAACAGCAGGCTGCAATACGGCGTCACGAAGTTCAGGGCGAATTCCGACGTGTTGCCCAGAACGTCGGTCGCCGTGGCGCTGATCGGGTCGCCGCACGTCAGCGGCCCGAGGGGCAGGCTGAAGGTGAACTGATTGGCGGTGGGATCGGCCAGCCCGGCTCCGCCATTGCTGTCGTTGCCGGATCCTTCGACCCCGGATCCGAGGAAGGTGACCCCTTCCCCGTGGCCGAGGGGATCGGCCGCCACGCTGAAGAACTCCACCGTCGCCCCGGGGCGGCTCTCGCCGGTGACGATCAACTGGCCGGCGACAATGGTCGCGCTGTTGAGGACGGGGAAGTTCAGCAGGCCGTTGGTGCCGGAGTCTCCGTCCCCGGGATCGTTGGGGGTGATGCCGTCGCGATTGAGGTCGATCCCCAGACCGGCGTTGCTCGAGAACGAGTTGCGGGTGAAGGTGTTGCGCACGTTCCCGGCGAAGTCGCTGTAGAGGCCCGGGCCGGCATGGTTGCGAATGACGTTGGACGGCCCGATCGTGTTGTCTGTCGAGGCGGCGTCGACCAGGCAGATGCCGCCCTGGTTCCCGTTGCTGTCGATCAGGTTCGAGACGATCGTGCTGTTGGTCACCTGGACGAGTTCGACGCCGCAGGCGCTCGCCGTCAACCGTTGGGAGAGGCGGACCGTGTTCCCGCTGACCGTCATTGCGTTTCCCGCCAGGCGCATCCCGTCATCGCCGCTCTGGCTGATGTAGTTGCCCGTGATCACCGCGCCCGAGCTCGCCGCGCTGGCGAAGCGGATCCCGTCCGACGTGTTCGCTTCGAGGGTGTTGTCGAGGATCTGCAGATTGTCGGCGGCCCCGGAGATGGCGATCGCCCCGATCAATCCGCCCGAACCGCTGTTCAGGCCGAGGTAGTTGTCTTCGATGATGTTGTTGTCCCCGCCGCCGAGGGTGCCGTCCACCAGGATCCCGGTGCTAACGCCACCGGACTGCCCGAAGCCAAAGCGGCGGATATCGAGGCCGGCGACCAGGCAGTTGCTCGCCTTCAGGTTGACGCCGCGCGCCTCGGCCCCGAAGGCGACCCCGTCCAGGATGATGTCCGGCATCCCCACCCGCCGGTTGCCCTGGTTGACCTCCTGGGTTCGGCCGTCGAGTTGGGTCTGATTGTCGGTGATCGACGGGAGCAGCGTGGTCAGCTGCATCAGGAATCCGTTCCCATAGAGCGTATTGAAGTTGGGGTCGGTCGTCGGGATGTTGAACTGGGAGCGGTTCAGGCCGGCGATGGCGTTCGCGTTCTGGACGAACCGCCGCAAGGTGCCCTGCCCGCTGTCGGACGTGTTGACGATCAGGTTGTAGCTGAAGCCGAAATCGACTCCGCTGACGTTCGCCCCGGCGATCGCCACGCTTGTGTTGACGTCGCCGAGCCCGGCGCCGGCGGCGGTCAGCGTATCGTCGACCAGCGGGTCGTTCCCGCCGAGGGCCCCTGAGCCCCCGTTTCCGAAGACGCCATTGTGCTCGTAGGTCTGTTCAGCGACGGCGCTGGAGAAACCGCCGACGAATCCGCCGGTCGGCGGCGTGTCGGCATCTCCCAGGCTGGCCGAGACGACGCGCACGGTGTAGGTCCCCGTGGCCGGCACGTTCAGAGTGTAGAGGCCTCCGGCGGCCGTCGTGGTGGAGGCGACCAGGCTCGGCCCGGGGCCGTACGCCTCGACGACCACGTTCGCCAGGCCGAAATCGCCCGCCCCGAACGCCGTACCCTGGCCGCCGATGTAGTTGAAGTCCTCAAAGACGCGTCCGCTGATGGCCATCGGCGTCGCCGTCGAGGTGGGCGTGTTGGTGGGTGTGGAGGTCTCGGTCGGCGTGGCCGTGTCCGTCGGTGTGGAGGAGGCGGTCTGGGTGGCGGTGTAGGTGGCGGTCGCCGTCGGGGTATCCGTGGGCGTGGGGGTGGCGGTGTCGGTGGCGGTCGCCGTGGCGGTGTCCGTCGCGGTCGGCGTCGCCGTCGGCGGCAGCGGGAGCACCTCGATCGAATCGACCTCGGCCCCGTCCGTCAGCGGCGCCCCGGGCGCGGTCAGGCGCAAATAGGAGTACGTCCCGGGGGGAGCGACGGCGTCGACGTCGATCGTGATGCCCACCTTGAGCGGTGAAACCCCGTACAGGACCGTCTCCGGGATGACCTGGTTGTCCGGTTCCCCGAGCGTGTACCCGGCGGCGCCGACGTTCGTGTTCAGGTCGAGCGCACCGTCGTTCCAATTGAAGACCTCGTAGCTCGTCGAGCAGACGGCGTCGGTGCATACCTCGACGACCACCGAGTCCATATAGATCCCGGTGACGGCCGGCGCGTAGCGCTCGTAGTACACCAGCTCGTCCCCGGCATGGGTCGTGATCGGGTTGGAACTCAGATCGACGATGACTGACTGGCCGCAGCCCAGGGTGAAGTAGAGGGTATCGGGCGCGCCGAGGTTGAAATAGGGGCTCGGCCACACATCGCCTCCGCAGCCGCTGATGGTGGCGGTCGGCGTCGGCGTCGCAGTGTCCGTCGGCGTGTTCGTCGGCGTGGGCGTATCCGTCGGCGTGGGCGTGGCCGTCGCCGTGTCCGTTGCCGTGTTCGTCGCCGTGGCGGTCGCGGTGTCGGTCGGCGTGGCGGTGTCGGTCGGCGTGTCCGACGGGGTGGCGGTCTCGGTCGGCGTGTCGGACGGCGTCGGCGTATCGGACGGCGTCGGCGTGTCCGACGGGGTTGCGGTATCGGTCGGCGTGTCCGACGGGGTCGGCGTGGCGGACGGCGTCGGCGTATCCGACGGCGTCGGCGTATCCGACGGCGTTGCGGTATCGGTTGGGGTGTTCGACGGTGTGTTGGTGGGGCCGCCGGGCGTGTTGGTCGGCGGGACGGTCGTGAAGGTTGCCGTCGGCGGCGGCGGCGGCGAGGTGTTGGTCCGGGTCGGGGTGCGGCTCGGCGTCCGGGTCGGGGTCCGGCTCGGCGTCCGGCTCGGCGTCCGGCTCGGGGTCCGGGTCGGCGTCTGACTCGGCGTCTGTGTCCAGGTGGCGCTGGCGGTCCACGTGAAGGTCGGCGTGGGCGTATCGGTCGCGGTGGACGTCGGCGTCGGAGTGTCGGTCGGCGTTCGGGTCGGGGTCGAGGACGGGGTCCGCGTCGGCGTGCGGCTCGGCGTCCGAGTCGCGGTCGGGCCGGTCGGGGTGACGCTCGGGCTGGTCGACGCCGTCGGGGTTGGCGTGCCCGTCGGTCCCGGTGTGCCGGTCGGCTCGGGGGTCCACCAGAACCACCCGGCCGCCGTGCCGTCGGCGCTGAGATCGAGCGCCATCGGCACCCGACCCGTCTCGCCCGCGATCTCCTCCAGAATGGCCGGGTCGACCGGCTGGAAGATGAGGAACGGCCATGGCCGATAGTCGGCCGCCATCATCGAGCTCGTATCGGCCAGCGCCGGGCCGCCCGTTCCGATCAGCGAGATCCAGCCGCACGACAGGAACAGGAGCAGCAGGAGAAGGATGACTGCCACCCATTCGGCACTCGTCCGCGCCCGCCGCCACCCGCGCTTGGGCGGAGCGGGATCGTCTGGCACCAGGGGGAGTTCGAGCGTTTCGTCCATCAGCTCTCTTTCTCCCAGACCTTGGTGACTTCCTTCTCTGGCGAGCGCACCGGCAGCCGCACGGTGAAGACACTCCCCTTCCCCACTTCACTCCGAACGTCGATGCGGCCCTTGTGTTCGGCGACGATCCCATAGCTGACCGACAGGCCGAGCCCGGTACCCTCCCCGGGCGCCTTGGTGGTGAAGAACGGATCGAAGATGCGCGGCAGATTCTTGGGCGGGATCCCCACACCGGTGTCACGCACATCGATGTCGATCCAGTCCGGCAACTCCCGCACGCCGACGGTCAGCGTGCCGCCCTGAGGCATCGCCTGGACAGCGTTCTGGATCAGGTTGACGAGCACTTGCTCGAGCTGCTGGGCATCGTACAGCGTCTTCACCGGCTTCGCTGCGACGTCCATCACGACCTTGACGTTGGCCCGGCGCACGACGTAGTCGTTCAGACGGACTGCCGTACGGACCGTCTCCCACACGTCCTGGTGGCGCATCTCGGGATTCGACTGGCGGGCGAACTTCAGCAAGTCGGTGACGATCCCGCTCGCCCGCACGGCGTTCTCCCGGATCTGCTTGAGCTGCAGAGCGAAGTCTGAATCCGCCCCAGCGCTCTCCTGAAGCTCCTCGGTCAGTCCACTGATCACCGCCAGCGGGTTCTTGATGTCGTGGACGATGCCGGCCGCCAGCTGCCCGACGGCGGCGAGCTTCTCCGACTGCAGGAGCTGCTGTTGGGCTTGCTGCAGGCGGACATTGGCATCGGCCAATTCATTGCTGCGCTGCACGGCCTCGGCATGCAGCCGCGCCGCCTGCGCCGTTCGGCGGCGGAGGCGGAAGGTCATCAAGTCGAAGACGGCCGCCATTTGGCCGACCTCATCCCGCCCGCGAATCCCGGTGCGCTGATCGAGATCGCCGGCGGCGACCGCCAGGGAGACGTCGCGAATGCGGACGATCGGATTGGAGATCCGCGACGCCAGGAAGAGACCAATCAGGATCACACCCAGCGTTCCCATGCTGAACAAGACACTGAACACGTTCCGGCTGACCGACTCGGTCGTGACGATGAAGTTGCTCGGCAGCACGACGCCCAGCACGCCGACCATGTCCTTGCGAACCTCGAGCGGTGCGAAGTAGATCTGGTACAGGCGCCCGTACAGCTCGACTTCGATCGTCTTTCCCACGCCGAGGTAGGCGACGTCGTACGGAGCCAGGCTGATCGCCGCGTAGCCTTCGTCGGGTTCCGCCAGGGTCGTCGCCATCAGCCCACCGCTCGGATCGAGGATGATGATGTCGGCCAGCACCTGGGCCTTGAGGTCCTCGGCCAGGGTGTGCAATCGGGTGCCCGTCATCAAGGCGCCCAGGACCTCTCCGGCTCCGCCGCGGACCGGCCCGGCCGTGAATAGGTAGGGGCCATAGATCGTCGTGACCAGGCTGGCGTACTTGTCGCCGAGCTCGTCTTCCTCCCCTCGCAATGGCTTGGCCAGCAATTCGAGGTTCGTCAGATCAGCGCCCCGCGAGACCAAGTACTCGCCCGAGGAAGGATCTTGCACCAGACTCAACAACTCCTGGCCGTCGGCCGAGGCGACGGTCAGCGAGTGGACGCTATCGTTCAATACCAGCGGAAACAGAAGGTCTTGCAGGCGGCCCTCATCCACATCCTCCAAGGCCGCCCCGACCCCCTGGGTGAAGGTCATCAGCCGGAGCTCTTCGAGGTGCGTCCGCTCATGCCGAACGATGGTGTCGGCCGCGACCCGGCTCGCTTCGAGCAATTGGTTGGCGAAACGCTCCCGCAGGGTGGAGGCGACCAGACGCGTGATGATGAACATCCCGATCAAGGCGGTAGCCAGGGTAAGGAGCAGGTAGGGAACGACCAACTTCGCCCGCAGGCTCGACAGGCGATCGGCCACCGATGCGCGGTCCCCCAGGCTCGCACCACGCGCTTCCGCAGCCTGCTCTTTGCCTTTCGGCCGGAGAGCTTCTCCCAGGCCGGCATCCATGGGCGGTTCAAGAGTCGCCATAGTCGCATGCGGTGCGGCCTCGAGCACCGACGCCAAGGAAGGCGCGCCGGCGCCCGAAGGACGCATCCATCGCACCCTAAAGGTAGAGGGCGCCAGCGGCGAGCGACCTTACAGTCCACCTACACGAACGCCAACCCGCGATCCGGCGGGACCGGAGTACCAGGCAATCCGG
>DATIPT010000119.1:0-10033 GCA_035471625.1 Anaerolineales bacterium
GTCGTCCCAGTGGTAGAAGTGGATGTCGGAGCCACACAGGGCCGTCGCCTCGACCCTGACCAGGACTTCGTCGGGCTGGATGGACGCGATCGGAACCTCGACGAGATCGATCCCCGGCTCCGGGCGCAGTTTCTGGATCGCCTTCATCGTCCCTTTCATCGACTCCCCTCCATGCGCTCCGGCAACCCCATTCCCCGCAGGACTTCCCGGAGCCGCTCCCGCTGCTCCTCGCCCAGAGGACCCACCGGCGATCGAGCCGGCCCCGCCTCCATGCCCATCAGGTCCAGGGCCTCCTTGATCACGACCGGGAAGGTCCCCCAGCCGAAAGCCAGACGGAGCGGGGCGAGGGCGCGCTGCGCTTCGAGGGACCCCTCGAGATCGCCGGCGACGAACCGGTCGTAGATTTGGGCTACCAGATCCGGTCTGACGTTCGCCGTCGCGGCGATGGCGCCCCGCGCCCCGTACGTCAACGCGGCGTAGATCAGCGTATCCCGGCCCATCAGGACCGAGAAGCTCTCGGGCGCGACTCGGATGTACTCCGCTGTCAGCTCGAGGTCTCCGCTCGAATCCTTGATCCCGACGATGTTGGGGACCTCCGACAGCCGCGCCAGAAGGTCGACCGAGACCTTGACCCCGGTGCGGGCCGGGTTGGTGTACAGAAGCACCGGAAGCGACGAGCACTCGGCGATCGCCCGATAGTGGTCGAACAACTGCCGGTCGTTCGGCGAGATGAAGTACGGAGTTAGCACGGAGACAGCGTCGACGCCGGCCTTCTCCGCCCGGCGTGTGTGGGCGATCGCTTCCCGGGTCGTTACCGCGGCTGTACCGGCGTAGACCGGGACGCGCCCGTCCGCAGCCTCGACGACCGTCTCCCAGATGATCTGTTTCTCCTCGGCATCGAACGCCCAGAACTCGCCCTGGCTTCCGGTGGCGAAGACGGCGTGAGAGCCCCCGTCGATCAGGTAGCGGGTCAGCCGGCCGAGGGCCCGCCGGTTGACGGAATCCTCCGCCGTAAGCGGAGTGACCATCGCCGGGATGATCCCAAACGGGGGTTTCTTCAGCATGTCATCCCTTCCTCAGCTCCGGTGCAGTTCGCGCAGCACCGCTTCGGCCGCCGGCACCCAGGCGAACCGCGGATCGATCGCGATGTCGTAGGCCTTGCTGTCGCCGCTCAGGACCCATAGGTATCCGACAGTGACCCCCGGGGCGGCGCACGTCGGGTGGTACCCGCTCTGCAGCACGGCAACATCATCCGAATGGATCACGTGCGCCTGGTCCTGACCGTCTTCGTTGACAAGCTGGATCCCGTAGGCATCCGCCGGTCGGACTTTGAACCAGTAGAACTCCTCCAGGATGTTCTCGGTGGAGGTCTTCTGGTCATGCTTGTGCGGCGGGATCCCCGACCAGTTCCCGGGCGGATTGATGGTCTCGCCGACGATCACGCGTTGGCTGATGGGGGATCCCGGCGGGATGATCAACCGGACATCCCGGCGCCAATTCGCCATTCCGGCCGAGACGATCTTCACCTCACTCGGTGCGACGAAACGGGGCGGCAGATCGACGTCGCACGGGGCCTTGGCAATGGCGAGTTCGAGCTTGCTCTTGGCCTCGACCTCCAGGCGACTCTTGCGCGGCGCGTAGACGGTCGCCGCCGGGCCCGCGAAGATGTCGGCGCGACCTCCGACGTCGTCCCACCGGCCGTCGGAGGAACCCCCCACGGAGACCGCGCATCCGCCCGAGAGCACGACCAGGGCGGCCTCCTCCTCCTTAAGTTGCCCCTTCCACGTCTGTCCGGCCTCCAGCCGAAGGACCTCCAGCCCCAACCACTTGACGCCATGGTCTCCGGTCTGAAAGACGGAATGGTGTCCCGATCCTTGCGGAGCTTTCAGCATGCGGCTCATTGGATCCTCTCCACGAAACCTACCCGGATGTCCCGGCCGGGGCGGCCTGCGTCCAGGCAACCGCCTGGACGCCCGCCCGAAGCGGGACATACTCCAGGCCAATCGGTCCGCGGTACCCGATCTCGCGGATGGCGGCCTGGATTTCGGTGAAGTTGAGGGACCCGGTCTCCGGCTCGTGCCGGCCCGGGAAATCGGCGAACTGGATATGGGCGATCCTCCGTCCGAGGCGACGGATCGCTTCCGCCGGGTCGAAACCCAAGGCGGCCAGGTGATAGGTGTCGAGCTGGAAGCCGACACTCGTGTGATCGATCGCATCGACCACCTGGGCGGCTTCGTCGGGCGAGGTCAGGAAGTAGGCCGGGTTGTCCGTCGGATTCAGCACTTCGATCGTGAGGACGACGCCCGCATCCTGAGCCAGCGGAGCGGCCTCCCGGAGGTTCTCCAGCATGCACTGACGCTGCGACTCCCGGTCGGCGTCCGGGAGGACAACCCCGGCCGGAAGCATGACCTTCCTTGCCCGAAGGCGACGACAGATCTCGAGTGCCTGGTCGAGAGTCCGACGAAAGGTATCCCGGCGATCGGGATCGACCAAGTAGCCCCGGTTGGATTCGTCCCAGACCGGGACGTCCTGGTTGAACAGGACGACCTCCAACCCGAGGTCCATGACGGCGGCTTCGAGCGCCTCGAGATCGGCGTGCGAGGGAAAGCCGAACTCGAGGGCGCGAAAACCGGCGCCGGCCACGACGGCCGGGCGACTCGAGAATGGCGTCTCCGGGAAGAGCCAGCTGATGTTCGGCGCGTACTGGAAGCGGTTCACGCCGCACCACCGCCGGTCACCGTCCACCCGATGGCTGCCGCGCCGAGTAGATGGCGACGGCGCCGAGCAAGATCAAGCCCTTGATGATCCATTGGATGTACGGATTCACACCGACCAGGTTGAAGATGTTGTTGAGGACCGAGACGATCAGGACGCCCGCAATCGTCCCCGCCACTCCGCCTCTGCCTCCGCCCAGGCGGGTCCCACCAATCAGGACGGCCGTGATCGAGTCGAGGTCGAAACGCTCAAACTGAAGGCCGCCGACTTGAGGGTCGCCGGCGCCCATGCGACTGGTGAGGTAGAGCCCTGTCATCGCCGCCATGAAGCTGCAGAACATATACGCGTAAACGGTCACACGGTGGGTGCGGATCCCGGAGAGGCGGGCGATGAGTTCGCTGCCGCCGGTGGCCTTCACATGCCGCCCCCACACCGTGCGGCTAAGCAGAAGCCAAGTGATCGCAACCAAAATGGCCAGAAAGATGACCGGGAACGGCACGGGCCCGATCATGCCTTCGGCGAAGTACTCCCAGCCCGGGGCGATATCCCCGCCGGGTCGCTTCGCATAGAGCAGGATGAACCCCTGCAGGATGGCGCCCATCCCCAGGGTGGCGATGAAGGGGGCAACCCTCAGGCGCGTGACGACGTTGGCGTTGATGAAACCGACGAACAAGCCGAGCCCCAGCAGGGCGACCACCATCCCAAGCACTTGCGGCAGGGCGGTGTGGGTTTCCATGTAGCCGGCGGCGTAGACGTCAACCAGGCCGATGACGCCGCCAACCGAGAGGTCGATGCCGCCGACCAGGATCATCACCGTCTGACCCACACTGACGATCCCCAGCGCGACGCTCTGCCGGAGGACGTTGAAGAAGTTGCGGGGCGATCGAAACGTCGGCAGGGCAATGAAAGCCAGCAGGGCGATACCCAGCAGGATGGCGTAGATGATGATGACATCCCGCTGCTCGTCCCAGAGACGGCGCAGTCGCAGGCTTAGGCGCGACGGACCCGTCGTCTCACTGGCCATGGTCGTCTCCGTACGTCGCGAGCATCATCACCTGTTCTTCGGTCGCCGACTCACCGGGCAATTCCCCGACGATGGACCCTTGATGCATCACATAGATCCGGTCACTCATGCCGACGATTTCTGGCAGCTCGGAAGAGATCATCAGGATCCCCTTCCCCTGATCGGCCAGTTGGCGCATGAGTCCCCAGATCTCAGCCTTGGCGCCGACATCGATGCCGCGCGTGGGCTCATCGAAGATCAACAGGTCCGGTCCGCTGATCAACCACTTGGCCAATACGACCTTCTGCCGGTTGCCGCCGCTCAACGACTCAACATCTGAGTCGAGTGCGGCGGCGCGCAATTGGACATCTTCGGTCGCCGATCGGACGACGTCCCGTTCGCGGCGTCGGTCGATGACCCCCCATCGCTGGCGAGCACCCAGGCTCGGGAGGGCCGCGTTCGGCTGAATGCCCTGTCCGAGAACGAGCCCCTCGGCGTTCCGATTCTCGGTCAGGTAGCCAATCTTGTGACGCAGGGCGATCCTGGGGGTGATCGCCGAGAGCGCCTGGGACCCGATCCGGATCGACCCACGATCGATCCGTCGGACGCCGAAAATCGATTGGGCCAGCTCGGTCCGTCCAGCCCCCACCAGGCCGGCAACCCCGACGATCTCCCCGGCCCGGATCACGAGGTTGATGTTCTTCAAAGCATGACCGACGTCCAGGCCCTCGATGCGAAGGATCTCTTTCCCGGGTTCCCCCCCACGTGGCGGAAAGGTCTCCGAGAAGGAACGACCGATCATCATCCGCACCAAGGTGGGGCGGTCGATACCATCGCAGGATTCGGTTCCCACGACCCGGCCGTCCTTGAAGACGGTAACGCGATCGGCGATTTCAAAGACCTCGGCGATGCGATGGGAGATGTAGATTACGGCCACGCCCTGTTCCTTCAGGGCACGGATGATCTGGAAGACATACTCGAGGTCCTTCGCCCCCAGGGCGGCAGATGGTTCATCCATGATCACGACTTGCGCATTGAGCGATAAGGCCTTGGCAATCTCGACCATCTGCTGCTGCGGGACGCTGAGATACCCAAGCCGGATATGGGGATCGATCGTCACGCCCAGGCGCTGCAGCACGTTCCGGGCTTTCTTCTCAAGTTCTGCGTCGTTGAGTAGACCGAAGCGATGACGCGGCTCCCGCCCGAGAAAGACGTTCTCGGCCACACTCATGTCGGGTAGCAGGTTGAGTTCCTGATAGATGATGCTCACCCCGAGATCCTGGGCCTCATGCGGGCTGGCGATGCGTACGACCTCCCCGTTGATCACGATCTCGCCCGAGTCGGGTTGGTATACGCCGGCCAGCAACTTCATCAGCGTGGATTTCCCCGCGCCGTTCTCGCCGACGACCGCGTGCACCTCTCCCGGCCTCACCTGGAAGGTGACGTCATCCAGGGCTACGACCCCGGGGAAGGTCTTCGTGATCCCACGCATCTCTACGACGTGCTCTACATCCATCGCCTCATACCCATCGTCGAAGCGGGTGAGGTGCTGGCCGAGAGCGAATGCTCTCGGCCAGCACTTCGAGGACGTGGTGCTTTCGGAGGGCTACTTCCCCCAGTCTGCCAGGACTGCGGGCAGCATGTCGAGCCAGAGCTCGTCCGAAGTTTCCGGCGACCAGTACTCGCTCAGGTTGTCCCGGGTCAGCTGGAAGGGAGCGATCTGGTGATGGCACTGGATCTTCTCGCCCTGCAGCATGGCCAGCGCGTCCTGGACCGAGAAGTAGCTCATTCGGTTCGGGAAGCTGATCGCCAGGAACGGCGCACCGGATTCATACGCCATGCGCATCCAGAGCGCCCAGTCCTCGCCGGTGGTCGGCGGAACCTGCACGCCGGCGGCGTTGTAGGCCTCGAGCACGCCGACGCCCTGGAGGGCGCTGTCAGACCAGACACCGTCGATCGCGTCACCGCCGAACTGGGTGAGCCAGGCCTCCATCTGAGCCTGTCCGGAGGCCGGCGACCACTCGGTGTACGCCTGCGCCAGTTCCGTGATGCCGGGGTACTTGGCAAAGGTCTCGCGGGCGCAGCGCAGGCGCTCTTCCGCCGGTGAAGCGCCGGCAACACCGGAGAGCAGGACGACGTCGCCTTCCCCGCCCAGTTCCTCGGCCAGCCATTCGGCTCCAACGGTGCCCATCGCGCACGAGTCGCCATCGGTGAACGACACGCGGTTCTCCGGGCTGGCGACGTCGCGGTCGAGCGTGATCACCGGCACACCGGCTTCCATGGCCTTCTTGGCGCCGGGGTCGACCACATCCGCGGTGTTGGCGCTGATGAGCATCACGTCACAGCCGCGGGTCAGAAGGTCCTCGATATCGGCGATCTGCTTGGCCGAGTCGGCATTGGCATCGGCATAGTAGTAGTTGTCGACCAAGCCGGCCGCCTTCGCCTCCTCGATGCCGTAGTCGAAGTTCGCCACCATCGCCACGCGCCAGGCGTTAGCGACCGAGGCGTTGCTGAAGCAGATCGTATAGGGCGGCTCTTTTGCGTAGGCTGAGCCGTCGAACATGCCGTCGGCATCACAGGACGCCACGACGGGCCCGGCCTCCTCGGCTGGTGCACCGCAAGCGGCCAGCGCCAACACGAGGGTTAGAAAGAACAGGGCCTTTTTGAGCGACATCTTTCTCATCCTCCTCTACAGAATCGGTTCACGATGCTCGCTTCCTCGGCTATCAGCTTCTCGATCAACAGCTTCTTCGCCCCGACACCTCCCTTCGCTGTTCTTCGCCCCATGGATCACTCGCTACGCGCCCTCAGCCTTGCATAGAGGGCGACGGAGGAGAGAATGACCAACCCCTTGACGATCCGGCGCGCTTCTTCGTCGAATTGCAGCATCAGAACCAGGTTGAACAGCACCGTCAGGATGAGGACTCCCCCGATCGTCCCGAGCTGCCCTCCCTTCCCCCCTTCGAAGACCGTCCCGCCAATGACCACGGCGGCGATCGCGTTGAGTTCGTATCCCAGTCCCAGCCAGTTGTCGGCCGTCCCGACATAGCCGACCAGAATCAGCCCGGCAATGCCTGCCAGCAGACTGCAGGCGGTGTACGCCGCGATCTTGACCCCGTCCACATCGACTCCGGATAGATACGCCGTCCGAGAATTGCCTCCCGTGGCGTACAGGCGCCGACCGAATGTTGTGCGGTGGAGGATGTAGGTGACAATCACGACGATGACGAACCACACGATCAGCGCCATGGGTATCGGCCCCAGCGAATCTCTTCCGAAGAAGCGCAGGGAATCGGGGATGTAGGTCTTCGGGGCCCCTCGGGAATAGACAAAACGGATGCCCTGGACGATCAGGATCATGCCCAATGTGGCGATGAAAGGCGGGATCTTGAGTTTGGTCACCATCAACCCATTCGCCAGGCCGACCAGGATCGAGAAGACCAGGCAGATGAGCACCACCGGAACAACCCGTTCATCCCTTCCGTTGACCAGCCCGGCGGCGAAGATCGACACCGCGGCCATCAAGGAGGCGACCGAAAGGTCGATCCCTCCGGTCAGGATCACCAGCGTCTGCCCGACAGCGAGGATCCCCAGGGGTGCTGCTTGCTTCAGCAAGACGCCGATGTTGCGCGGCGATAGGAACGCCGGAGATACGACATAGGCGAAGATGATCAGTACCACGAGGACAATCCAGATGGCGGAAGCCGACAGCGATTGACGCCAACTCCGCCCCTGCCGCATCGCGACAGCGGCAGCGGAACTCGCTCCTCCAGGCGCCGGTGTCTGGGTCATGTCGGTCTCCTCACCATGCCGTGTAACCACCGTCGATGACGAGAATGTTGCCTGTGACAAAAGACGACGCCGGGCTGGCCAGATAGACGACCGCCCCGGCGAGATCCGACGGTTCCCCAAAGCGGCCCAGGGGTACACGGCCGATCAGCTCCTGATAGAAACTGGCATCCCTTGCCTTCAGCCGGTCGGTCATCGGGGTGACGAAATAGCCGGGCGCGATGGCGTTCACTCGAATTCGATGCGGAGCCCATTCGACGGACAGGGAGCGCGTCAGGGCGATCACGCCGCCCTTTGTGGCGCAGTAGTGGCTGTTGTTCCCGCCGCGGTTGCCAACTAGCCCCGAGATCGAGGCGATATTGATGATAGAACCGCCTTCCCCTTGTTCGATAAAACGGCGGGCGGCCCATTTCGAGCAGAGGTGCACCCCGCCCAGGTTCACCCGCACGATCCGGTCCCAATCTTCATCGGGAAGGACCTCGAAGGGCGAGCTGCTCGTGACTCCGGCATTGTTGACCAGGATGTCCAGCCGTCCGAGGTCATGGCCGATGCGCTCGACCATGTCGTGGACGGCCTCCCCCACGCCGACATCCACGGCGTAGGTCGCCGCCCGGCGCCCGACGGCGTCTACGTCTCCGGCGACGGCCTCGAGGTCCGAGTTGTTGACATCGGCCAGCGCCACGTCGGCGCCGGCTCCCGCCAGCGCGAGTGCCATCGCCCGCCCGAGCCCCCGTCCGGCGCCGGTGACAAGCGCCACCCGGCCCTCCAGGCGGAAGGCGGCGATCGGGTCGGCATGGTCGGGCGTGGTCCGGCGACTTGCCATCATCACTACAACCGACCTCCATGCCCGCTCAGCAGCTCCACAATTCGATCTTTGACATTGGAGATGTGGAGTTCGAGAGCTTCTTCGACAGCCTGGGGATCTCTGGACCGGAATGCGGCGATCACCGCCTCGTGCTCGCGAAGCGCCTGCATGGCATCTTCCACGGTGTTGAGGTAGTGCGCCCGCGAGACCTGGATATGGACGTTCAGCTCGGCATACACCACCGCCAGGCGCGAGTTCCCCGTCAAGTCCACCAGGGCCAAATGGAAATCTCGGTCTCCCTCCATGAACGCCGGGTAGTCGGTGTACTCGTCGGTCTCCGACGCCTGGCGCATCTTCGCCATCGGGCCATCGATTCGTCGCAGGAATTCGTCGGTCTTCCCATCCCGCAGGATGCAGCGGGCGGCGTACAGTTCAATCACGGCGCGAACGACGAACAACTCTTCGACGTCACGCGCCGTCAGGGAGGAGACAAACGTCCCACGCCGCGGGATGATCTCAACCAGCCCTTCGATCGCGAGCCGCTTGAGCGCCGCGGTGACCGGCGTTCGGCTCACCCGAAGCTGCTGAGCGATATCGTCAACGCTCACCCGCGCGCCGGGCTTGAGCTGCCGGTGGAGTATTCGCTCCTTTAAGACCTGATAGGTCTGTTCTGTGAGATCGTGCTGCTCGAGGGGGAGAAGTGGGCTTTCCGGGGCCGGGCGATTGACCACCCGGGGGGAATCGCTCACCGAGGCAGCTTCCTCTCAGATGCGATCCGAATGGATCGCTTTGGCGGAGACGCGCGGTTGGAGCCCGTCCGGTAAGGGCATGTAAAGTTTCACATGTAGTATTTCACGGGTCAACTTGGCATCGTCACCTCCGGATTGTGACGTTCGGCTAGCGGCAGGACCCCCGTTGCACCCCGGATCCTTCGCGGCGCCCCAAGCACACGCTTGACGATACGCGGGTGGCGTACCGGGTCGTCCACATGTGACGAACCTAGGGACTCCATCGGCAAACAGATCGTCCGCTTCGGCTCCACCCGCATGACAACCGACTCAGACGTCGACCCGCATTGAGATCTTGGCGCGCTCCCCCGAAGGGACGTTGAAGCCACAGCACCAATCCCCGTGGTCGGCTTGGTTTCGTGTGGGCATCTGGATCATCACCGTCAAGCCCATCTCGGCCCTGTCGGGGGCGACGAGCGGCAGTTTGGAGACGCATTTTCGGTGGTCGGACGCTCCTCTGGCGGGAAGGAACCATGCCGCCCGAATTGCGCGAGAATCCGGAAGATGAGACGGTGCCCTCCGGCGCGTGCGCAAACCCCCTCCCGGCCATCGAGGTGAACGCATGAATCCTCCGACGACGCTTGGCCCAGCCCAGGTCCCGCCCCTGGCGCAGAAGCTCCTCACCAACCTGGCGAAGGTCATGGTCGGAAAGCCCCGCGAGCTTGAGCTCGTCCTGACGGGCCTGCTCTGCCGAGGCCACGTGTTGATTGAGGACGTCCCGGGTGTGGGCAAGACCATGCTTGCACGCGCCTTGGCCCAATCGCTCGGCTGCACCTTCAGCCGGGTTCAGTTCACCCCTGACATGCTTCCCAGCGACATCACGGGTTCGTCGATCTTCGACCCTTCCTCCCGGCAGTTCGAGTTCCGACCCGGCCCCCTCATGGCACAAATCGTCCTGGCGGATGAGATCAACCGGGCGACCCCGAAGACCCA
>DATIPT010000120.1:0-2974 GCA_035471625.1 Anaerolineales bacterium
CGACTCCCGGCGCGAGGCGGCCCGGTATCCGGCCGAAGTCCGACATCGCGTCGCGCTGGAGAGGCTGCTGGAACGGCTTCTGGACGACGAATCGGCCGGTACCACTCGGGCTGGTGCCCGACTCGGTGATGACGTGGTGCGAAGCCTGCTTCACAACGGCCCCTTTGTTTGGGACCTGTTTCTCGAAGAGGTCTACCCGCCGGAGCCCTACTGGTTCTTGTACGGGATCCCGCGGGCGAGTGACGGGTAGCCGCGTCTCGAGGCAGCGTCAGCGCCAGAGACCCAGCTCGAGGCAATCCGTTCGGGGCCTCACCGCCTGATACCGAAGGCGGCAAGCACAGTGGCGCCGCCCAACGACCTACCTACTTGGCGTAGTCGATCGCCCGGGTTTCCCGGATCACCGTCACCTTGATCTGTCCCGGGTACTGCATGCCTTCTTCAATCTTCTTGGCAACGTCGCGCGCCAGGTGCGTCGCCGCCAGGTCGTCGATGTCTTCCGGAGTGACGATCACCCGAACCTCGCGGCCGGCCTGCAGGGCGTAGCTCTGCGAAACGCCCGTGAACGAGTTCGCGATTTCCTCCAGCCCGCGCACCCGCTTGATGTACTGCTCGAGGCTCTCCCGACGCGCCCCCGGCCGCGCCCCGCTGATCGCGTCGGCCGCCTCGACGATCACGGCCTCGACCGACTCCTGGTCGATCTCGTGGTGGTGAGAGGCGATCGCGTTGACGACCTTGGGCGGGACACCGTACCGGCGGGCGAACTCGGCCCCGATCGAAGCGTGCGTCCCTTCGACCTCGTGATCCATCGCCTTGCCCAAGTCGTGGAGCAGCCCGGCCGCCTTGACGACCTCGACCTCGGCCCCGAGTTCGGCGGCAATCACACCCGCCAGTTGCGCCGTTTCGACGGCGTGGGCCAGCTGATTCTGACCGTAGGACGTCCGGAAGCGCAGGCGTCCCAGCTTCTTGATGATTTCCGGATGGAGGCCGGTCACCCCGGCCTCGAAGGCCGCCCGCTCCCCCTCTTCGGCGATCGTCCGCTCGACATCCTGGCGGGCCTGATCGACCGTCTTCTCGATGTGCGCCGGGTGGATCCGCCCGTCGAGCACCAGCTTCTCCATCGACCGGCGAGCGATCTCGCGCCGGACCGAATCAAAGCTTGAAATCGTCACGGCCTCCGGGGTATCGTCGACCACCACGTCGACGCCGGCGGCTTGCTCAAACGCCCGGATGTTGCGGCCGTTGCGCCCGATGATCCGACCCTTCATCTCATCCGATGGAAGCGGGACCACGGAGACTGTCACTTCGGCGACATGCTCGGAGGCGACGCGCTGGATGGCGTCGGCGATCAACTCACGTGCCCGCCGTTCCCCTTCGGCCTGCGCCTCCTCTTCGATCTGACGGATCACCCGAACCATGTCGGCCCGCGATTCCCGTTCGACGGCCGCCAGGAGCTGCGCCTTGGCTTCATCCTGGCTCATACTCGAAACACGCTGGAGCTCAAGCACGGTCTGCTTGTGGAGCTCCTCGATCTCGTTGTGCCGTTTGTCGACGGCCGACTGACGCTTGTTCAGCGTTTGATCGCGTTTCTCGATCTGATCGACGCGACCGTCCAACTCGGCCCGCCGATGGCGCAGGCGCTCCTCCTCCTTGCTCAGTTCCGTTCGCCGGCGAGACGCCTCCGCCTCCGCTTCGTTGCGGATGCGCAACGCCCCATCGCGGGCTTCCAGTTCGATCTCGCGCCCCTTGGCCCGCGCAGCTTCAACGACCGAATCCGCTTCCGCCTGCCGGCTCTGTGCCCGCTGCTGGTCCTGCAGACGGCGGATCACAAACCCCAGTCCAACGCCCACGACAAGGGCGACCAGCGCGACCCCAATCCCCAGGAATGCGTTCACTCTGTCCCCTCGCTTTCGCTTTCGGCGGTGGAGCTCTCGATGGAGCGGACCACCGCGCGGATGGTTTCGTGTGCAAACCCCCTGCGCACCAGGTACTCATACAGACGACGCTGCCGTTCGGGCGGCTCCAACCCGCTCAGCTTCCGCAGGGCCCGATCCGCCGCCGCTTGCGCCGCCTGCCGTTCGTCCATCGTCGCCAGCGCCTCTTCAATCGCTTCGGCGGCCACCCCCTTGCCGCGCAGCTCGGACCGAATCATCGCCGCGCTCCGGGGTCGGAACGTCATCCGGTTCTCCACCCAGGCATGAGCGAAGGCCCGATCGTCAAGGGCTTCGCTCTCCACAAGCCGCACCACCGTCCGGTCAATCACGGCAGGCTCGAATCCGGACCGACCCAGGCGCACGCGCACTTCCCTCTCGGAGTGCGGTCGGCGGGCCAACATGCGTCCCGCTTTGTTCATCGCCTCGGCCTCGGACGCCTGCACATGCAGCGAATCCAGCTCGGCCGCGTCGAGACTCATGCCGACCGCCAGATCCACCGCGACCGCGGTCGGAAGCGTCGCCTTCCGGCGACCGTCAATGTACACATCCACAGTCGAGGGCCGGCGCGGGTTGGTTTTCAGTGCAGTAATCACGCCCATCATCCTTCAACCGCGATCCGCCGAATCGAAAAGCCGCGACCCGATCCTGCCGGCCACGGCCTGACTCGATCAACGCCCTCCACCCTTCCGGAGTGCGCCTGTGACTCCGCCTGCTCCCCGGAACGCAACCCGACGCGTCCCAGGCACGGGACTACTTCCCCCTAGTTACTCCCCCTCCAACCCGTCACGCAAGCAGTCAAAACTCCAACCTCACCGCGGAGTCCACATTTCCTGTTTCCAGGTTCGTCGTCAAGCCATGGCTGCGCCATGCACCCCTGCGCAGCCCCCGGACGGTCTTGCCGCCGAGGATGCCACCATTTTACTCCTCAATTGGCAGCGCGCCAGGCCCATTCAGGACCGCGGCCCGGACGGCGGCCTCCAGTTCGGCCGCCACCTCCGGGTGATCCCGCAGGTACTGCTTGGCGTTCTCCCGCCCCTGCCCGA
>DATIPT010000121.1:0-6604 GCA_035471625.1 Anaerolineales bacterium
CAAGGACGCCAAGGACCAGGTGCTGCGCCTGGTGGAAGCCGCCGGGATCGTCGGCTGGGACGCCGGTCCGCTCCAGAACTCGATCGTCGCCGAAGGGCTGACCTCCGTCCTGATCGGGATCAACAAGCGCTACAAGATGAAGGGCGCCGGGATCCGAATCACCGGGATCGACCTTCCCTCGTAGACACGCCATGCCGCAGCCCCGCACGGTTACGCTATCGGCACTCACTGGGATCCCGCACATTCATCCGGGAGACGACCTGGCCGAGATCATCCTTCAAGCGCTGGAGCGCGACGGCATTGCGCTTGAGGGCGGGGATGTCATCGTCATCGGCCAGAAAGTCGTCTCCAAGTCTGAAGGCCGGCTGCGGGATCTCGGCACGGTGCGGCCCGGGGAAGAGGCCGTGCGCCTCGGGAGGGAAACCGAGAAGGACCCGCGCCTGGTCGAGCTGATTCTCTCCGAGAGCCGCCGCGTTCTCCGCTCGCGTTCCGGGCTGATCATCGTCGAGCATCGCCTCGGCTTCGTCTGCGCCAACGCCGGGATCGATCATTCCAACGTTGCCGGCGAAGAGTCGGATCTCGTCCTGCTCCTTCCGGAAGACCCCGACGGATCCGCAAAGATTCTGCGCGACCGCCTGCAACGCGCGGGCGGTCAAGACGTGGCGGTCCTGATCATTGATTCGCACGGCCGCCCCTGGCGCATGGGAACCGTCGGTGTCGTCATCGGCGCCGCCGGCTTTCCCTGCCTGGTCGACCTGCGCGGCCAGGAGGACCTGTACGGCTACAGGTTGCGGGTGACCGAGGTTGGGCTGGGGGACGAGCTCGCCGCCGCGGCATCGATGCTGATGGGCCAGGCGGCGGAAGGGACGCCCGTGATCCACGTCCGGGGCCTGGCCTACCCACGGCGAGACGGTTCGATGACGGAAATCCTCCGTCCGGAGGAACGTGACCTCTTCCGGTAGGCCATGAAACTCTATATAAGGAAGAGGCCGGGATGAGAAGGGCGGTTGGATTGTCCAGACAAGAGCAAAGGGGAAGCCGTGAAGAGTTCAATCCCTGCTAGTCATCAGGATCTTCTCCGCGACGAGGCCCGCGCCTTTGCCTTCCTGGCGACGACGATGGCGGACGGATCGCCGCAGGTGACGCCCGTTTGGTTCGATACGAGCGGGGATCACTTGCGGGTCAACACCGCCGAGGGGCGGGTGAAGTGGCGCAATATGAAGGCGCGACCGCGAGTCGCTCTGACGATCTTCGATCCGCAGAATGACTACCGGTATGTTCAGGTGCGAGGAAAGGTGATCGGGTGGACGACCGAAGGCGCCCGTGAACACATCGACCGGCTGGCCATGAAGTACCAGGGCGCCGATCGCTATGGGGGACCGCGCGACCAGCAGCGGGTGATCTTCACGATTCAACCCGAGGCCGTCGACGCGCACGGATGAGAGACCGCGAGAGCTTGCTCGAGTTTCTTCGAGCCAGGCGGTCGGTCCGCCGGTTCCGACCGCAGCCTGTTCCGGCGGCGACGATCGAGCGCCTGCTCGAAGCAGCGTGCCTGGCGCCTTCGGCGCACAATCGCCAACCCTGGCGCTTCGCCGTGGTCAACTCCCCGGAGATCCGGGAAGAGCTCGCCGACGCCATGGCGGCCCGGCTGCGCCACGATCGGGCGGCCGATGGAGCCAGCGCCGAGTCGATCGAAGCCGATGTCGCCCGTTCGCGGGCCCGCCTGACCAAGGCCCCGTGCGCCATCGTCGTCTGCCTCACAATGCAAGACATGGATACCTACCGCGACACCCGACGCGCACGGGCGGAGCTTCGCATGGCGATCCAGAGTGTCGCCATGGCCGGAGAGAACCTGCTCCTCGCGGCGGCTGCCGAAGGCCTTGGGGCCGTGTGGCTGTGCGCTCCGCTGTTCGGCCCCGAAGAAGCGGCGCAGGCCCTCGATCTTCCGCCCGATTGGGAGCCGCAAGGGATGATCCTGCTGGGGGAGGCGGCCGAAACGCCCGAGGCGAAACCGCGCCGGTCTCTGCGAGAGGTCACGGTGTGGCGATGAAGGTGACGGCGCTCGCCGGCGGGGTGGGCGGGGCGAAGCTCTCAAGGGGGCTGGCGTCGGTCCTCCCGGCCCGGGATCTCACGATCGTTGTCAACACCGGAGATGACTTCGACCTGCATGGCCTGCGAATCTGCCCGGACCTCGACACCGTGGTCTACACGCTCGGCGGCGTCGCCAACCGCAAGACCGGGTGGGGAAGGTCCAATGAGACCTGGAGTTTCCTCGAGACGATCGAGCTGTTGGGTGCCCCGACCTGGTTTCAATTGGGTGACCGCGACCTGGCCGTCCACGTGTTCCGAACGGAGCGTCTGCGCGCCGGAGCCAGGTTGAGCCAGGTCACCGCCGAAGTAGGCCGCGGCCTCGGCCTGGCCTCTACCGTGCTCCCGATGACGGACGATGATGTCCGCACGATCGTGCGGACCGATGAAGGGGACCTCGAATTCCAGCGCTACTTCGTCCAGCGAGCCTGCGAGCCGCGGGTCCGCGGGTTCCTTTTCGACGGCGTGGAGCGCGCTCGGCCTGCGCCCGGCGTCCTCGAGGCGATCAACGCCTCAGACCTGATCGTCCTGTGCCCGTCGAATCCTTGGGTCAGCCTCGACCCCATCCTGGCGGTTCCCGGCATTCGAGACGCCGTGGCTCATAGACCCGCCGTCGCCGTCTCGCCGTTCATCGGGGGGAAGGCGGTCAAGGGCCCTGCGGCGAAGATGGCGGCCGAGCTCGGCCTGCAGACGACGCCCGGGGCCGTCGCCGGCCACTACTCCGGGGTCATCCGGGGACTGGTCTACGACAGCGCGGACCTGGATAGCGCCGGGGATCTTTCGGCGGCCGGGCTCCAGTCTTTCCGGACCCGGACTTTGATGCGGTCAGACAGAGATCGGCGACGCCTGGCCGAGGAGGTCCTCGCGTTTGCCGGGGTCCTGGTCGGAGAGACCGCGCCATGAGCCTTTGGGCAATCGTTCCAGTCAAGCCGATCCGCCGGGCCAAATCGCGGCTGGCGGGGGCCCTGAACCAGGAAGAGCGAATTGCACTGAGCCGCGAGATGCTCCGCCGGGTCCTGCGGGCGCTCGCCGGCGTCGAGCGGATCGAGCGCACCCTCCTGGTCTCGCGTGACTCGGAGGCCCTGGCCTTGGGACGTAGGCACGGCGCCCGGACCCTTTCCGAGCGGCCGCCGATCGACCTCAACCAGGCCCTGGATCAGGCCACGCGCGCGGCTGTCGGCTCGGGCGCCACGGCCGTGCTGGTCGTCCCGGCCGACCTTCCGTTGGTGACGAGCGAAGACATCGAAGCCCTGATCGACTTGGCCGAGCCGTCTCCCTCGCTGGTTCTCGCGCCGGACCGTCACCGCGACGGCACCAACGCATTCCTGGCCTCACCCCCCGGTTTGATAGAATATCAGTTCGGGCCCAAGAGCTTGAGCCGCCATATCTCGGCGGCGGTTGCGGCCTCCATCCGGGTGGCGGAATGCGACCGCCCCGGCCTGGCTCTCGATCTCGACCTCCCGGAGGACCTGGCCCTGTACCGGGACGCCTCGGGCGGAAGGGCCGCCTGACCCCAGGAGATCCTATGCCTGCCAAGCCTGCTGCACTGTACCTCCAAGACGCCCACGACCTGCGCGACGGCCTCGAGATCGTTCGCTACGCCGAATCCAAGGGCTTCGATGCCGTCTGGCAGGCCGAATCCCGCCTGGTGCGGGACGCCATCGTACCCATGGCCGCCTATGCCGCGGTCACCGAGCGCCTCAAGGTCGGCTCGGGTGTGATCAACAACTGGACTCGCAACATCGGTCTGTTGGCGGCCACCTTCCTGACGCTCGACGACCTGGCCCCGAACCGGATCCTGTGCGGCATCGGGGCCTGGTGGGACCCGCTGGCCCGCAACGTCGGCATCGACCGCCGCAATCCTCTCCAGGCGATGCGCGAGACTGTCGAGGTCCTGCGCCGCCTGCTGCGGATGGAGCGGGTCACGTTTCATGGGGAGTTCCACAACGTCGCCGGGATCGAGCTCGATGTCGTCCACGGACGCCGCGAGCCACGGAATGTCCCGATTTACATCGGGGCCACCGGGCCGAAGATGATGGAGCTGACCGGCGAAATCGCCGACGGGGTCGTCCTCAACTACTGCGTCCCGCCCGAATACAACCAGGAGGCGCTTGAGGCTCTCGACCGCGGGGCCAAGAGGGCAGGGCGAACGCTCGACGACATCGATCGCCCGCAGCTAGTCGTGTGCTCGGTGGACAACGATCGGGCGAAAGCCCTCGACACCACCCGCGAATTGCTCACCCAGTACCTCGCCCAGCAGCCGCATATCGCCAAGGCCAGCGGCGTTGCCTCGGAAGTCGTCGGCGAGATCCAGTCGATCCTGGGATGGCCAGCCACCCACGAACAGATCGCCCGGGCGAAGCACCACGTCACGGATGAACTGATTCAGCGGATCACGGCGTCCGGGACGCCCGACGAAGCTCGAGCCAAGGTTGAGGAATACCGCCGCAACGGCGCGACGTGCCCGATCCTGTACCCCGTCGGCGGCGACGTCCGCCTCATGATCGATACGTTTGCCGACTGAGGCCGGGCCTGGCGCCATGACGAAACCTGCCGTGGGGGGCACGAAGCCCATCAAACAGCCCGGATCGAAGACTTGCTTCGTCTGCGGAGTGGAGAACGACCACGGGTTCCGCCTTTCGTTCTACGAGACGTCGGAGGAGACGGTCGAAGCGAAGACGTCGATCCCGAAACACTTCCAAGGGTATCCGGGTGTGGCGCACGGCGGTGTTGTGACCGCACTGCTCGACGAGGTTGCCGTCCGGGCTGGGACCTGCGGAGAGCCCGAGCACATGATGGTCACGGCCAAGATCGAGGTTCGCTTCCGCAAGAACGTTCCGGTCGAGCAGCCGCTCCGTCTCGTCGGTACGCTCATCGAGCGCAAGCCCCGGGCCACCCGCGCCAAGGGGGAAATCCTGCTCCCGGACGGAACCCTCGGAGCCGAAGCCGAAGCGATCATGATGGACCATCCCATCTCCGGCCTCGATACCGAAGCCCTGGAAGCGCTGGGCTGGAAAGTCTATCCGGACTGATGCCACGATGGCCCCGTTGAAGTACAACCGCCCGAAGTCTCTCGAAGAAGCCCTGGGACAGTTGGCGTCCGCTCGGCCCCTGGGCGGGGGAACATCGCTCGCGCCGCAGCGCCATCGGCTCGAGTCCGTCGTCGATCTCCAGGACCTCGGCCTCTCGGATCTGGCCGAGTCACGCGGACGGGTTGTTGCCGGCGCGACGTGCACGCTCCAGCAGCTGGTGGAAGCCGAAGGCCTGGTGTCGCTCGACCTGGCGCGCGCGTGTCGGCAGGAGGCCGCCTGGAACTTGCGCAACATGGCGACGCTGGCCGGCGCCGTCCTCGCCTGCGACGGTCGTTCCCCGCTGGCGGCGGCGCTGCTGGCGATCGGCGCCCGCGTCCGGCTGGCGCCGGGCGCCGCGGATTGGGACGTCGACAGCCTTCTCGATCGCCGCCCGCTGGATCCGGGCCGGATCGTGACTTCGTTCGCATGGTCATCGGTGGCGACCGTCCGTTTCGAACAAGTCGCCCGATCCCCGGCCGATCGGGCGATCGTGCTGGCGGCGATTGGCCGTCCCGACAGCGAAAGCTTCCGAGTCGTGATCGGCGGACATGGGGGCCGGCCCCTGCGCGTCCGGGAGGCCGAGGCGGCCGTGGCGGACGGGGACGCGGCCTCCGCCGGTCGCGCCGCCGCCGCGGCGTTTGCCGAGGCCGGCGACGCCTGGGCCTCGGCGGAGTATCGGTCGCATGTCGCCGCCGTGCTGGTGCGGCGGTTGGCGTCGGAGGTCGCCGGCTGATGCGCCTGCGATTGACGCTCAACGGCAAGCGCGTCAGCGCGGTCGTGCCCGCCGACGCCACTCTCCTGGAAGTGCTCCGCCAGGAGTTCGGCGTCTTCAGTGTCAAGCAAGGATGTGAGACCGGAGAGTGCGGCGCCTGCACCGTGCTCCTGAACGGCGAACCGGTGAATGCCTGCGTCCTCCTGGCGATGCAGGTCGAAGGCAAGGAAATCACGACGATCGAGGCTATCGGCCAGCATCCCGAGCAAGGATGGAAGCTGACCGCCGGTCTCGATCCGCTACAGCAGGCTTTCGTGGAGACCGGGGCGATCCAGTGCGGCTACTGCACGCCGGCGATGATCCTCGCTGCCCGGGCGCTCCTGACGGAGAACCCCGAGCCTTCCGAAGCCGATGTCCGTGAGGCGCTCTCGGGAGTCCTGTGCCGTTGCACGGGATACCTCAAGCCGGTCCAGGCGATCCTGCGGGCGGCGGCCGTCCTGCGCGGCGAGGAAGTCCCGCCGATCGACGGCTACCTCGGCCATGCCGTCGACCTCGGTGGAGAGGATCTCCCGCCACCGGAGCCGGGGCCGGACGTAGCCCCGGACATCCTCACCCGCACCGGGATCATGCCGCAAATCAGGGTCGCGACCGATACCCGCGCCTGGTCATCCGTCGGGAGACCCGAACCGAAGGTCGATGCCGTGAAGCTGGCCCAGGGAAAGCCGGCCTTCGC
>DATIPT010000122.1:0-4191 GCA_035471625.1 Anaerolineales bacterium
CGACCGAGCGCCGTGCTCATGAGAGAGCGGGCCGCGGCCTGGCCTTCGTACGTCTGGAGAGAGCGGACGATCTCCTCGGTGGTGATCACTGGCTGGCCGGTCGACGGAACATTCTTTACCAGGCCGTCGGAGCAGACCAAGAGAGAATCGCCGGTCTGCAGCGGGAGGCCGGCGCGCCCGAAGACATTCGCCTCGCCATAGTCCGTGGTGTTCAGGTAGATGCCCTGGTCGACTTGGAGGGCGGCTTGGAGTCCGAGGGCCCGCATGACCTTGTCGGCATCGGGGTTGGCGGCCGCCGCCTCCGGCGTGAGCTTGCCGAGCCATACCATCACGTTGGCGAAGGTATGATCGCGGGTGAGCTGCTGGAGGGCTCCGCCCCGGCTGAGGTAGATGCGGCTGTCGCCGACGTTGGCGATGTGCAGCGTCTTCCCGTCCACGATCATCGCCAACGCCATCGTGCAGGCCATGGACTGGTTGCTGCCCAGGCGTTCGGTCTCGGCGAAGACGGCCGCATTGGCGGCCCGCACGGCCAGGGTGATCAGTCGGGGGACGTCGGTCTCCGGGTTGCTGCGAAGGGAGGCCAGCACGGTGTCTACCGCCAGCTGGGCGGCGCGCTCGCCTCGTTCCTCGCCGCCGACCCCGTCGCACACCACGGCCACGTCCAGACGCAGGCCGGAGCGAGTGACGAAATGGTCGACGGCAGCGCGGTCCTCGTTGTACGTCCGGCCGCCGGGGTTGCTGTCGCTGCCTAGGAGGATGCTGGACATGTTGGCGCTTCGCCGCCGGCCGCGATCCGTGGAGGGTTCGCGCCCTCAGGCGACCGCTCCTCCTCAGTCGACATAGCCGGCAAAGTGATCTTCGTCGGGCGGCGGTTCGTCGATGATGCGTGTCCGGTCGTCGGCGCTGCCGCTGTACATGGCTTCGCCCGGCTCGGCCACGGCGTTGAAGCGCATCTTGACCCCGCGCCGGCCCAGGTCGCCCAGTACGATCTCGTCGTTGTCGGCCAGTACCACGGGATCGTTGGCCGGGATGGCGCGGCCGTTCAACCTCGTTCCGGCGCTCGATCCGTTGTCCGTAAGTTTGAAGACCTCACCATCCTTCTGGATGGTGCAGTGGATCCTGCTCACCGAGCTCTCTTCGTCGGCGTAGAAGTGGATGTCGGTGGTCTGCGGGTTGCGGCCCATCACAGTGGTGGGCTTGAGGATGTTAACCGCCTCCCCGATCAGGCCTTTCGGCCCCTCCAGAACCGTCAGCGTTGCCAGGACCTGATCCCGCATGGCTCGGCCGGCAAGGAGCGTGTGCGGCGGCTCGGCCTGTGCAGGCCGGGCCGCCGGGGCCGGAGCCTTCTGAGAACGGCTTCGCAGAAAGAAGAAGCCACCGACGACGGCGACCAACGCCAGCCCGCCCATGCAGATCAGCACCACTGCGCCCGCCCCGAGGGCGACCGGGGAGCCGAGGCCGCTGGCCGGCGCCCGAGCCACTTCGACGACCACCGAAGTCTCGGCCGAGGCTTCGAGTCCGAGGGAATCCACGATTCTGACTTCCAGGGCAACCGGATTCTTGCCGGCGGTGGAGAACTCCGTGAGATCGAAATCGAGCTGGGCCTGGGTCGAGCCTGCCGGCGGGGAGACCGTATCGTAGGACGCGCCGTCGACGAAGAGCTCCGCTGACTGCAGGCTGCGGGTGAAGCCGTCAGGAAAGAACGCCTCGACCACGACCTTCAACGATGCCGGGCTGTAGACGGGTTCGCCGTTCGAATCGCGGACGGCCTCCCTCTGGACAACCGTCCCTTCTGCAGGCTCCTGGATCCTCGCGGTGGGCGGCTCGGGTGAAACCTGGTATGTGCCGACCGTGCCGGCCGGAGAAACGTCACTTGTGTTGACGGTTATCACGCGAGTCGCGGTATCGGCGATCGTGCTCTCGTAGCTGACCGTGTAGTACGTACGCTGCGTGTTGATCTCCCGGTAGATGTCTTCCGCCAAAGCGGAGGCGGTGTTCCGCTGGAGGGCGGCGTACCTCCCGTTGGAAATCTCGGCCAGGATCTCGAGCGGCTCCCGGTTGGATTGTCCCAGGTCTGTCGAGAGCGGGTAGATGGAAATGAACTCCGACTTCGCCTGGCTGGCCTGGTTCTGCGCCGCGACGACAGCGACCGACCGCGCCGGGTCTTCGATATAGCGGGTCAGGAAAAGGATGACCGCCGTCTGGCTGCCGGGGACTGGCACGAGCTTCCCCATCTCGGCAATGGCGTCGGCCACACCCTCCAGACCCTTGGTGGAATTCTGGCTGCGCCGGACCTCAAAAGGGTAGTTGGCGAGCCACGTCGTCAGGTCCCCGATCTGCTGGGTCGGTCCCAACCGCGCTTCGGTCCGATCGTTGTTGATGTTCTCTCGCACCATCACCTCAAGCTGGTCGAGACCGTTCACGAAGGCGCCGCTGCTGGCCAGGGCGGAGAAAACCTGGCGGACGTTCTGCGGGCCGAACTCGTTGAAGTTCGCCAGGCGACCGTGGTCTATGAGGAAGAGGAAGGTGATCGGGCCGTCATCATGCGGTGTGACCTGCACATTCTCGGCGGGAACGGCATTGCCGTTTTCGTAGATTGTCAGGTCGGCATTGTTCAGCCCAGACACCACGCGGTTGTTCAGGTCGACGGCGCGCAGTTGAAACGTGACTGTCGGGAACTGGCTGGAGTCGACTTCGGTGATGAAGTAGGTTGTGCCTGCCTGTGCGGAAACAGGTTGGCCTCTCCCCAAAAGGGAGATCAGTGCCAGGGTCAGGACGGTGAGACGAAAGAGCCCGGTCTTCATCACGTTGCTCCTATGGAGATGTTCCCCCGGGTCCGGGAGACGCGGCATCCGCGGGCGAGGGCGTGGGTTGAGGGGCTGCAGGCCGGGAGTGGCGTTTCGGCCCCGTCGTTGGAGGGAGCGCTTCGCGAAATCATGGCTAGGGATCGATCGTTCGTGGCCGAACCCCCGTCTGGGATACAGGATGCTCCGCCTCACTGCGCCTCGTGGCCGTCTGCGTTTGACGCCTCGCAGCAGGGTGGAGCAGATACCAAGAGAATGTCTGCAGAACGGTCGGGGCTCCCTTCGTCGTTCGTGCCGGGTTCGAATGGGAGGAGCCCCGAAAGGCCGATCAGCTGGAGCTTCGTCGCCGCCCCGAACGCCCAGGCGGCTTTCCACCGCCCGGACCCGGCTTCTCCTGCCGGAAGCCGATCTCACCGTCCCAAGAACCGCCCCCACCACCGCCGCCGGCCCCGCCACCGCCCGCTGAGCCGCCGCTGCCCCCGCCCGCGCCGGCCTGCTCCGACGAGGAGGAGCTCCCGCCTCCTCCGCCGCCCCCCGAGACTGGGGCTTGCCCGCCCACTCCGGCGCCGGCGCTCGCCCCTGCGCCCGCACTGCCTCCTTCGAAAGAGGCCAGGATGACCGCGAAGAAGCCGAGGGTCGTCTGTTCGAGTTCGTCGACGAGCTGGTTGATCTGCTGGGTGACGGAGGCTCCCATCTCCAGCGCGTTCATCAGTCGCTTCATCGCCGGGATCACTTCCGTGCGCATTTCATTGTAGAACGCCGTGGCCCCTTCGCCGATCCAGTCGCCGCCCTCCAAGACTTGGATGACGCGGTTCAGGCGGTCGATGGTCGCCTTGACGCGGTTCGACTCGCTCCGAAAACCCTTTGAAATCCTGGGCAACTCGTCGTGACTTGCCTGGAAGAGTGAGAGAACAGGAGCCATGTCTGCCTGCCTTTCTGGCGCCTAGGAAGGCGTGTTCGGGTTCGATCCGGCCACGATGTGGAACTGGATTCGCAGCTTGGGTCCCAGTCCGACGACGGCCCCATCATGCAGCTCGAAGGGCTGACCCTTCGGGATGGGTTGGCCGTCCACCGTGGTGCCATACTTGCTCTGCTCGTCCTGAATGGTCCAGCGCCCGTTCGCAAAGTGGATGACGCAGTGATGGCCGGAGACTCCCGAGGTGGCCGCCACCGGGAGAACGCCGTCGTTGTCGGAAGCTCGCCCGATCCGAAACACCGGCTTGCGGATTTCGGCCTCGAAGGACGTAATCCGGGGCTCTGCAATGCTGACCTTGGCCAAGGGGCCGGCCTGCTCAGGGACGGCGGCGCGCGGCGGTGCCACCGGCTGCACCGGTTCAGGGGCTGGCCTCGGCGGTTGGGCCGGAGCCGGTTCGGATACGGACGGGGT
>DATIPT010000123.1:0-2324 GCA_035471625.1 Anaerolineales bacterium
AGATCGAGGATATAGCGCTTCAACTCGTCGGCGACCCGGACTTCCCGTACCAGGCGCTGAGCCTGCACGACTTCTTCGACGGTCGCCACGGCCCCCAGGGAGTCGAGGGGGTGCGCCGTCTGCTGACCTTCCATCATGCGGATCTCATCCGCCAGCAGCGGGTAGCCTAGGCTGATTCGCATGAAGAACCGATCCAGCTGCGCTTCCGGCAGCGGAAAAGTCCCTTCGTACTCGATCGGGTTCTGCGTGGCGAGAACCAGGAACGGGGAAGGCATTGCGTGGGTGACACCATCGACGGTCACCTGGCGTTCCTCCATCGCCTCGAGCAACGAAGCCTGAGTCTTGGGCGTCGCCCGGTTGATCTCGTCAATCAGTACGATCTGCGCCAGGATCGGGCCGGGTCGAAATTCAAACTGCAGCGAGCGCTGGTTGAAGACGGAGACCCCGGTCACGTCGCTGGGAAGCATGTCGGGAGTGAACTGGATGCGGTTGAACGACCCGCCGATCGAGCGCGCCAAGCTCTTGGCGAGGACCGTCTTGCCCGTTCCCGGGACGTCCTCGATGAGGATGTGTCCTTGGGCGAGCAAACCAAGCAACGTCAGGCGGATCGCCTCTGGTTTCCCGACGATCACCCTCTCGATGTTGGAGCCGATCCTGTTCCCAAGTTCCGAAATCAAGGTCATCGAGGAAGCCTCCCTTAGAGACGGACGGCGGATGAGCCGGCCCGCCTAGCCGCGGACGAGCAACACGAGCATCGCCGTCCAGAAGAGCGAGTAGTTCAAGACCCGGCGCAATCCCTGCACGGCGGCAAACAGCAAGACCGCCAACACCAGGCCGGTCGCCAGCCGGACGAGGCCCAGCGGTTCCCGCGCCGTCGAGAATGGAACCAACAGGACGATAGCCGAGTTCAACAAGAGGGCCGCGGCCTCAGGCCGCGTCTCCAGGGGTTTCAAGCTTCGAGCGGAAGCCAGAACCCCCCACACGGCAGGCACAATGACCATCGGCCCGAAAATGAGCAGGAACAACCCGAGGGCTTCCGGGCTGACCTGACCGATCCGCAGGAACCCCATCAACGGTACGAGCTCAAATGGGGTGCTCATGGCTCCGCCGCTTCCCAAACCCGGTTCCCCAAACGTCCACCACAGCCACCCTTGCCAGGCCACGAAGATGATCCCGCCCGCAGCGAGCCAGCGGCGCCCCGTGCGGGTTGCGTCGCGCGTCGCCCCTTCCATCGCGATCGCCGCCACCCAGAACGGTGCCGTCGTCTCCTTGGCCAGGAGTGCCAGGCTCAACACGATGGCGCCGGAACGGACGCTGCCGTCGCGGAGAAGAATCCAACCGAGCGCTGCCAGGCCGTAGGCGACGGCCTCGTGCAGGAACAGCCCGGCGCTGGCGACGACCCCAACCCAGAGGCCCAATCCTAACGCATACCCCTCCCACTGGCCATGGTCGAGCATCCAACGGGCAATGCAGGCAGCCCCTCCGGCGGCCGCCAGGACGGCGATCGTGACCAGCGCCCAGGGGATCCATTCCGGGCGGGCCAGAGCCAGCACCCGCGCTGCCAAAGGGTAGACGATACGTTGGTAGCGGTAAGCGGGGCGATCGAGGTGCGGACCGGCGACGGCGGGGTCTGGGTTGATGGCGACAGTGAAGGTGAATTGTCCGTCGTAGCCGTCGGTCCCGTTCGGGTCGAGTTGCGAGAAGCGGGTTCCCGACTCGGCGAGGGCCGCCGGGTCCCAGTTGTGCGAGACCAGGCGGGCGCCGACAAAGAGCAGGCAGGCAGCGGCCGACGCTGCCGCCGGCCAGATCACGCGGAACGTCGTTGTGCGAACCATACGCCAATCAGGATCCCCAGAAGGACCACTCCGATCCCCGAGAGCGCTACTCCAGTCCGGAAGGAAGCCGGTCGGTACGACCACACTACTTCATGCATGCCGGCGGGAACCCAAACAGCTCGGGCCACACCGTTGGCCGGGTATCCCGAGACTGCCTCGCCATCCACGGTGGCGCTCCACCCGGGATACCAGGTATCCGCCACCACAAGCCACCCTCCCCGCTCTGCTTCGACCTCGAAGGTCACCCGACTGGGATCCGTGCTTCTCGGGGCCTGAACGACACCTTCTCCGCCCGCATTGCCCAGATCCGATCCCCCGTTCTCAATGACGACGACGGCCCACGGATCGAAACCGTCTTGCATGACGCGCTCGCGGGCGGCCTCTGCTGACTCCGCGGGGATGGCCCTGGGCACAATCCACGCTCTCCTCGCACCGGAGATGGGCCGAAACTCGACCCAGGGTGGTTCCCCCCCGATCTGGCTCGCATAC